>CAYPID010000003.1:0-114117 GCA_964410725.1 uncultured Saprospiraceae bacterium
TGCACCCTCCGTATTACCGCGGCTGCTGGCACGGAGTTAGCCGGTGCTTATTCTTTAGGTACCGTCAAATAATCATAAATGACTACCTTTCTTCCCTAGTAAAAGCAGTTTACAACCCAAAGGGCATTCATCCTGCACGCGGGATGGCTGGATCAGAGTTGCCTCCATTGTCCAATATTCCTTACTGCTGCCTCCCGTAGGAGTCGGGTCCGTGTCTCAGTACCCGTGTGGGGGGTCACGCTCTCACGCCCCCTACCTATCATCGCCTTGGTGAGCCGTTACCTCACCAACTAGCTAATAGGACGCACGCCTATCTCCAAGCACCAAAGCTTTATTATTAACACCAGGCAGTGTCAATAAACTATGGGGCATTAATCCCAGTTTCCCAGGGCTATTCCCCTCTTGGAGGTAAGTTGCGTACGCGTTACTCACCCGTGCGCCGGTCGCCAGCTACAATACTAGGTATTGTACTGCTGCCCCTCGACTTGCATGTATTAGGCCTCCCGCTAGCGTTCATCCTGAGCCAGGATCAAACTCTCCATAGTAAATCTCTTTACTACTAAAAGTACTAGCTCTTAGTATCTATTCTATTAATTCTCCTCGCAATTCTTCCTTCTATTTCTTACCTTATCCATCAGTGTCAAAGAACTTATCAATAACCATTATCTCACTCGCCACACATCACAAAACCCCAACCAATAATAGTCATCTATCTATATCTTCCTCCTAACCTCCTTTCTCTCTACCCCCTTAATCTATCTGCCTTTAGTCCAACTTAAAACCATCAAACACACTAAACTTTACCCTCCATCTTTAAGCCTAACTCCCTTCCGTAATCAACGCTCCGTTGAACGTTTTTTCCCGATTGGGAATGCAAATGTAAAACGAGTTTTTAACTTGTGCAAGAACTTTTGAAAAGAAATTATTTATTTCTTCGGCGCTCGTTCTGCTTTAATTTTTCAAACCCAGTAATAATCGACATTAACAATAAAAAACCATATATCGAATCCTCCACAGGAATGGTAAAAATTCTTTTTCCCATAAAAGCCTGCTCCGAATACGCCACAATAGGTTCTTCAGTAAAAGCACCAGTTAAAACCCCGTTAACCAATAAAAAAGGAATTAAAACCACTATATACGATAGATAAAACCTCTTTCGAACAAATTTAGTTCCATATCGCCGATGTAAAATTAAAAATACACTCGACAACCCAAACGTTAAAAAAGTATAGGGTTTTGTATAATAAAACAATGCCGTTAGCCCAAACACTAATATCAAAAAATTAGTAATCCATGTTTCTACTCGATCTAAAGAATCTTCAGGGAAATAGGCATTTAGGCATTCATATATAAAAACACAGGCAAATGGAACGGAAACGAAAAACATCCACTCCTCTATGGGCAGTCGCAAAAAATGAATGCCAGCTAAATACTTAGGATTAAAACCCCAAACACCATAAAAAGTAAAAAACACATCCCAAATAATAAAACCCGCCCCTACCAACAAAATAGGTGGCCATAAGTGCCTCCAACTTTTGTAGAAAGCTACCTTTCTATCAAAAGACAAAGCAAACACGGGCCCTATGGTTATAAGGTGAAGATAAAAATAAGTCCACTTGGATTCTAAAAAACCAATCTTCCCAATAGCATTTACCTCCAAATTAATAGCCTCCAACTCATGTGCAGTGATAAATAAATATCCTATCATCCCCATAGAGAGAACCATTAACCCCACTTTTACAAACCAACCTTTATTACCTGATTGTATAGCGGTCATAAGCAATTGCAATTCGGGCTTTCTAAATTAAATTGAGTCTCGTCCTTAATGCCGAGGAGAACAATAAAGCTACCTTTCTCCAATCATTTACCCTAATTCGTTCTTTGACCACTCTTGAAACCGGAGCTTTGCGAATTTTTTCAAATAATTCCACATAGTAGGTATAAGCTAAAAATACCCCCAACCTAACCCCAGAAGGCAATTGCACAATTCCCAAATAAGCATCCTTAAAATCCTTTTCTATATCTTTTTCAATCTGGACCTTATCCTCCAAACTAAAATTCACGAAATCTACCCCAGGAAAGTATACCCTGCCTCTATCTTGATAATCGCTCTTCATATCCCTAAGGAAATTAATCTTTTGAAACGCAGCCCCTAGACTGCAAGCAGGCGCTTTTAATGATTCGTATAATTCTCTATCACCTTCGGTAAAAATCTTCAGACACATCAGCCCTACTACCTCCGCAGAGCCGTATATGTATTTCTTGTACATCGAGTCCTCATACTGTTGGAAATGTAAATCCATTTCCATGCTGTCCAAAAAAGCATCAATTAATTCTAAATCGATTTGATATTTCCTAACAGTCTGCTGAAAAGCATGAAGAACCGGATTGAGACAAACTCCCTTTTCTATTGCAGTATATGTGTCTTTCCTAAATTGATCCAAAAGCTCTTCTTTGGGGTAATCGTGAAAAGTATCTACAATCTCATCAGCAAACCTAACGAAGCCGTATACTGCATAAATGGGTTCTCGATACTTTTTATCAAATACCCTAATGCCAGATGAAAAGGAAGTGCTGTATCTATTGGTTATCAACTTGCTGCACTCCATACATGTTTTATCGAATAATTCTAGCATCTTAAGTAAGATTTACTATTAGCTTTTGAACCTCCCGGGCTACCACTCTTCCAGAAATAAGTGATGGAGGAACTCCTGGGCCTGGAGTGGTTAACTGGCCCGAATAGAATAAATTTTTTACTTTCCTGCTCTTCATTTTAGGCTTTAAGAATGCCGTCTGCAAAAGGGTATTGGCCAATCCATAGGCATTCCCTTTAAATGCATGATAATCGTTTTTAAAATTATCCATAGCATAAGATTGCTTAAACACCTCTTTTCCCCGAATCTCTTGTCCTACCTTTTTCTCCAATCTTTCCATAACCATATGGTAGTATTTTTCTCTCAATTCCGCACTATCTTCTAACCCCGGAGCCAAAGGAATTAAAATGAAAAGATTTTCTTTACCCTCTGGCGCAACCGAATCATCTGTAACGGATGGCGCACACACGTAAAAAAGCGGATCTGATGGCCATTTAGGACTTTCATAAATTTCTGTTGCGTGAACTGAAAAATCAGCATCAAAAAATAAATTGTGGTGAGCTAACCCGTTAACTTTCCCATCTATTCCTACATAAAAAAGGAGAGACGAAGGCGCCATTACTCTACTCTCCCAATATTTGGCACTGTATTGCCTAAATTTTAGCGGCAATAAATCTTGCTCAATGTGTTGATAATCCCCCGCTCCTATTACAATGTCTGCTTTAAATCTTCCTTTTTGAGATACCACTTCCGAAATACTGTTTCCGTCCATGCCAAATTCCGTAACCTCTGCATCACAAACTATTTGTACCCCCTTTTCTTCGGCTAACTGCACCATACCCTCAATAATCTTATGCATGCCCCCCATAGGATACCAAGTACCCAAAACCAAATCAGCATAATTCATCAAACTATAAAGTGCCGGAGTATTCTCAGGTGTAGCGCCTAAAAACAAAACAGGGAATTCTAGAAGCTCGATTAATTTTGGATTCTTGAATAATTTCCTCACGTGAGACGACATGGACTGAAACATTTGCAACCTAAATAAACTTTTAACTACCCTAAAGTCCGCAAATTCCAAAATAGAATGGCCTGGCCTTTCCACAAAGTCCCTCATACCTACTTCATACTTGTATTGGGCTTCTTCTAAGAACGTTTTTAACTTACTACTACTTCCCTTTTCATATGATTCGAAAAGTTCGAACAATTCCTCCACCTTGCTGGGTACTTTTAGAGTATCCCCATCTCGAAAATGAATAATATATGAAGGGCTTAATCTCTTGAGCTGATAATAATCTGAAGGTTTTTTGCCAAATCTTGAAAAATAATCTTCAAATACATCCGGCATCCAATACCAACTCGGCCCCATATCAAATACAAAACCTTCCACCTCGAATTTGCGGGCTCTGCCTCCAGGGGTGTGGTTCTTTTCAAGAAGAGTCACCTCGTATCCCTCCGCGGACAAATGAGTGGCAGCCGAAAGACCTGAAAACCCACCGCCAATTATTATTACCTTTTTTGTCATTTTTTATGATTACCAACTCTCAACAAGACCTCCTTTGTTTTGTTTCTAGTTTTATTGTTTATTTGATATCCAAGAAGCATACCCTCCTTTCAAATCATAAACATTCGAATAGCCCATTTTTACAAGTTGCATACTTACCTCTTTACTTCGAACCCCTCCTTGGCAATAGACATAAACGGGTTTGGTTTTATCTACCTTTTCTTTTACCTTATCGTAAAAATCAGCATCGTACATATTCAATTGCAGCGCTCCTTCTAACACTCCCCCCTCCCATTCTCTTGGAGTTCTTACATCCAATAATTGCAGATTATCTTCATTCTGGATTTTAGAATTAAAATCTTTTACCGACAAAACTTCATATTGACCTATTTTCTCCCCTTTGGAAGAATTAGATTGGTTTTGACAGGAGCCCATTAAAAAAGCCAGCAACATAAACGATAATAAAAATCCTTTTTTCATATGAGATAAATTTGAAATGATTCATGATTATTGCCTAAAATTAATCATTATTTTCGCACACATTAAAAATTAAACTTATTTGCTTTGTCCAACCTTGATCAATTACTTGAACTGTATACTAAATCCAGTTTGCTCGCTCAACTTACCAGTAAAACTGCAGTTGGTTCTAAATCGGTTCATTTGGTTAATCACGCTGGATCTTTGCCAGCTGTAATTATTGCAGCTCTCCGAAAAAAAACCAATTCACAATCCATCTTATTTATTGCCTCCAATAAAGAAGAAGCAGCCTATTACTTGAATTCTTTTCAAAATCTTCTGCCCAATCATAACACCCTTTTCCTCCCAGACTCCTTTAAAAGGCCTAATTTATTTGAAGAAATTAATCCGAGTCAAATCCTTGAAAGAACGGAAACAGTCAATAAAATAAGCACCTTTAAAACTCTTGGTTTTCTGTTAGTAACCTACCCAGAAGCTTTGCTAGAAACCGTAGTGTCCCCGGATGCCCTTTCAAAGTCTCGGATTAGTTTAAAAAAAGAAGAAACCATTGATGTAGATTCACTTACAGAAATCTTAGTAGAATATGGTTTCGTTCGAGAGGACTTCGTCTATGAACCAGGCCAATTTTCCATTAGAGGAGGAATTGTAGATATATTTTCCTTTGGGAATGAATATCCATACAGAGTAGAGCTCATGGACGAGGAAATAGAATCTATTAGAACATTTGATCCCCTTTCTCAACGTTCCATCCAAAACATATCATTAGTTTCAATCGTACCCAACGTATCCACTAGTTTTAGCGAAGCCGAAAAAAATCCTCTTTTAGATATACTTGAAGATCAAACCATCGTTTGCGTTGCCAATTACTCCATGCTAATTGATAACCTACAAACTTCTTTTGAAAAAAAAGATGCGCACCTTCAACAACTTCACAGATTAGAAAATCAATCTGATGCTGAATTTTTTAAGAAAAATAACTTTACCACTCCTGGAGTAATTGCCACAAGTTTGAACGATTTTTCTAAAGTCTTTCTAGCTGATCCACCTCCAAACACCCTTAAATTTGAATGGAAGGGTTCCCCTCAAAAAAGTTTTAACAAGAATTTCAATCTGTTAATTGAAAATTTTATAGAAAACAACCAAAAAGGGTACTCCAACTTTTTATTTGCAGAAAACCCAAGACAAATAGAGCGGTTCTATTCTATTTTTGAGGATTTAAAAGTAGATATTGATTTTCATCCCATCCCTGCTTCAATCCATGAGGGATTTACAGACCCTACTCTTAAAATAGCTTGTTTTACAGATCATCAAATCTTCGAGCGTTTCCACCGGTATCAATTAAAAAAAGGGTTCTCCAAAGACCAGGCGTTAAACCTCAAAATGATACGTGAATTGCAGCCTGGAGATTTTGTAACCCATATTGACCACGGGGTAGGAAAATTTTCCGGATTGCAAAAAATAGATATCAATGGACATCTTCAAGAAGCAGTCCGGTTGGTTTACAAAAACAATGACATGCTCTATGTGAGTATAAATTCCCTTCATAAAATCAGCAAATATGTTGGTAAAGAAGGTACAGAACCTGCACTGAGTAAACTCGGTTCTGATGCGTGGAAAACTCTTAAGAGAAAGACTAAGGCCAAAGTAAAAGATATAGCAGGAGAATTAATAAAGTTGTACGCCGCTAGAAAAGCTGCCTCTGGATTTGCTTTTCCTGCTGATAATTACCTCCAAAATGAACTAGAAGCTTCCTTTATTTATGAGGATACTCCAGACCAACTCAAAGCCACCTTAGATGTAAAGGAAGATATGATAAAACCGCACCCTATGGATAGATTGGTATGCGGAGATGTTGGTTTTGGAAAAACGGAGGTTGCCATCCGTGCAGCCTTTAAAGCCATTTTAGGAGGGAAGCAAGTTGCTGTATTGGTTCCAACAACCATTCTTGCTCTGCAACACTTCAAAACATTTAAAGAAAGACTGAACCCTTTTGGAACCAACGTAGATTTCATCAACCGTTTTAGAAGTACATCCGAAAAAAACGTCATCTACAAAAAGTTGAAGTCGGGTGAAATAGATTTGGTAATCGGAACCCATGGTCTTCTTAATCAAAAAATAGAATTTAAAGATCTTGGCCTCTTGATCATCGATGAGGAACAAAAATTTGGGGTAGCCGCTAAAGAAAAACTTCGGAATCTAAAAATTAATGTAGATACCTTGACTTTAACAGCAACCCCTATTCCCCGAACGCTTCAATTTTCTCTAATGGCTGCCCGGGACCTCTCTATTATCAGAACCCCTCCCCCTAATAGACAACCTATACACACCGAAAGTCGAGTTTTTTCAGAAGAATTAATAAAAGAAGCCATTTACTACGAAATTCAAAGAGGGGGGCAAGTATTCTTTGTTCACAATAGAGTAAAAAATCTAGGCGACTTCGCGGCTATGGTTTCTAAGTTATGTCCTGATGTTTCTATTGCGGTTGCCCACGGTCAGATGGACGCCAAGTTTTTAGAAAAAACTCTCGTCGATTTCATTGAAAAAAAATTCGATGTCCTGATCAGCACTAATATTATTGAAACGGGTTTAGATATTCCCAATGCAAATACCATAATTATTAATAATGCACATCAATTTGGTTTAAGCGATCTTCATCAATTAAGAGGAAGAGTGGGCAGATCCAACACAAAGGCTTTTTGCTATTTAATAAGTCCTCCACTATCGGTACTAACCGCAGATGCTAGAAAAAGACTAAAAACCTTAGAGGAATTTACTGAACTAGGAAGCGGTTTTAATATAGCTATGAGGGACCTGGATATAAGAGGTGCTGGTAATCTACTAGGTGCCGAACAAAGTGGCTTTATTGCAGATATAGGTTACGATACCTTTCAAAAAATTCTCGAAGAAGCCATTCAAGAGTTAAAAGAGACTGATTTTAAAGATCTTTTTAAAGATGAACTTAGCAAAAAGACCCATTACGTAAAAGAGGTACAAATTGATGCCGATGTTGAAATGCTGATTCCCGATGATTATGTATCTAATATACAAGAACGATTATCCCTTTACACACAATTAGATCAAATTGAAGACGATTCTACTTTAAAAGAATTTAAGGAGGAAATTAAAGACCGATTTGGTACCATTCCACCTCAGTTGTTTCAACTTTTTGATGGTATAATGATGAGAAAGGTGGCCAAGGACTTGGGGTTTGAAAGAATTATTTTAAAGAACCATAAATTACGCTGCTATTTTGTAGAAAATCCCCAATCTCCATATTACGAAAGCTCTACCTTTCAAAAGCTTCTCACTTGGATATCTGTCAACGGAACTCAATATGGACTCACTATCAAGAAATCTCCAAAGAACCTTATCCTTGTCAAGGATCGAGTTCGTTCTTTGGCTGAAGCTAGACAAGTATTGGAACAGATTAAAAATAGATACGATATAGGACTACCTACTAACTCCCAATAATTCATTAATGTTTGCATTTAACCCAATTTGATTGGTACCACCTGCAAGATGATGAATGCTCCTACTAAAATCAATATCCAACTTCCTTAATTTTACCCCAAACCCAAATGAAAACCCCGAAAGTGAGAAATAATCACTTACCCCTAATTCTTTTCGAACTTTATGATTGTATCCCAATCTCAACTGCAGTTGTTCTTTTTGACCAATCATTATTTCACTTCCAAAACTTAAATGCCTGAAGAAATTATCCATAAATGAATTCCCTTTCATCTCCGAATTTCCAAAAAGGGAACTTTTGTTTTCTCCCAAATCACTGGTTGCTGTAATATTCCAACGATTCAAATAACGGTAATTTACGGAAAGCCTTATAGGAACATACTTGAGCTTTTTTGAAAAACCCAGCAGCATTTCAAAAGGCAATCTTTCCCTTATACCCTCTTCCCTATAGGTGGTTAATTGTGTTCCCATATTCCTGAAGAGTAACCCTATCTTAATTCCCTCCTTTTTTTTATGGTAGTGAACACCAATATCAGATGCCAATCCAAATGATTGGTTCAAGCCTATCTTGGATTGAACAAGTTTAAGGTTTAATCCAATACTTAGTCTTTCTTGAAATATCCTACCAATTCCTAAAACAATAGCATTGTCATTAGATCGATAGGTGCCTATGGATGTTCCAAATTCATTGAGACCCTCCACGATTCCATAATCCGCCCTAATTATCCCCAACTGAAATTTTAACTGTTGTTTTGATGGCCATAAATAATTGAAAGAAGTAAATTGAATATCTGAGTAATAAAAAGCGTGACTTACTGCAAATACTCCTGAATCCAGTTCTGTTAATATAGATGGATTAACCAATGCATTAGAAATACTTGATGAGTTGGTAATGTTTTGTCCCCCTAAGGCGGAAAGATTCGGGGATGGATTTAAGTTCAAGAAATCATATATATACAATCCTCCTACTTGAGACCACAAATTCCCAATTCCAAAAGAAAGGAAACAAATAAGTAAAATTATTCTTTTACCGTATAACATGCGCCCATTGTACATTCCATGATTCTCAATACATTGCCTAAACTGTCGTAAATAATTAAAGGACCCTGCTCGAAGGGTCCATTTTTATAAGAACCTTTTGCCTTCAAAATACCGTTTTTAAAGTATTCTTTGAATGGCCCATTTTCTTCATTATCCTTGAAATAAACCTCCTCCATCAACTCACCTGTTTCATAATACCGCTTAACCCAACCTTCTAGTTTATTTTCTTTATAATAGGCGATAACATTCAACTTATTTCCTGGATAAAAGGATTTAAATAACCCATCAAACTTACCTGACTTGTAGGTTTCTAATACTGTAGTATCCCCATGTTCATCTAATACTACTCTGATTTGAGACTCCTCCTTTGGTTGTTGTTCAATTAATTTTGCACTTCCTCTGCAATTTAATAAACTACTTATTAAGACCAACTGGAGTCCTACCAATACTTTCATAATACAAGCCGGTTTCAATCATGGCCTCCAAATCATATAAATTTCTTCCATCAAAAATTGCCTTATCTTTTAAAAGCTCTTTAATGACGTCAAATGAGGGGGTTCTAAACACACTCCATTCAGTCATTATAGCAAGAACATCTGAGCCCAATAGGGCATCGTACTGATCTTTGGCAAATTGAACCTCATTTCCAAATACCTTCTTTACGTTTTCCATGGCCTCTGGGTCAAATGCCTTTACTCTTGCCCCTTCCTTGAGTAACTTTTCTATAGTGTACAACGCCGGAGCCTCTCGAATATCATCCGTATTGGGCTTGAATGCTAATCCCCACATTGCGATTTGCTTGTCTTTAAGATCATTTCCGTAATATCTTTTTATCTTTTCAAAAAGACTTAGCCTTTGTCTGTCATTCACCCGCATTACCGCATCTAGAATATTAAAATCATAAGAATACTCCGTAGAAGTTTTACTCAATGCTTGGACATCCTTTGGAAAACAACTCCCTCCGTATCCAATGCCAGGAAATAAAAATCTCTTTCCTATTCTATTGTCCGTTCCAACTCCCTGCCTCACCATGTCTACATTAGCACCCACAATTTCGCATAGATTAGCAATTTCATTCATAAATGTAATTCTGGTAGCCAAGTAAGCATTAGCTGCATACTTTGTCATTTCTGCAGAGCGTTCATCCATAAATATGATTGGATTGCCTTGTCGAACAAACGGTTCGTACAATCTTTTCATTTTTACTTTTGCCTTTTCTGATTGTGTCCCAATTACCACTCTGTCTGGCCTCAAAAAATCTTCAACAGCTGCACCCTCTCTTAAAAATTCAGGATTAGATACCACATCAAATAAAGAAGCATCCAACTTTTCTGATAAAGCGGCTGCAACTTTTTCTGAAGTTCCGACGGGCACCGTACTCTTATCTACTATGACTTTGTAGTCCTTAATGATTTTGGATAAATCTTTAGCTACCCCTAGGATATAAGATAAATCTGCTGAACCATCTTCTCCGGGAGGGGTCGGTAGTGCCAAAAATATAATCTCGGCATCTTTTACCGAACTTGCTAAATCAGTTGAAAAAGTTAATCTTCCTTGCTGGCTATTTCTTTCAAATAAAGCTTCTAATCCTGGCTCATAAATTGGAATAATCCCACTCTTCATATTGGCGACCTTGGTTTCATCAACATCTACACATATTACGGTATTCCCTGTTTCTGCAAAACAAGTGCCGGTAACCAAACCAACATATCCCGTGCCAACAATAGTAATTTTCATTTTTAGTTATTTGTTGTAATTTACTCTATATATCATGTCTGAATAATCATCGCTAACCAATATACTTCCATCCGGCAGTACTTCAACATCCACTGGTCTGCCACTTACCTCATCAAGCTCCTTGTCCAACCAACCTTCAATAAATGGCTCATATTTAGTAACCCTATTTCCCTCAAGTGTAGCGACCATTACCCTATACCCACTTTTTTCAGTCCTATTCCAAGAACCATGTTCTGCAACAAATATTTTATTCCTGAAATCTTCAGGAAACATATCGCCTCGATAAAATTCCATACCTAAGGGAGCTACGTGTGGGCCTAATCGAAATGCCGGACCAACAAATTCCGAACACGGTCTTTTTGAACCAAAATCAGGATCAAGTAAATCACCTTGATGACAATAGGGAAAACCAAAATGCAACCCATCTTTTACCGCTAGGTTTAATTCGCAAAATGGTTGATCATCTCCCATCCAATCTCTACCATTATCTGTAAACCATAGTTCTTTTGTGTCCGGGTGCCAATCAAAACCAACCGTATTACGTATTCCTCGCTGAACTATTTCAAAATCTGTTCCATCCGGATTAATCCTAGTTATGGTACTATATATTTCATCCTCAGGTTCACATACATTACATGGGGCTCCCACAGGTATGTAAAGTTTTCCATCAGGCCCAAAAGCTATATACTTCCAACCATGGTGCGTTTCACTAGGCAATCCCTCATAAACAACTTCAAAAGGAGCAAAATTTTCGCTTATGGATTGGATATCGGCAAACTTAATAATTCTATTGACTTCGGCAACATAAAGATCCCCGTCTTTGAATGCCACCCCATTAGGCATTTTTAGTTTTTCTGCTAAAATCAATATTTCGTCTATTCTGTTATCCTGATCGATGTCTTTCAATAAATAGACTTTTCCCTCATCTCTAGTTCCAACCACTAAATCTCCATTTGGCAAATACTCCATGGACCTAGCATTCTTAACCCCGCTTGCGTAAACTTCTATTTTAAAACCCTCTGGAAGCCTCAAATTTTCAATGTTAATCTCCGAACCGGTCAAAAATTTCGGAAGTGGGGGATTCACCGTTCCACAGTTTATTAGAAACCCTGATATCAATAGAATAAACAACTTGTATTTCATTTTTATCTATTTTGATTTAGGTAAACAGAAAAATCTGGAAAGAGGTGCACAAATTGGATAATAGATTCCTCAGGCGCCCTGCTGTCATAAATATATGGAACCACCCTCAATTCAGTTAAACCATTATTTATTAACTGTTGGGCAAAATTCCTAGCAGCTTCAAAGGTTCTAAACTGCCCAGCACTGTAAGTTACTTTTCCTTCATAATTAACCTCCAAAGTAGGATTAGGGTAATTATTAATTAAAGCCGCATTTTTTAATTCTGATGCCCCACTAAGACTTACTTTGTAGTAAAAAGGGATATCCACCATCCTTATAGAAAAAGGATCCTCAATATAAGATTTGGAATTTTCCAAGGGAAGTCTCATCCTATCTTTCCAACTGTATTTTAAATTAAATTTTTCGTTGGGTATTGTCGGGTTTAAATCCACACGAAATGCTATCCTGTCCGATGGCATTCCTAACCCAATTAAATACTGGACTATTTGGTTAGCTGAATGTTCAACCTGCCTGTAATGTTCAAACAAAGGAACGCGATTGCGAACAGAGAAAGTCAAATGCATGTAACCATTCCGTTTATTTGGAAATTCTTTTATTACCTCCTTTAGAAATTCCGCAACCTCCATATCGATAGAACGCAAATCCATCGGTAATTCAAGGCTATTGGCCGCTACTTTTTTTAACTCTTTTGTTAGTGGTATCTGCTCAACTTTTTCCGTTAAAACATGAGGCTTTTCTTCTTTTTTTATTTCTGCAGCTTCTTCTTCCTCCACAATGACCTCCTTTTTCAATACCACTCGCTCCTCCTCTTTAAAGGAATTTTCAATTTTTGGCAATATTTTAACTTCTTGGTTCTCCGAACGAGTAACTTCCGTTTTTACTTCCATCTCCAAAGTGGGTTCATCCTTTTTAACTACCGTTCTTTTTGGTGGAGATTTTACAAAACTTGGATAATTACTTTTTTCGCCACTTAATAGATTGCTCAAATAGGTAGCATATAAATCCTTTTTTCCATAACCTGTTCTTCTGTTAGAGGTAAAGTATCCAGTAAACCCGTCTCTGGCTAAGTAAAATTGAATGTCGTCTCCGGCTGAATTTACAGGCATTCCCATAGAGATTGCCGAAAGCCATCCATCGGTTTCTTTATTGTAGACTTGTTGTAAGATATCATAACCTCCTATGCTCCATTGGCTATTATTGGTACTGTAAAATAAAGTCTTTCCATCCGATGAAAGGAAAGGATAAGCTTCGTCAAAAGCACTATTAATCTCAGGACCCAAATTAATCGGACTAGACCATTGTCCTTCGGAAAAAATTGAATAATACAAATCTAGTCCCCCATACCCCCCTGGAATCCTCGCCGCATATAAAACCACAGTTTCATCAAATACCTGAAATCCTCCTTCTTTAATATTTAACCAAGGGCTAGAAAAAAATATCTTTGATTTGTTTGCTAAATCATCTGACTCTGAATAACCGGTTTTCATAATTGCTCCGCCCTCTAAAGTATTTCCTCTAAAATAATACAAGGCTGGCTCCCCTTGATTGAAACCAATGAGTACCTCGTGTTGAGGACTATTTAACTGGAAGTGCAAAGCATTAGGGGCGGTCCATTTACCACCTAAATTTGTGGTCCTGTACATGTCAGAATAAAACCTGCCTTCCCATTCATTAATTTTTCCAGTTTCTTCTCTTTTCCCACCATTATTCTTACCTGACATTGTTGAAAAATATAACTCCGTGGATTCACTTCCACTCTCTATTGGGAAAAATTCATCCTCATTACTATTAACTTGACTACCAAAGTTTTCTACAAAATTTCCAGAAATCTTATATTTCTCCCTTTTACCATTGGAGCATCTCCTTATTTCTTCAACTATGCTTTTCTTTAAATCAGCATCCGATTTAATCGTTCTCAAATAGGTTTTGTAGTACCTAGCAGCTTCCTCAAATTCGTGCTGATGATGATTAATTTTTGCTAAATACAACCAAACTTCTGCAAAAGGTGGTTGCTCTTGATCAACCTTTAATACTGAAAAAGCTTCCTCAGCTAATGCCAATTTATTTAACTGATACAAGTTTAAGGCTTTAAGGAACAAGCCTTTTGTTGAAAGTGAATTGTTTTTTTCATAGTTATTTAACAACTCTAAAGACTCTTTGTAGTAACTTTTCTCAAAGAAGTCTTGCGCTTGACCTACCACATTTACACCAGTTTCCTGAGCAAATAGTTTTGCAATCTCAAAAAAAGCAAGAAAGAATATTAATTTCCTTTTCATTCGGTCTCCTCATTAAGTAATAAGAAACCTGTTTATAAAGCCCTATTAACATCAAATTGTTCTAACAAATCCCCTACTTTCCTTAGAAAAGAGCCTCCCAAAAATCCATCCACAATTCTATGATCATATGATAAGGACAAAAACATCATGTGCCTAACCGCAATCAGATCTCCAAACTCAGTTTCAACTACAGCTGGTTTTTTTCTTATTGCTCCCACAGCTAAAATAGCAACCTGTGGCTGATTGATAATTGGGGTTCCCATTACGTTTCCAAACGTGCCTACATTGGTCACAGTAAAAGTACCTTCTTGAATGTCCTCAGGCTTTAGGCGATTTGTCCTTGCCCTATCAGCTAACAGGTTCACCTGCTTAGTCAGTCCTAGCAAACTTAAATGATCTGCATTTTTGATGACGGGAACAATAAGGTTTCCTCCTGGCAAAGCAGTTGCCATTCCAATATTAATCTTATGTTTCTTGATAATAGTGGTTCCTTCTAAAGAAATATTAATCATTGGGAAAGCCCTTAAAGCAGCCGTCACCGCCTCAATAAAAATAGGGGTAAAAGTTATTTTCTCTCCGAACTTCTCAAAAAACTCATCTTTTACCTTATTTCGCCAATTCACAATGTTGGTGACATCTACCTCCACAAACGAGGTCACATGTGGAGAGTTTCTTTTGGATTGAACCATGTGCTCAGCAATCAGCCTCCTCATCCTATCCATTTCTATAATTTCCTGATCTCCATCTATGGACCTAGGTATAGGGTCTTTAGATACTGCTGGTTGTGTAGGTTTCTTTATTTTATCGCCTGTTCTCTTATTGAGGTATTTCAGCAAATCATCTTTGGTCAGCCTTCCTCCTTTGCCTGTTCCTTCAACAGAATCTAATTCAGCACTTGAAATTTGTTCTTTTTTGGCGATATTCTTTACTAACGGAGAATAGAATCTTCTTTCTTTAGTTTCAATGATATCTCTATACTTTTTAGAAACTAACCCTTCGTTTTCCTGATCTGCTTCGCTGGAATCCTCCAATACAGAAGCCATAGGCATGGACTCCACTTCTTGTTCCATTTTGATATGTTGATCTCCATTTGCCTTGGAAAGTTGCTGGCCGCTCTTTTCATCTATTAATGCAAGTACCGCACCTACTTCTACCGTCTCATCTTCCTTAAAAAATATCTTTTCAATCACGCCCTCCACTGGAGATGGAACTTCTGAATCAACCTTATCTGTAGCAATTTCTAGTATGGGTTCTTCTAAAGCAACCGTATCTCCCTCTTTTTTCAACCACTTTAATATGGTGGCCTCCATTATACTTTCACCCATTTTGGGCATCTTAAGTTCTATACTTGCCATTTGCTAATTAGATTTTCAATGTAAAATTAAACGAATTTCAATAGAAATAGCCTCAGCAGGTTTAAAGCTTGAGTAGTCGCAAACTCTATATTTCGAATTCGGTCCTTTCCTCCCCTAATTAAATGTTTTTCAATACGCTGATTATTACCAACCCCTATCCATATAGTTCCTACTGGTTTACCTGGTGTTCCTCCGCCTGGACCAGCAATTCCCGATATGGCCACACAAACATCTACACCCAAAGCATCTAAACCGCCTTTTACCATTTCTTCAACCGTTTCGCTGCTTACCGCTCCATATTTAATAAGCGTTTGCCGATTTACCTTCAAAATCGATTCTTTAAGCTCATTTGAATACGTGACCACTCCACCTTGAAAATAACTGGACGAACCCGATACCGATGTAATTTCGTTAGCCACCTTTCCTCCAGTACAACTTTCAGCCGTTCCTATTTTCCAACTCAACCGGTTAGAAAGTTGTCCTATGACCATTGGTAAACTCTCTTCATTTTCTCCATAAATCCATTCTCCTAATTCTTGATAAAGGTTCTCCACTGCCTGATTATATTGATTAAGCGTGTCTTCACCTGAATCCTTGGCTGTCAACCTAAGTCTTACCTGACCCACTCTTGGTAAATACGCTAAACTGATTTTATCTGGTAATTTTTTTTCAAATGGAATTAACTTTTCAGCTAAAACCGATTCCGCTACACCTGCGGTCAGCATAGTCCTATGAATTCTTTTATTTCCTTTAAAATTTTTTTCTAAAATTGGTTTTATGCCATTATGGAACAAATATTTCATTTCATACGGAACCCCAGGCACAGAGAAAACCTGCATATTTCCTTGGCTGATATGAATGCCAGGAGCTGTACCCAACTGATTGGACAATACATTACTACCTCTGGGAATCAAAGCTTGGCTAGAATGAAATTCTGTAACTGTTTTACCGGTTTTTTCCAAAAAACCTCTCATTGCATTCAAAGTAGGCTCGTGAAGCTCCAATGGTCGCCCAAAAAAAGAAGCCAAAACTACTCTTGTTTTATCATCATCTGTTGGACCTAACCCACCCGTTGTTATAACGACCACCTCTTGTTGACTGTATAAGCTTAACAATTCCGTTAAAGCATCTTCTCGATCCCCTATAATAAAACTCCTTTCTACTTCGTATCCTAATAAATCAAGTTGGCCCGCTAAATAGTGACTGTTAGAGTCTAATACCTGACCTATTAAAAGTTCATCTCCTATTGCAATTATGATTGCTTTCATACTTCATAAATAACTTGTTTGACGTCGAATTTTTCCTTCCCGTTTGGGCCATCAATTATTAAAAAACCTTGGGCATCTATACCTGCGATTCGCCCACTAAAAATAGACCCATTTGCTCTTTTAAATTTTTTTTCGATCCCTAATCCATATAAATGGGACAAGTATTCTTGCCTGACTATTTCAATATTTCCAATAATATTTCGATATCTTTTGTCCAATTCCTCAAATATTAAAGTTCTTGTTTCCTCTATTTGGAAAGTATGTCCTCTTTCTAACAAAAGAGAGGTAGCATTAGGAACATCAAGAGGAAAAGATTTTTGGTTTACATTAATACCCATTCCAATTACAGAAGATTTAACCTTTTTTCCTTTCAAGGTATTATGGATTAGTATTCCTGCAATCTTCCTGCCCTCGCATAAGATGTCATTAGGCCACTTTATTTTAATTTCTTGATCGGCAAGTATTCGACTTAAGACATTTTTAATAGCCAAAGAGACTATGCAACTTACCAAATACTGATTATTTACTTCTAAGGTTTTCGGGTACAAAATGATACTCATCAATATGTTATCATAGGAATTACTCTGCCATATACTGCCAACCTGACCCCTCCCTTCCGTTTGATAGTCTGCAATAATGGCAGTTCCTTCCGTTGGTCTGGTTTTTGAAAGTAACTCTATAGCATATTTATTAGTAGAATCAATGGAATTGAACCGCAGTTGAACCTTACCTATCAATGTAATGTTGATTTATGCCTATTAGATATTATTTCTATTTTTACTATATAATTACAAAACTAATAAAAACTCAATTTGAATCAACCAAACCAATCCGCCGTAACTGCTCCAACCAGAGAAGAAATCAATGACATAATCATAGAGGGGATACAAGATATAAAAGGCAAAAATATCGTTAAATTAGACCTTAGGGAACTTCACGACGCTCCAACAGACTACTTTATTATTTGCGAAGGTGATTCCTCTACCCAAGTCAAGGCCATTGCAGATAACATAGTAAAAAAAATGAAAGAAACCTATAAGATTTTTCCCTCTTCAACTGAAGGCACACAGAATGCCAAATGGGTATGTGTTGATTACTTTACCACCGTCGTCCATATTTTTTATCCTGAGACTAGAGCTTTTTACGATTTAGATCAGCTCTGGAGCGACGCAAAAATTACATCTTACGAAACAATTTAAATATCTTTTCACGTTAATACGAATTAAGCCAACGAAAGTTATAATTGACTGTTAATTAATTATCAAAAGAAATGACTTCTTAGAAAAAGAGGATAAATGGAAAATAAAAATCAACCCAAACCACCTAATAAAAATACTCCAAAATTCAATACCTTCTGGATTTATGGTGTTATCGCCTTGTTCCTTTTGGCCTTAAATTTTTATACCATGGCCAATTCTTCTAACGAACAGATTACCTGGAATAGGATAGAGGAAATGATACAAGATAGGGCTATTGATAAGCTAGTAATTATCAATCAGAAATTTGCCCACATCTACATAAAAGAAGACCTATTAGCAGACCCTAAATACAGCGATGCCGCCAAAAATAATATTGCAGGAGATGCGTATCATTATTGGCTGGAAATCGGATCCGTTGATGCCTTTGCCAACACTCTTAAGGAAGCGCAAGAAAATGCAAATGTCTCAAAAGACGATTTCATTTACCCGAGTTACGAGTCCAAACAAAATTGGTTAACCCCCATCCTTAGTTGGGTGCTCCCATTGGTAATAGTTATTGCCATTTGGTTTTTTATCATGAGACGAGTTAGTGGCGGAGCTGGTGGTCCAGGTGGCCAACTCTTTAATATTGGAAAATCTAAAGCGACCCTGTTTGATCAAAACAGTAAAGTGAATGTCACTTTCAAAGATGTTGCCGGATTAGATGAGGCTAAAGAGGAAGTAATGGAAGTTGTAGATTTCTTAAAAAATCCAAAAAAATACACCGCCTTAGGCGGTAAAATTCCCAAAGGAGTCCTTTTAGTTGGCCCTCCAGGTACAGGGAAAACACTTTTGGCAAAAGCCGTAGCAGGCGAAGCCGGTGTGCCTTTCTTTTCAATCTCCGGCTCTGATTTCGTTGAAATGTTCGTAGGAGTTGGAGCCTCAAGGGTAAGAGATTTATTCAAACAGGCGAGGGAAAAAGCGCCCTGCATAGTATTTATTGATGAAATTGATGCTATTGGTAGAGCCAGAGGCCGAAACAGTATTCAAGGCGGAAATGACGAAAGAGAAAATACCCTTAATCAGCTCCTGGTGGAAATGGATGGATTCTCTACCGATAAAGGGGTGATTCTAATGGCTGCCACTAACAGGCCAGATGTTTTAGATTCCGCTTTGCTCAGACCAGGAAGATTCGATCGTCAAATTGGTATAGACAGACCGGACCTCAAAGGAAGAGCGGCCATTTTTAAAGTACACCTTAAGCAAATTAAAATTGCCGAGGAAGTCACAGCTGATGCGCTCTCTGAAATGACTCCGGGGTTTGCCGGAGCCGATATAGCTAATATCTGTAACGAAGCTGCCCTAATCGCTGCAAGAAGAAACAAGTCCGCCGTTGATATGGACGACTTCAATTATGCATTGGATAGAGTAATTGGTGGCCTAGAAAAAAGAAATAAACTTATAGCCCCTGAAGAGAAAAAAATTATAGCTTACCACGAAGCTGGTCACGCTATTTGTGGGTGGTATTTAGAACACGCCTCTCCTTTAGTAAAAGTAACTATTGTACCTAGAGGAATTGGAACCTTAGGATATGCCCAGTATCTTCCTAAAGAAGAATACATCACCAGGACAGAGCAACTATTGGATAGATTGTGTATGACTTTTGGAGGCCGTGCAGCAGAAAAAATAGTATTTAATAAAATTTCAACAGGAGCCCAAAACGATTTAGATCAAGTTACCAAAATGGCCTATAGTATGGTAACCGTTTTTGGAATGAACGAAAACGTGGGGCAAGTTTCATTTCACGGATTACAAAGCGATTCTTTTCAAAAGCCCTATTCAGATGATACCGCTACACTTATTGACGAGGAAGTCCGTAAACTTTTAAATGAACAATATCACAGGGCTCAAAATCTTCTTCTGGAAAAAAGAAATGAACTAGAACTTTTAGCTAATCAACTTCTCGAGAAAGAAGTCCTTTTGAAATCAGACCTCGAAGTATTAATTGGTCCCAGACCTTTTACTGAAAATGAAAAAAAGGCTATCCCTGAAACGGAAGAAAATACTGCAGTTACAAATTCTTAAACATCAATCCCATGAGTATTCAAATTGGTCAATTGGCACCTAACTTCACCCTTTACGATACCGACAAAAAGGAAGTTAGTTTAAAAGATTTTGAAGGTAAAAATCTTTTGATTTTATTTTTTCCCCAAGCTTTCACAGGTGTATGTACTACTGAATTATGTGCAATTAGAGATAACTTGGCTGTTTATAATAATCTCCAATCAGAAGTTATAGCTATTTCTGTTGATTCCGTTTTTACGCTTAATCGATTTAAGGAAGACCAAAAGCTAAACTTTTCACTACTTTCTGACTTCAATAAGGAAGTGAGTAAATCCTATGGAGCTATATACGATGAATTTGTACTAGGGATGAAAGGAGTATCCAAAAGGGCAGCATTTGTAGTAGACAGTAAAGGTGTCATCCAATACGCAGAAGTTTTGGAATCTGCTGGCGATCTTCCTGATTTCGAATCCATTAAAGAAACTCTTTCTTCACTTTAACAATTGATGGGTGGGCCAACCAAAACAAATAGAAGAAGATGAAACCATATCGCTGGTAGATGAAACTTCTGGTGCCAAACTATTAGTATATAATGATGACCATAATACATTTGATTGGGTTATTAAGTGCTTTATTGATGTTTTAAACCATACCTTCGAACAAGCTGAACAACTAAGTCTTCTTATTCACCTTAAGGGAAAAGCTGTTGTAAAAACCGCATCTAAAAAAGAGTTACTCCCCAAAAAAGAGGCACTAATTGAAAGAGGTCTTTCAGCGGTAATTGAAGAGGAATAAGGGAATATGAAAATTTCACAGGTATCGATTATTAAAGAAAACCTAAATCTTTTAACACCTTATTCTATTGCCTACGAAACAATAGAATACGTCGAAAATATACTTTTAGTTCTTGTTCTAGAGAATAAAGTTTACGGCATAGGAACTGCTTCCCCTGCCGCCTTTGTAACAGGTGAGACAATTAAAGCTAGCGTCAATATATTGGAGACCCAAATAGAACCTTTACTTCTGGGGGAAGACATTCGAGATTTCAATCGAATCCTAAATAATGTTCGTTCCGTTTTACAAAATTTTCCAGCAGCATTGGCGGCTGTAGATATCGCCTTACATGATTTATTTACAAAAGTCATTGATTGGCCTTTACACAAATTTCTAGGAAATCATAAACCATTAAAAATACCAACCTCTGTTACTATTGGCATTACGGATACCTCACAGGCTATCGAACTGGCTAAGTATTGGGTAAGTAAAGGCTTCAAGGTCCTAAAAATTAAAACTGGCCAATCCTTAGAAGAAGATTTCGAGAGGCTAAAGAAAATTAGAGAAGCTATCGGTCCTAATACTCTTATTAGAATCGATGGTAACCAAGGCTATAATTCCACAGATATTCCCCTTTTAACCCAAATCATTAAAGAATTACCGCTTGAACTGCTTGAACAACCATTTAAGAGAAATTCATCATCACTTAATCAGTTGTTTCCAAAAGAAATAATATCAATAATTGCAGCCGATGAAGAATTACACGGAGCGTCAGATGCCTTAAGATTGTCCAGTTCAACTGAATTAGATTTTGGGGTTTTCAATATAAAACTCATGAAGTGTGGTGGTATTAAACAAGCCTCTATCATTGGTAATATTGCGCTTACTAAAAATATAAAGCTTATGTGGGGTTGTAATGATGAAAGTAGAATCAGTATAATGGCTGCTCTGCATGCTGCTAATGCTTTTGACAATACTCATTACTTAGATTTGGACGGCCATCTTGACCTAGGTATAGATTTTGTCAAAGAAGAAATAGAAGTTAAAGAAGGTTGCCTTTTATTAAAAAATTCACCTGGGTTAGGTTTCAATCTCCAAAAGAAATATCTATGATAAAAAATGCCTTGGTATTGACCAATGGAATGTTGGATACGGATTTCGCAAAAACGTGTCACGGTCTATTAAGAGGTTCTACCAAATTTAAAATTGTTGGAATTATAGATAAAAAGCACATAGGAAAAGACCCCGCTTTTGCAATTGGTTCTAAAGATTCATTAAATATTCCAATTGTAGCATCAATAGAATCTTTTAAAAAAAATTACGAAATAGAGATTGACTATGCAATTATTGGCATAGCCGTTCCTGGGGGGGAACTACCTATATCCTTAGAGAAAGAACTACTGTCTGCGCTTTCATCAGGCATAAGTATAATTAATGGGTTGCATACCATATTATCCCAAAGGAAAGATTTTGTCTCCCTAGCAAAATCAAATAATTGTGAAATTATTGATATCAGAAAACCTAAAGAATTTAACCAACTCTCATTCTGGTCTGGCCAAATAATGGAAATAGATATTCCAAAAATTGCTGTTTTAGGAATGGACTGTGCTGTCGGCAAAAGAACCACTTGTAAATTCCTTATGGACAGTTTAAATCAACATGGGATCAAATCCCAAATGATATACACCGGACAAACTGGATGGATGCAGGGTTCTCCTTTTGGATTTATTTTAGACAGTACACTCAATGATTTTGTAAGTGGAGAATTAGAAAAAGCAATATTGGAATGTTACCAACAATCCAAACCAGAATTAATTTTAATAGAAGGACAATCGAGCTTAAGAAATCCATCTGGTCCTTGTGGGGCGGAATTGTTACTTTCAGCCAATGCTAAAGGTGTTATCTTACAACACGCACCGGGAAGAAAATTTTATGAAGACACTAACATCCCTATTGGCTCTATTTATGATGAAATAAAACTTATTGAATTATATGGTAGCAAGGTTATTGCTATTGCATTAAACGAAGAAAATTGTACAGATGAAGAAATGATATGGCATCAAAAAGAAATACACCACAATACCGGTTTGACTACCATAAGACCAATAAAAGAAGGGGTAAATCAGTTAGTACCAGTAATTCGGAAATTTATTTGGGAAAGCGCCTCAGGTAGGACTTGAACCTACGACCTACGGATTAACAGTCCGCCGCTCTAACCAGCTGAGCTACTGAGGCATTACCTTTTTGTAAAGGCGACTGCAAATTTATAACTTGGAAACCTATTTTGCAATAAATTAAGTAAAATTTTTAAAATAATATTCATGAGTCTTCTAACTGTTGGTACCGTTGCTTTTGATAATATTCAAACCCCTTTGGGTACTGCTGATAAAGTAGTCGGAGGTGCTGCGACATTTATTTCTCTGGCTGCCTCATATTTGACAGAATCTGTCAATCTGGTTTCCATTATCGGTGATGATTTCCCCGAATCCACACTTAGGGATTTAGAAAATAGGGGCGTCAATATTGACGGGTTACAAATCATTAATGGGCAAAAATCTTTTTTCTGGTCTGGCAAGTACAAAAATAATATGAATGAAAGGGATACGCTCGATACCCAATTGAATGTTCTCGCGAATTTTGATCCAGTGCTCCCGGACCATTATAAAAATGCCAAATATATCATGCTGGGCAACCTTCAGCCCGAAGTTCAAATTAGAGTGCTAGATCAACTTGAAAGTAAACCAGATTTTATTGCTTTGGATACAATGAATTTTTGGATTGATAGTGCTTTAGAACCACTTAAAAATGTCCTCAAAAGGATCGACGCTTTAATAATAAATGATGAAGAAGCTAGACAATTATCTGGCGAGTACTCCCTACTAAAAGCTGCTAATCTACTTTTAGAAATGGGCCCCAAATATGTAATTGTTAAAAAAGGGGAACACGGTGCTCTTCTTTTTGACAAGGACAATATATTTTTTGCTCCTGCACTCCCCTTGGCTGAAGTTTTCGACCCAACAGGAGCAGGAGATACTTTTGCCGGAGGCTTAATGGGCTATCTTGCAAATACCCAAAATATAGATTTCGAAAATTTAAAAAGAGCCATTATTTATGGAAGTGCAATGGCATCTTTTTGTGTTGAAAAATTTGGAATTGAGCGACTTACCGAGCTAAATATTCAAGAAATTAATGAAAGAATTATGCGTTTTATTGCGCTTACCAAATTCGACGTTAACCTTTCTTAATCATTAGCCCACAAAGGTGCTTTATACACCCCTTGTTTGGTCAATTGTGCAAATGCTTCTTGCACAATTGGCTTATCCTCCTTATAAGTCACTCCGTACCATTTTTCCTTATTGGGAATTACTTTCACCTTTGCTTTTCCAGTGTTAATTAAACTATTAATGACTAAGGGTATGAAAAACTCGGCTCTTGGATTAGTGGAATTTTCTTTAACAAATGTGACAAATTGGCTTTCAATGTGATTAAAAACAGAAGGATGAAATCCCCAAAAATTCATAGACACTAAAGTATTGTTTTCTAAAGGGACCAATTTGCCCTCCTCCTCAAAGTATACCCGGTTATCTCTGTAACCAACACTTGTTCGCTCTATGACCTCCGTTAACATAAGATTACTATTCATATTACAAACACCTCGAGAGACAGTGCCGTGTTCAGAGAGTGTCTGCAATAAATCATAACCTATCATACTGTAGTTTTCCTCATCGCACTCATTGATTAAAAATTTGGACATTTCTTCAAATGATAAATGACCATAGTAATCATCCGCATTAATAACTGCAAAAGGCTCTTTAATATGATTCTTTGCTACCAGCACTGCATGTGCCGTTCCCCAAGGTTTTTCCCTTTCGGGAAAAGATGAAATACCATCAACCGGACTATCTATTTCTTGATATACATAATCCACCGGGATATGCTTGGACAGTTTATCGCCTACATTTTCTTTAAAAACTTCAGAAATATTTTCTCTAATTATAAAAACTATCTTTCCAAAGCCGGCTCTAATTGCATCGTAAACTGAGTACTCTATTAAAGCTTCACCATGTGGACCAATACCATCAATTTGCTTCAATCCTCCATACCGGCTTCCCATTCCAGCTGCTAGTATTACTAATGTTGGTTTCATTATCAATAGTTTTCTCCAGTTGCAAAATTGTTTTCTCTAAACATCCATTGACCTCTGGTAAAATCAGGAATAGACATGCTTGCTCCACCTTGTTGAATGGACTGCTCAGATAAAGGGGTTATGACCATCCAAGTTGCAGCGTCGTAAACATCAATGGGAGCTGGACTATTTCTTTTCGCAGATTCAACAAAAGAATTTAAAAGGAAAAAATCCATTCCCCCATGGCCAGCTCCCATTGCCTTTTCCTCATATTTTTTCCACAGTGGATGATCGTATTCTTTTAAATATGAATCAGCATCTTCCCACCTATGTGGTTCACTCATTCCTTCAATATGTAATGATTTATTAACATCCATCCAAATACCCTTTGTGCCCTGTACTCTAAATCCTAGAGAATATGGCCTAGGCAAATTGGTATCATGCATTAATAATATGGTTTCCCCATTGGTTGTATTTATCATAGTGGTAGTTACATCACCTAATCTATATTCCAACTTTGCATTAGGATGATCTGGACCTCCTTGGGGATGATTCTTAACAAATTCACTTAATCCTCTTGCCTTAGACGACATAGAAGTAAGCTGCAATAACCTGTTTCCTTTATTGATGTTAATGTACTGGGCAACAGGTCCTATTCCGTGAGTCGGATATAAATCTCCATTTCTGTGCACAGAATGTACAGTCCTCCAACTCGCTTCACTAAATCCCTTTTCCCCAAATTCAACACCTCCTTCAAATGGCTTATCTCCATTATTGAACTTGACGCCTCTTAGATCATGTTGATATCCACATTGTAAGTGTACCATTTCCCCAAAAAGCTCCTTTCTCACCATATTCAAAATAGCCATAACATCTCTTCTATAACACACGTTTTCTAAGAAAAATAAATGACTACCAGTTCTTTCATGTGTGTTTACTAATTCCCAACATTCGTCTACTGAAAACGCTCCGCTTACTTCTACACCAACATATTTGCCAGCATTCATGCTATCAATAGCCATTTTAGAATGCCATCTCCATGGAGTCGCTATTATTACTGCGTCTATGTCCGATCTTTCTAACATTTCCAAATATGCTAATGGACCATTAGTATAGTATACAGGTTGTTTAATTCCTCTTTTATCAAACATAGACTTGGTTCTATCAATCATAAACTGACTGATGTCACATACCGCCACAATTTCACAATCTTCCCTGTTTAATGCCAAACTAATATGACTCTGTCCTCTTAATCCAGAACCAATTATTCCTATTTTTAAAATTTCTTTTTCCTGATTATCCTGAGAAACATATTCATTAGCTGTCAGATTACCGGGAACCGCTAGACCAGCCCCTGCCATAACTGAACTCTGCAAAAATGTTCTTCGATTTAATTGCTTCTCCATTTAATCTATTTTTTTGTTTTTAAAATTAATTTTTTCGATTTGTTCTTTAATACTTAATTGCTCCATTAACACGCCAAAAATTACTATTGCCATAGCCGAAATAATTAGGATATACCTCGTCATTTCGAAAGTACTTAAATACGGTTCGTAGAATGGACGAATAAATAGCACTTCAATGCTTGAAATTAATGCAGTTAACAGAATAAACAAAATGGCTATGGCCCTAATTTTTTGTACAAATCCTATTCTTTTATTCTTAATACATTTTTTTAAAAGTAATTTAACTTCCTTTTTGTCTGGACTAATCCTGTATAATTGAATCAAAATACTCTCTGCGCTAGATGTTAATCCAATATTATAAAAAGATGCAGCTCGTCTAAATAAAATTTTTGAATATAAATGATCCGGTACTCCATATTCCAAACTAATTGGTAATATCTCCAATGAAAATTTGATGTACCTCTGGTATTGTCCCGCCTCAAATAATGCATCACAGAAATCCAACATAATTTCGTTGAATTCCCGGTCATTCAATTCCCTGATACCCTCCTCATTTTCCTGGAAAAAATGAATTACTTTACTATAATTATTTCTTTCAATACTTATAAAGGATCGGTACAACTTAGAATATGCCAATATTGAATCCCCCATATTATTTATTTCTTTTGTCCACCCCCCATGCCAATTTACTCCTGATGGTTTTTGGAAAACTAGCATCCTCCATTCTTACTAAATAAAGAGGATGCTGATATTTTTTTATTTTGAGTTGATGTGCAGCAGTTATTGGTTCATAGCGCGCATCCAATGTGCACAGAAAATTTTCTGTTCTCCCTTCTATTTCTAGTGAAATTTCAGATTGATCTGAAACAACTATCGGCCTTATATTTAGGTTATGTGGTGCAATAGGTGTTATTATGAAATTTCCACTCCCTGGAAATACAATTGGACCACCACAACTCAATGAATATCCAGTAGACCCAGTTGGAGTAGAAATAATTAAACCATCTCCCCAATATGAATTCAGATAAGCTCCATTTATATAGGTATGAATGGTCACCATTGATGAAGTATCTCGCTTTGAGACCGTAATGTCATTTAAGGCAAAAGGTAAATCCTCGAAAATTGGAAAATTAGAAGAAATCGTAAGAAGCGTCCTCGCTTCTTTGGTAAAAAGACCTTCCTTCAATGCCTTAACCGCCTCTTCTATCTTTTTTTTCTCAATACTTGCTAAAAACCCTAATCTTCCCACATTGATACCCATAATAGGAATACCACTGCCCTTAACATAAGTAAGGGCTCCAAGAATGGTTCCATCTCCACCTAGAGTAATAAAAAAGTCATAATTATCCTTTGTAATTGCCTCTTTATTAGATAATAAATGAGCGTTTTTAAATAAATCATCACCGATACTTAACTGATGGTAAATTTCTTTTGATAGATATATGGTAGCTTCAGCAGCTATCAAGCTACTGGTTAAAATATTCAGATATTTTAATACAGAGTCACTTAATCTTCTGGCATAGACTATTACTTTCATGAATTACACATTCAAGTAGGTCATTAAGGAATCATATCTTTCCTTTAATCCACCCATATTATCCTTTTCTGTAAATATGGCATCAACTAAATACCCATATCGTTCGAAAGTTCGCTCTAAGGATTCCAGATTCAGACTATCCACTTTAATGGTAATTTTTAACTCTTGAGTCGTCTCATCGTAGTCATTGATAAAAAAATGAAGTAAGTTGAATCCCTCCATTTCTATAATTCTTGAGATTTCACTAAAAGAATAATCATTTCTCTTCCCCTTCAGAACTAAAATACCACCTATTTCACCTAGGGTGGTATTTTTAATTAAATAATTCAAACACGTATCCATTTTCACGCTACCGATATACTTCAAGTTAGAATCTACTACTGGTAATATTTCTATTTGGAAATTTTGACTTATTCTTATTGCTTCTAATATATTGTCTTGAGGTTTTATATAAACATCCTTTTGCAGCTTTACTGCCGTAAGTGTTTCAATATCCCCTGTATAATTTTTTAATTCTTCTATTTTAACTAATCCCAGATAATCTCCAGAACTGGTAAGCGGAAGTTGAGAAAATCCATAGTTGGTAAAAATCTTGCGTGCACTTTTAACAGACTGCGTTGTGGTCAAAAATGGGATTCCTTTATCTATTAATTGATCAACATTCATAGGCTACCTATTCAATAATTTTTCCTTTTCTTTAAGAAACTCAGAATTAGTTAATAAACCTCGCTTTTTTAACAAATGCAGTTGATCTATTTGATCTTCTATTTCAAATTGTTCTTCCGCCGAATTACTATAAATAGTTTGATCAATAAGCCTGTAACCATTTTGTTCAAATTTTTTAAACTGTGGTTGAACTCTTAAAAATGATAGGGCCTCATGCGAACGGATTTTATTAAAATCATTAAACCCATTGGCAACTGACCTGTCCAAGTGAAAATAACCCTTTTCTACATTTTCCAACAAAGAATAAGTGCATGCCAAATTAAAATGTACCGCCAGATCATTAGGCAAAAGATCCAAAGCTTTATTGAACTGCTCTATAGCACCCTGATAATCATAATTCTTAAACTTCTCCTTTCCTTCATTCTTATACACATCCGCCCTGGAAATATTCTTTTTAGTCACTCTATTTGGTCTAGTGCTTTCCTTTTTTCGAGTTACAACCTCTCTTCGTACTGCTTTGTAATACTCTTTATTGTACTTGATATTAAAATTTTCCTTGTCCATGGAAAAAAATACTATAGCATCAATAAATGAAATGAGCCAAGAAATAGGAAGAAAAATCAAATAAAATATCCCTAATCCAGTTTGACCCAAATAAAATCTGTGGATTCCAAAAAACCCAAAAAAAAGCGCCAATAAACCCGCAATATTTTTATTTTTCATCTAAACAATTTACAAGATAAAACAGTGAAATCATCTGGATAGGTATTTGAACCTTTAAATTTTTCAATTTCTATCATCAAACTTTTATTAAAGTCTGATGCGGATAAATAATGATATTGTTTTACAAAATCATATAGAAATTCTGGTTTTAAAAACTCATCATCCTCATTCTTTAAATCAGTTAATCCATCTGTGTAAGTTAAGATAAAAGCATTTTCGTCTAATGTTTCTTCTCCTATTTCTATGTCAGTTATTTCTTTAAATGAACCCAAAAATGTACTACCCTTCTTCAATAAATGAATGTTTCCTTTATTGTATATAACGGGCCAACTATGACCAGCATTAACATACTTTAGCTTTTTGGTTTTGTAATTAAATTCTCCAATAAAGAGTGTAATATACTTATCTCCCTCTGTTATAAGATTCACAGATTTATTCAAATCAATAATGAAATTGTCAAGTTGTTCGCTTTTATTAATTAAGGTGTGAAAATTAGCTTGAAAATTAGCCATTAAAATTGCAGCAGCAACACCCTTTCCAGATATGTCTCCAATACAGAATACCACCTTATCTTCTCCATCTGCTGATATCACATCATAATAATCCCCCCCAACACCATAATGTGGTTTGTATATACAATCAAATTCATACCACTTTGTATTTGGTAATTCTTTTGGAATTAACATCCTTTGCATTTCACCAGCCAACTCCATTTCTTTTCTCATCCGTTCCTGCTCCAATTGTTTTTTAAACAATCTCTTATTTTCTATTGCAACAGCTATGATATTTGTGATGGCCGTGATGAATTGGACTTTTGCATACATATCATCCTCAGCTTCAAAATTACCTATTAGTACATAGGCTATAGGGTTTTTCTTATGCTGGACAGGGATAATCACGTCAAAAGTTGCTATATACGGATCTACCTCCTTTTCAATTAGTTTTAACCTGTTGTAATATTCTAGTCTATTACCTATTTTTAAGTTCTGCTCTTCTTTATTTAAACCAATCCACGTAGTACATACCCACTCTTCATTTTCCTTTACATACAAAGCCATTCTTGATATACCAATCTCCCAACTCAAAAAAGATTTGTACATTTTAAATAACTCGGTTGCTGATATATTATTATTGATGGCTTGTGTCATATTAAGTAACCCATTCAATTGAAGTTGCTTCAGATGTAATGCCCGTTGCAATAATTCTGTGGAATTGAATGACTTCTTTATTTGTGAAAAATCTGACATTAATTACCTTAGTTTATCGTTATTAACATGTCTTTTTGCATCCCTCTTAGTTTTTTTATTCAAATTCTCAGTAATAGCCTCTTTTAAATCGATTTCCATTTGGTTGGCTAAACAAGTCAAAACAAATAACACATCAGCCATCTCATCAGCAATAGCTTTCTTTATATCTCCAGGCCTTTTACCCTCTTTAAAAGTTTGCTCTCCATATTCTCTTGCTATTAATCTAGCTACCTCCCCAATCTCTTCAATGAGTAAAAGTGCATTGGTCTTTTCATCGAAGTACCTAATGCCATACTCTTTTATCCAATGTTCAACCGCTTCTTGATATTGTTCAATAGTCATTTATTCTCTGTTTTTGGAATCCAAAAGTATAGTTACTGGACCCTCGTTTGTCAATTGAATTTTCATGTCAGCTCCAAACTGTCCAGTCTTAATTTCCATATTTGACAAATGACTTAGCGTTTCTACTAATTTCTCAAAAATTGGCTTTGATATTGAACTATTTGCAGCTTTAATATAGGATGGTCTATTTCCTTTTTTGGTGCTTGCCAAAAGTGTAAATTGGCTAACTAACATTATTTCTAACTTTTCTTCTAATACGCTACAATTCATGATACCGTTTAAATCATCAAATATTCTCATATTCAAAACCTTTCTACATATCCAATCAATATCGCTCTCAGTATCATTATTTGCAATACCAACTAAAACAAGTAGTCCCTTTCCTATACGGCTGAATTCATTACCATCAATTCGTAAAGTACATTCACTTACTCGTTGCAAAACAGCTCTCATATTTAGTTATAAACAGTTTAATTTTTAATAATACGTAAATAAAACAATCAAAAATAGTTATGAAAATCAGTTTTCCACCATAAATGTTAATTACTTTGTTTATGAGTCTTGGGGTAAAGTAAAATATGGGGTAGTTATCAAAATCTCGATGTTTTCTTACAATAGTGTAACCAAAATAAACAGGTGTATCAAATGATAAATTTCATTAATTTATTTTTAATAAAATGTTTATTTCGTTATCTGTATCCTTCAAGAATCAGCCTAATTAAAAAAATATGAATGTGTATTAAATGTGGAAAAAATTTTATCAACATTTAAACATATCTGATGATGAGTGTTTCTTTTTAAATTAACATTTTAATATTAATCGGATTAAGAATGAGTTTAAATCTTTAAACGAAAAATTTAAAAAAATGACTAATAAATCAGTTGGTTATTGGCTCATGGTAGGTGTAATAATGATATTTATTCAAATCATAATAGGCGGTGTAACTAGGCTGACAGGATCTGGATTATCTATTACTAAGTGGGAAATCGTCACTGGTTCGATTCCTCCTTTGAATGAGGAAGCATGGTTGAGTGAGTTTGATTTATACAAAGAAACGCCTCAGTATAAGATGATTAATGATGGTATGAATTTAAGTGAATTCAAATTCATTTATTTCTGGGAGTATTTTCATCGCTTATGGGCAAGAATTATGGGTATTGTATTTCTTATCCCCTTTTTGTATTTTCTATATGCAGGCTATCTGAATAAAATTCTCAAAAGGAGACTTCTCATTGTTTTCCTATTAGCTGCTACCGTCGCTAGTTTCGGCTGGATTATGGTAGCTTCTGGTTTGATTGAAAGACCCTGGGTAAATGCTTATAAGCTTGCATTACATTTAACCTTGGCTGTGATTACCCTTGTTTATTTATTCTGGGTTTATTTGGAGGAATTTCAATCATCAAAAGTTGTAATTAAAAGGAATTTACATAACAGAATATTACTTCCTTTAGGTGTATTACTTTTCGTCCAGCTGTTCTTGGGAGGTATTATGTCTGGAGTAAAGGCTGCCCTGGTATATCCTACTTGGCCTGATCTTCATGGGGAGTATTTCCCAGCCGTCCTTTTTGATATTGAAAGTTGGAGTGTTTTCAACTTTGTAAACTATGATAAAGGTATTTTTTTTCCTGCCTTAATTCAGGTATTACATAGAATGAATGGTTACTTAATTTTTATTTTGGGAGTAATTTTTATTTATAATGTATTTAAACAAAGCGAAAATTATAAATTACGATTTAAGGGGATTTTATGGTTTCTAGTCCTTTTAATACAGATTATATTAGGTGTAGTGGTTCTAGTAAAAAGTATTGGTACTATTCCTGTTAGTTTTGGAGTTTTTCATCAAGCCGTTGCGATACTTTTAATATTGATATTTACTTCTATTTATTTTTCTACGTCTAAGACTAATGGAAATTAAAGTTTTGGGTATTAACGATCCTTTTCCTCCATTAAATAGTGCCGATGCCAATGGACTATTGGCTATAGGGGCTGATTTATCTTCTTCTAGACTTATTTTGGCGTATAAATCAGGTATTTTTCCTTGGTTTTCAGAATATGATCCTATTCTATGGTACAGCCCTGATCCTAGGTTTGTTCTTTTTCCAGATGATTTGATTATTAGTAAGAGTATGAGAACTTATTTTAATAATCGTAAATTCAGAGTGACTTACGATACTAATTTTAAAGAAGTAATTCAATCCTGTGCATCTATTCCTAGGAAATTTCAATTGGGAACTTGGATTACTTCAGATATGATTAAGGCTTATAATAGATTATATGAAATGGGATGTGCACATTCAGTGGAAGTTTGGGAGGGTGATAAATTGGTGGGTGGACTCTATGGCATTTCCATTGGAAAGATTTTTTTTGGGGAATCTATGTTCTCCTATGTATCTAATGCAAGTAAGTTTGGTTTTATTTCTCTTGTATGTAAATTGAAACGGGAGAACTATTTACTCATTGATTGCCAACAAAAGACCAATCATTTGGTTTCTCTTGGTGCTACTGGGATTAAAAGGAGCTCATTTCTAAATTATTTAAAAATTAACTCTAAATTCCCAGATGATTTTCGTTCGTGGAGTAATTAAAAATTTTGGATATGATTAATGTAGGTGATAAAATTCCATCCTTTAAGGTATTAAATCAAGATGACGTAACAGTTTTTAGTGAGCAATTACTTGGTAAAAAATTGATATTATTTTTTTACCCTAAGGATGATACACCTGGCTGCACCGCGGAAGCGTGTAGTCTTAGAGATGGTTTTGGCCTATTAACAGGTTTAGGATATACTTTATTAGGTATAAGCCCAGATACATCTAGTAAGCATAGAAAATTTATAGAAAAGCATAGTCTTCCTTTCCAATTATTGGCTGATACTGATCATAAAATGATGGAGGATTTTGGAGTCTGGGGTGAAAAGAGTATGTACGGTAAGAAGTACATGGGGGTAATTAGGACCACTATAGTTGTTGATGAAAATGGATTAGTTACCCATATAGTCAGCAAGGTAAAAACGAAAGATCACTCTACTCAGCTATTAGATTTGCTTAGCTAATTAATTTTTAATTAGAATGGAAGATCATCATCTTCTTGTTGGTCTAAATTAATAGGTTCATCGTTAGCTGTTGGAAAATTATCGGGTGCATCTGATGGGGTATCTGCTTCTTGTACTTTCCATGCATTTAAATTGGTGAAGTATTTGCCATTCCATTCTCTGCCTCTTAAATCAAAGCTTACCTTTATCTTTTGGCCTTCTGAGTAGTTATCAATTAGGGAACATCGGTCTTGTACGAGCTGGAATTTTATAAATTGCGGATAATTTCCATCTTGTATTTCTAATATCATTTCCCTCGCTTGAAAAGTATCAGTTTTATTTTCTGTATCAAACTTTTTGTGTAAAACACCTTCAATTTCAAAAGACATAGAATTATTTTTGTACGTAAACTACATATTTATCTTCAAAAAAAGGCTCCTTAAATTTTGATGTTATTTTATGAGTTTCATAATATGAACCTTTAGGTAAATTCTTTATTTCTTTGCTGATATCCCCTCCTTTTAGACATATTAATCCATTTGGGTAGCTGTTTTTTTGAATTCTATCATTAATTAGTTTGTGAGATAACTTCCATAAGTCAGGTAAATTTGTTACTGCTCTGCTTATTACAAATTGGTATCTATTAATGGTTTCTTCTGCTCTTACGTGTGTTGCTTCTACATTTTTCAGATTTAGTTGCTGGACCATTTCTTGGACAATTTCTATTTTTTTTCTCCGAGCGTCAATGAGGTGGAATATACATTCTGGTCTTAGTATTGCTAAAGGTAGACCTGGTAACCCACCACCGGTTCCCAAATCTAAAATGCTAGTTGATGGTTTAAAATCATACCATTTTAAAATAGTTAGTGAATGTAGTATGTGATGTTCATAGACATTTTGAATATCTTTTCTTGATATGATATTTACTTTGTGGTTAGATTCTTTTAATAATTCTCCTAATGATTCTAATAGAGTGTACTGATTATCAGATAAATCAGGGAAATATTTTTTAATTGTCTTCATCAACTTCTGTGTAATCTATAAACTCCCCATCATCCGTATTTTTTTTCTTAGTTTGAGTTGTATCATGGGGTCCTTTAATAAGACTCGAACCACCCAAGAAATATCTATATACTACATATACTACGAGTAAGGTCAATATGAATTTCAATTTTTCAATTTTTTTAGTTCATACAAATCTAAAGGAAAATTTAGTTATATGTAGATGCCCTTATTTTTCTATTTTTGAGATGTTTTAATAAACAAAATAATTACTATGAATATTGGTAAAAGAGTTGAAGCAGTTTCGGGGTGGATGGTTTTTATAATTGCTTTTATTGTTTATTTCTTTTCTGCTGAGAGGACAGGGAGTTTATGGGATTGTGGTGAATTTATATTGGGTGCTTTCAAACTTCAAGTTGTTCATCCTCCGGGTGCCCCTTTGTTTCTAATCATCGGCCGGATTTTTACCTATATTGGAAGCATAGTGTCTAATAACCCAGAAGATATAGCATTCAGTGTTAATCTTTTATCTGGTATGTCCACTGCTTTTGCTGCGATGTTTATAGCGAAGTCAACTTTTTTGCTGGGTAAGCAAATTCTGGGTAAAGAATGGAGTGTAGGTAATAATACGGAAAGTCTAGTTCTATTTTTTGCTGCAGTTATAGGAGGTCTAACTACTGCTTTTGCCAGCTCTGTTTGGTTTTCAGCCGTTGAAGGTGAAGTTTACGCTATGAGTACTTTTTTCACCGCCATTACGCTTTGGGCTATTATTAAATGGTTCACACTTTCAGAAGAAGAAGAGGATGATCGTTGGTTATTATTTGCAATGTATATGGGCGGTCTTTCTATTGGGGTGCATTTACTTTCCTTGTTAACATTTCCAGCACTAGCTCTTTTCTATTATTTCAAGAAATTTCCTAATCCTAATATAAAAGGAATAGTCTTGGCCGGTATTAGTGGGCTAGGAATTATTGTTTTTGTGCAAAGCTTCATTATTGTTGGTTTACCTAAGCTTTGGGCAAGTTTGGATTTATTTATGGTCAATGGATTAGGTCTTGGTTTCCATACCGGCTTAATTCCTATGATTATTTATCTGATTTTTTGCTTTAGTGCGCCTGTTTTAGTGTTAAATGGTAGAATTAAGTCTGGATGGCCATTGTATGCATTAGGTGGGATAACACTAGTATTTACATTTATCGCTCCTGGTGTAGATGGTGGCGGTTTTTTAAATAGGATTCTAATTGCCTCCTTGTTTTTCGCTGGTGGTTTTTATAAAGATTTTCTAATTGGGAATAGAAATATTTTTGAATTAATTATTGTAAGTACGTTCCTTATAATCATTGGTTTTTCAACGGTTGGTGTTGTGGTTGTAAGAGCAAATGCAGAGCCCCCAATTAATATGAACGCTCCTACAGATGCTATGAGATTGATTCCTTATTTAAATCGTGAGCAGTATGGTGAAAGGGCCCTTCTTAAAGGTCCTCATTTTAATGCGAAGCCTCAAAGTATAGAAACCAGTGATCGTTATGGAAGGGTTGGCAATAGGTACGAGATTGTTGATCAGAAGGTATCCTATGTGTTTGCTGATGATGATCAGATGCTTTTTCCTAGGATGGGCGATTATTCTCAAAATAGAAATGGCCTTTACAAAAGATGGATGGGCTTGAATCCGGATAATGCTTTGCCTAGTGGTAGACCTAATATGCTTGATAATATTTCTTTCGCTTTTAATTATCAAATAGGTTGGATGTATTGGAGGTACTTTATGTGGAATTTTTCTGGTAGACAAAATGGAGACCAAGGGTTTTTTCCTTGGGATAAGTCTAGTGGGCATTGGTTGAGTGGGATTTCTTTAATAGATGAATGGAGGTTAGATGATCAATCTTATTTACCAGAGAGTGAAAAAAATAATAAAGCTAGAAATAGGTATTTCATGTTGCCTTTTCTTTTTGGTCTATTAGGGTTGATTTTTCATTTTAAGGAAAGAAATAAGGACGCTTTTGCTCTTCTAGCTATGTTTGTTATAACAGGTATTGGTATAATAATTTATTCAAATCAACCCCCTAATGAACCCAGGGAAAGGGATTATGTCCTCGCGGGTTCTTTCTTTACTTATGCAATTTGGGTGGGATTAGCTGTTATTGCATTGTATAAGAATTTAATTAACAAATTGAATTGGGGCAAAAATTTGAGTGCTGGCATTAGTGGTTTTTTAATTTTGGTAGCACCTTTTCTTATGGGATTTGAAAATTTTGATGATCATAGTAGGAGGTATCTTAGTGGAAGCAGGGATTACGCTAACAATTTTTTAGAATCTTGTGATTCTAATGCAATTATATTCACTTATGGTGATAATGATACTTACCCATTATGGTATGCCCAAGAGGTAGAGGGTATTCGGACTGACGTTAGAGTCGTTAATCTGAGTTTAATTACGGTTGATTGGTACATTAATTTGTTGCGTAGAAAGGTTAATAATTCCCCTGCAATCAAGATGTCTTTGTCTGAGGAGAGCATCAAAGGAAAAAAGCGTAATCAAGTTCTTTACTTCAATCCTTCTAATCAGGATAGGTCTATGGATGCTAAGGAGTTTTTGAATTTTATTGGTGAGGATCATCCTGTTCCACTAGCAAATGGTGATAATACTGAAAGTTATATGCCTAGTAAGGATGTTTATATTAATGTAGATCTAGATATGATGAGAAGTAATGGATTATTGAATTCTTCAGATTCTTATTTGGTGAATAGGCTCCCTCTTAATCTCTCTGGCAAATCTTCCATAATAAAAGATGAATTAGCTGTCTTGGATATAATTACTTCTAATATCAATGAGAGACCTATTTATTTTGCGGTTACCACAAGACAGGATAAACTATTCGGATTAAGGGATTATATGCAACTTGAAGGATTGGGACTTCGGTTATATCCAGCTAGGGGGAATTCTGAACCTTCCTATGGAATTATTGGTAATGGCAATGTAGCGAGTGATAAAATATATGATCGTGTGATAAATAAATTCAAATGGGGAGGTTTTGATTCTCATGATTTGTTTGTTGACGATAGTTTTGGACCAAGTGTTCAATCTCACCAATTAGTTATCCGAAGGGCTGCTTTCGATTTGATTAAAAAGGGTCAAAATAAAGAGGCAGTTGAATTAATTGATGAATATTTTACTGGTTTTCCTGCTAATAATTTTTCTTATGACTATCGTGCATACTATATGATTGAAGGATACATTGCTGCAGGTGCTTATGATAAAGCTAAAAGTCATTTGGAAGTTTTAGCAAAGGAAACTGCAGATAGACTTAATTTCTATAGTTCTTTGAAGCAAGAGACGATTAGGACCAGTTATGAAAGCGAGTATCAACTTAGTTACAGAATCATGGAGGATATGCTTGGTATTGTTCGACAGAATAATGATGCTGAATTTCTTGAGCAGTTAGAGAATATGTTTAATAGATTCAGAGGTAATACAATCAATAATTAAATGAGAATTGCGATTGGTGGGGACCATGCTGGCTTTGAATATAAAAAGCAGCTGATTAGGTTTATTGAGGATTCTTTAGAATATGCTGTTCATGATTTCGGACCATATTCAGGGGAATCAGTTGATTATCCTGATTTTGTTCATCCTTTATGTACTGAACTAGTTAAAGGTAAATTTGATTTCGGTATTGTGATTTGTGGGAGTGGTAATGGAGTCGCTATTACTGCCAATAAACATTGCTATGTACGTGCGGCACTCTGTTTTAATGTTGAGATAGCTAATTTAGCTCGTCTGCATAATGATGCTAATATTTGTGCAATTCCAGCTAGGTTTTTACCTTATGAAGAAGTTGAAAATATAGTCGAAACTTTTATCTGTGGGACTTTTGAAGGTGGAAGGCATAGTGTTAGAGTTGGCAAAATTTCTAAATTTTAAGTGAGTGAAAGACCAGCTCTACCCCCCGATGAACCGGTCCCACTCACTATCAAACACTATGAAAGTGTTTGTTTCTTGCAATAAGATTTAGTGGTGTTTCAGTATCATAGCTTGTCACAAAGTTAACTTTTGTATTATAAAAATACAATATATGAGATAAATATATTGTATTTATTTTTAATATATTATGTCATTTTGACAGTTATTCTTCAATGGCATGTTGTTTGATTAATTCTCTCATAAAAATTTTAACTATGGAAAAAGGTAATATATCAGTTCAAACGGAGAATATTTTTCCTATTATTAAAAGATTTCTTTATTCTGATCATGAAATTTTTCTTAGGGAATTAGTTAGTAATGCAGTAGATGCGACTACTAAACTTAAGGCTTTGTCCAATAAAGGCTTATATAAAGGTAGTTTGGATAATCTTAGTATTGAAATTAGCATTAATAAGAAAAAGAAAACTATTACAATATCTGACAAAGGTCTTGGTTTAACGGGAGATGAAGCAAAGAAGTATTTAAATCAAGTTGCCTTTAGTAGTGCGAGTGAATTTCTAGAAAATTTTAAGGAGGATGCTTCTGGGATTATTGGTCATTTTGGGCTGGGTTTTTATTCAGCTTTTATGGTAGCTGATAAGGTTGAGGTAGATTCACTATCCTATCGAGAGGGAAGTGAACCTATTTTATGGTCTTGTGAAGGTCAGCCAGAGTTTACTCTCAAAAAGGGTAAGAGGAAGTTTGTTGGAACTGATATAGTTTTACATATTAACGAAGAGGGAAAGGATTTCTTAGAGGATAGTAAGATTCAAGGTTTATTAGATAAGTATTGTAAGTTCCTTCCTGTTCCAATAAAATTTGGTACGAAGGAAGAAGTGGTAAATGACGAGAATAATAAGGATTCTGAGGGTAAAAAGGTTGAGGTAGATAATATTATTAATAATACCCATCCCCTTTGGAAAAAGAATCCTAATGATTTAAGTGATGAAGATTATAAAAATTTCTATAGGGAATTGTATCCGTTTTCTGAAACACCAATGTTTTGGATTCATCTAAATATCGATTACCCCTTTAATTTAACGGGTGTGCTTTTCTTTCCCAAACTCAAAGCTAATTTTGAATTAGAGAAAAATAAAATTCAATTATACTCTAATCAAGTTTTTGTTACTGATGATGTTAAAGAAATTGTTCCGGAATTTTTAATGCTGCTTCATGGTGTTATTGACTCCCCTGATATACCTTTAAATGTTAGTAGAAGTTACTTGCAAGGAGATTCCAATGTAAAGAAGATTAGTACTTACATCACGAAGAAGGTTGCGGAGAAGTTAAATGAACTCTTTAAAGGTGATCGTTCTAATTATGAAGTTAAGTGGAATGACTTAAGTCCTTTTGTTAAGTACGGTATGGTATCTGATGATAAGTTTGCTGAAAAGGCTAATAATTTTGTTTTATTGCAAAGTACTGACAATTCTTTTTTTACACTGGATGAGTATGTAGATAAAATTAAAGAGTTACAAACTGATAAGCATGGTAAGTTAGTTCATATATATACGAATAATAAGGACGAACATCACAGTTACATTGAAGCTTGTAAATCTTTAGGCTACGACGTATTGATAATGGATAATGTGTTGGATAATCATTTCATGCAGCATATTGAATATAAAGGTGGGGATAAGGTGTTTGTTAGAGTTGATTCCGAGTCTCCTGATAACTTGGTCCAAAAGGATTTAAACAATGAGTTAGTAATAAGTGATAAGGAAAAGGAAGATTTAATTGCTTTCATTAAGGATCAAAATCTTATTGATGGTGCTCAGGTTGAAGTTAAAGCCTTGGCAAATGACAGTGCTCCTATATTAATTACTAAACCTGAGTTTATGAGGAGAATGAAAGAAATGCAAAATCTTCAGGGAATGGGAATGGGTAATTTTCCGGAGTCCTATCAGTTAGTTGTTAATGGAAATCATCAAACTATCCTTGATAGAATTGTAAATGAAAATGACAGTGAAATAAAGGCAAGTAACTTGAAATTCTTAGTTCTTCTCGCTAAGCTGAATCAAAATATGCTAAAGGGGGAGGAACTAACGGAATTCGGCAAACGTGTTTTAAAAATGTTTTAATTCCATTTTAATGATTTAAAAATATGCTCCAGTGACATAATAAGTTCTCTTTTATCTTGTCCTGGAGCATATATGAAACCATCTAAGAAGAGTAGCTCCGACTTTTTTTCGTTTAAGACCATATAACTAATATAAGGACCGCCCATATAGTCATTTTCCATTTCCCATATCCCTCTGTTTTCTATGGTGTATTTTTTATCTAATGTTCTTTGATAAGAATAGATAGGTAAATCAATGTCATTTGTTTTCATGTATGAATCCTCTATTTGTGAGGAAATATACTTTCTACCTAACTCGTCTCTAAGTTTCTTTAATCCAGTCTTTGTTAATTGCGCTCTGTTTGTATAAGGTATCTTAGTGATTAAAATATTACTGCTTACATTTTCTGTTTCTTTTCTAAGCCAAAACGTATTATCTTCTCTTAAGGATATTCCATAATCTTTTGGTATTTTTAAATATATGGATAGTGAATTTTCTAATTCCTTAATGATATTTTCATCAATTCCCTGTTGATAAACATTTCCATCCAACTTGTATTTATCGGCATTATAAATCCTTTTTTGTATTGTATTGAAATCCTTTTTGATATTAAAGATTAACTCTTGTTCGTTTTTTGCAAACTGGTAGATTATCAATTGGCCCTTTGCCCATTTATCTTTGCCTACAATCGAGTTAAGGTTTTCATTATTTTTGGTGTTAAGTTTATTAAGATCTTTTTGCACAAGTTGAGTCGTTCTATCGTTATAGTCGGACAAATCCGCTATAATTAAGTAATTGCGGAGCTCTTTCCGCATTGGTTCTGATTCCAATTGTTCTGCCGTAAAGTGTCGTAGATCGAAGACAGGTTCTGGTTGTGGTAAGATTGGAAAAGCTGAAGAATAATAGAATCTTAACGAATCTCCTACAGGTCCTTCCCATATTTGTTTCGATGATATTACTACAATTTCATTTAAAGATCCAAAGGCGGTTGGTATGGCTTTAAAATTTGATATAGAATCTTGTGAACAAGAACTAAATAGATATATAGATATTATAAATAGCGTTATTTTTCTCATCATGTATATAGTGATGTATTTTTTTGATTTTTTGGTGTTTATAAGAGGTTGTTGATGATTTCGCTTTCGGTTACCCCATCTGCCTCTGCTCTAAAATTTTTTACTATTCTATGTCTTAATACAAAAGGGGCTATTGCTTTAACGTCTTCAATATCTGGTGAAAATTTTCCATTGATGGCTGCATGACACTTAGCTCCAAGTGCTAAGTATTGAGATGCTCTCGGTCCTGCACCCCAGGAAATATATTGGTTTACATTATCGGGTGCCTCTGGTCTGCCTGGTCTTGTTTTTGTTACCGTGTTAACAGCATACTTAATGACATTATCTGCTATAGGTATTTTGCGGATTATGTTTTGATAATTGAGAATGGCTTCTTTGTTAAGGATTTTATTTAATGTTGGAGTTATATCACTTGTTGTAGAGGTAACTACTTCGATTTCTTCTTCGTATGTGGGATAGTCTAATGGGATTGTAAACATAAATCGGTCTAGTTGAGCTTCCGGCAGTGGATAGGTGCCTTCCTGCTCAATTGGGTTTTGAGTAGCTAAGACAAAAAATGGCTTTGGTAAGTTGTATTTAGTTCCGGATACCGTTACAGCTTTTTCTTGCATGGCTTCTAATAGCGCAGCTTGTGTTTTTGGAGGTGTTCTATTGATTTCGTCAGCTAATACTATATTAGAGAAAATTGGTCCTTTATTATAGATGAAGTCTCTATCTCTATTTAGGATTTCTGCTCCTATTATATCTGATGGCATTAGGTCTGGGGTAAATTGAATGCGTTTAAACTCCATATCTAAGACGTCGGCAATAGTGTTTATTAGTAGGGTTTTAGCTAAACCTGGCACGCCTAGGAGTAAGCTGTGTCCATTACTTAATATAGCCATTAATACCATTTTTACTGCCGTTTCCTGCCCTATTATGACTTTACTTATTTCTTGTTTAAGTATAACATATTTTTCTGCTAATTCTTTTATTGTTCTTACATCTTGTTCCGTGCTTGTCATAAACTTTATTTTTCCCAAATTTACATTTATTAATGCTTACAAAAAATTGGTTTGATGTCTGATTTTATTTCTGTTATTGTTACTGTTTTTAACGAAGAAGAAAATGTTGCTCCCTTAATTCAGTCCATAAGGGAATCTATGTTAGATTTTGATTATGAAATCATTTTTGTAGATGACGGTAGTACAGATTCTACTGTGAAGAATATTTTATCTGAACAAAGGTCCGAATTGGTGACTATCGAATTTACGAAGAACTTTGGGCAGAGTTTGGCGCTAATGGCTGGTATTAACTATGCTAAGGGAAATATTTTAGTTACCCTAGATGGGGACTTGCAGAATGATCCATCTGATATTCCTTTTTTGATAGATACTTTAAGGAAGAATCATTATGATATGGTCATTGGCAATCGCCGGAATCGTAAGGACGGTTTGATGTTGAGAAAGTTCCCTAGTAAAATTGCAAATTTTATAATACGTCAACTATCTGGTGTTCATCTTAAGGATTATGGATGCGCGCTTAAAGTTTTTTCTAAAGATTTAGGTCTTAATTTAGGTTTGTATGGAGAGCTTCATAGGTTTATTCCTGTTTTAGCCGCTCTAGAAGGTGCTAGAATTTTTCAAGTTGATGTCAAACACCATCCAAGATTGCATGGTAAATCCAAATATGGGTTATCAAGAACATTTAGAGTAGCGAGTGATTTGGTACTTATGTTATTTTACAAAAAGTATAGCCAAAAGCCCATGCATTTATTTGGAACTTCTGGCTTATTACTTCTATTAATAGGTTTTTTGATTAATATGTATTTACTTATTTTGAAAGTTCAGGGTAATGATATCTGGGGTAAACCATTGTTAATTTTAGGCCTATTGATGGTTATCAGCGGTTTTCAATTTCTTACAATAGGTATTATTGTTGAAATTCAAATGAGAACTTATTTTGAATCTCAAGATAAAAAACCATATCGGGTAAGAAATGTATTTACTGCTCTTAAGAAATAGGCATTAATAACTCTTCTTTATTGTAATCCCCATTTTTTAGTTTTCCAGATATAGATGAGAATGCATTTATGGTTTGATCTATGTCTTGGAAGGTATGAACTGCTGTTGGAATAAGTCTTAGTAATATCATTCCTTTAGGAATGACCGGATAGATTACAATAGAGCAAAAGATATTGTGATTTTCCCTCAGGTCTTGGACTAAATTAATAGCTTCCATTGTATTACCCTTCATGAATACCGGTGTTACGCAGCTGGATGTATTGCCCAGATCAAAACCTTCTTTTCTTAAACCACTTTGGAGTCTATCTACATTGGACCAAAGTTTTTCCTTTAGTGAAGGATCACTTTTTAGTAATTCCAACCTTTTGGTATTGCCAATTACCAATGCCATTGGTAGTGACTTAGCAAAAATTTGTGATCTAGTGTTGTACCTCAGATATGTAATTATTTCTTTTTCGCCTGCTACAAAGGCGCCTATACTTGCCATTGATTTAGCGAATGTACTGAAGTATAAATCAATTTTATCTTGAACGCCTTGTTCTTCCCCTGCTCCTGCTCCGGTGGATCCCAAAGTCCCGAAACCATGCGCATCATCTACTAGGAGTCTGAATGAGTGTTTGTCTTTGTACGCAGCTATTTCTTTGAGTATTCCTTGTTCACCTCTCATTCCGAAAACCCCTTCAGTAATAACTAATATGCCTCCGCCTGTCTCGTTAGCAAACTTTTCAGCTTTCCTTAATTGGCGATCGAAACTTTCGATATCGTTATGTTCAAATGGAACTCTTTTGCCTAAATGCATACGGATTCCATCATATATGCAAGCATGACAATCTTTATCGTATAGTACCACATCTTTTCTATCTAATAAGCTATCGACTACGGAAAGTATTCCTTGGTATCCAAAATTTAGTAACATAGCATCTTCCTTCTGGACAAAAGCTGCTAATTCTTTTTCTAGATTTATATGCGCCGCTGTTTCTCCTGACATCATTCGCGATCCCATGGGGTAAGCTAATCCGTATTTCGCTGCTGCTTCAGCATCGGTCTTCTTTACTTCTGGATGCTCGGCCAAGCCTAGGTAATTATTGATGCTCCAAACTATTTTTTCCTTACCTCTAAAAATCATTCTGCTACTAATATTCCCTTCCAATTGTGGAAATGTAAAATAGCCATGGGCCATAGATTCATATTTACCTAATGGCCCTTTATCTTTGTGAAATTTTTGAAATAAATCGTTCATTTTACCAAATTTTGGTTAATTGATTATTTGTAATCCACTTACTCCATTTATCATTGTAGGTGTGAATCGTGTCTGTAAGTTTTGTTTTATGGTACAAAGGTAAACCTCTATTGGCCCATTCAAAAATACTTCCGTATAAATTATTTGTGTTTTTATAACCTTTTTTGATGAGGGCTTTAGCCATTTTTTCACTTCTATATCCTATTGAGCAAAATACTATTATCTGGGTTTCTTTTGAATATTTTTTTAGCACGTTATCAGCTATTTTTTTATTAGGTATGTTTATTGCTCCATTTATTGTACTGGTTTCGTACTCTTCTGGCTTTCTACAATCTATTAAGAGGTAATCTTTTTTATTTAGTAATTCATCTACCGTTATGGTGGGTACGGTAAAAGATAAATAGTTTCTTACCATATTGTCGTAATCACTATTTAGAGGAATTATTTTTTCTGGTACTTGTTTCCGGCAAGATGTCAAAAAGGATGCCATAAGCACAATGTAGAATGATTGTTTAATTATTTCATCAAACAATTCTTTGCGGGCCTTGTCCAACTTCATCAAAGATTATTTTTCCATCTTTACAAAGGGTAGTTAGTTTTGTGTTGATAAATGATTTGATTTGTTCTGTATGAATTTTGGGATATTGTAAGTGGATATTTGGTCCTGCATCCATTGTGTAGGTAATTGGTAAATTGGTAATTCTCTTAAAGTCATTGATATAGTTTATTGCTTGTAAAGTATTGGGCTTCATTAAAATATAACCAGGCTTTGATGTCATCATTAGTGCGTGAAGTGTTAATGCTTCGTGCTCTAAAATTTCAGCATAAGTTTGAAAATCTCCTTCCTTTAGTGCCTTTAAAAGCTGGTCTAAATTTTTCCTAGCCTCTGAATATCGTGTGGAAGCATAGGGATTTTCCTTCATCACCTGATGCCCTTTAGAACTGGAAACTGATTTTTCTTCATCATTGATGATTAGAATAGTGTTTTGAAGGTTTTTGAATAATGGGTGTATTTTTTTTGAGTAATCAATCGCATATTCATCTGATGAATCTGTTTCCTGTTCAATTTTTCCCCAAAGTGCTGCTATTGGATAAAGCGATCTTGATGCACTTCCTGAACCTAATCTTGCTAGATGGGACACCCTTATGAGATCCTCTTGTTTTTCTAAAGTATTTTCAATAGAGTATAGACACAGAGCTAGAGCACTGAAGGCGGAGGCGGAAGAGGCTATTCCGGTGGAATGAGGAAAGGTATTTCTAGTGTTTATTTCTAAATCATAATTTTGTATAAATGGTAAATCTTTGTTTAATTTATCTATGTAGTTTCTAATTCTTGTTTCAAATGCCAAATTTCGATTTTTGTCATAAATTACTTTCAGTGTCGGTTGTTTGCTGATGCTTTTTTTAAATTTTATCCCTGTTATTGTTTTTGAGTTCTTTAAGGTAAAACTTAGAGAAGGATTAAGTGGTCTTTGGTCATCTGTCTTTCCCCAATATTTTATTGCGGCTATATTGGAGGGACTACTCCATTCAATATAACCTTGTGATTTATTGTCGGCCATAAATTATTGGTTATCAATGGTTTGTAACTGAGAGCTTCTTTGCATTGGATTTAAATTATTTCTTTTCTTTTTAAATATTTCAAACTGATTCAAGGGTATAGTATTGGGATAGTAATTATTAGTTCTGTCTATATCAGCTGTTTCTAGGAGAGGGTCTAGAATTATCTGTTTTACCTGTTTGTCGAAATGGAATACTTTGGTGACCTCTTTATTATTTAGGCGCCAGATTTCTGCGGGTATTCTATTGATTATTTTCTCCTCATCCTCAAAGGTAAATTCTAGTATTATGGGCATCAATGTTCCCCCTTTATTGGCTATTGTTAATTCATAGTAATAGTGGGGTTCTGCTAGAAACTTGTTTTCATCTTGAGATAATCCACGTTTTATTTCCTCGTTATTTATTAGATCTATTTTGTCGTAATCAAATGGATTGTATGTTGTGTAGAAATCTCTTAAAGTGGTGTCTATTTCGTCTTGTGTTTTTTCAATTTCTAATGCATTTCTTTGTTGACCGATATTTTGGATGTTAATTTTGTCTTGTTTGTTTTGCTTTTCTTCCTCTAAATCTAATGATGTGAATTTATATTCTGTGGCTGATTCTATTGAAAGATCTACAGGTTCAGTGGTAAAAAACCATCCTCGCCAAAACCAATCTAAATCTATTGCAGTTGCATCTTCTATTGTTCTAAAAAAATCTGCCGGTGAGGGATGTTTAAACCTCCATCTATTAGCGTATATTTTAAAAGCATAGTCAAAATCTTTTCTTCCTACTATTGTTTCCCTTAGAATATTTAAAGCTGTGGCGGGTTTGCCATACGCATTATTCCCTAATTGCCAGACACTTTCTGAATTACTCATGATTGGTGACATCGTTTCTGGATTCCCTGCCATGTAATTAACTATATTTTCTGCAGGTCCTCTTCTTGATGGGTAATTTCTCTCCCATTGTTGTTCTGTTAAATATTGTAGGTATGAATTTAAACCTTCATCCATCCATGTCCATTGTCTTTCGTCAGAATTAACAATCATGGGGAAGTAGTTATGACCTACTTCATGTATGATTACGGAAATCATTCCATATTTAGTACGTTCTGAATAAGTCCCATCTTTTTCAGGCCTGCCTCCATTAAAGCATATCATTGGATACTCCATACCTATCCTATCAGTATGGATTGACCATGCCACGGGATAGGGATAGGGAAAGGTGTAATGGCTGTACCATTTTATAGTATGCGCAATTGCTTTAGTAGAGTATTGTTCCCAAAGGGGATTACCCTCTTTAGGATACATAGACATTGCCATAACGATCGAGTTATCTGATTGTTGGACTGCCATAGCGTCCCAGATGAATTTTCTAGAAGATGCAAAGGCAAAATCTCGTACGTTAGTTGCTTTAAATTGCCAAGTCTTTGTATCATTTGATATTTTCTTTTCATTTTGTTTAGCTTCTTCTTCTGTTACAATCATTATGGGGTGTTCATAGGACTGTTCTGCTTTTTTCAATCTCGATAATTGATTCTTGGTAAGTACTTGGTCAGGGTTTTGTAAGGTTCCTGTGGCAGAGACTAGGTGGTCCTTTGGAACGGTTATGGTTACCTCATAATCTCCGAAAGGTAGTGTAAATTCGCCTTTTCCTAGAAACTGCTTATTTTGCCAACCTTCGTTGTCTATATACACAGCCATCCTTGGGAAAAATTGAGCTATGGTGAATATGTAATTATTCTCATCGGGAAAAAATTCATATCCAGATCTTCCTCCATCTTCAAGTCGGTTATTGATATTATACCACCATTCAATATTTATGTCTATTTTTTCTCCTTGCTTTAGAGGTTTATCTAAATTAATCCGCATCATTGTTTTTACAATTGTGTAATCAAATGATTTGCCGGTAATATCTGTTACCTTTTCTATATTGAACCCTCCATCGAAGGTTGGCTCTAGTCTTTCTAATTCTTTGATACTCATTTGGGGTCTCATCTTAGATATCGCTGTTGAGTAGGTATCCGATTTTTTTTGTCTTACATTTTGATCTAATTGTACCCATAGATATTCTAATGCATCTGGGGAATGATTAAAATAGGTAATGGTTTCAGCGCCGACTATGCTTTGGTTTTTCTCATTAAGGGTTACGTTTATTTTATAATTGGCCTGTTGTTGCCAGTATCCTTCACCGGGTTGTCCAGATGCTGTCCGGTAATAATTCGGAGTCGGTAATAGGTAGTCTAGCTGTTGGAATTTATTAGGTACAGTCTGCGCAGCCAACGAATTTATTAAGATTGTGAAAATGATTAACGCAATAGATTTATATGGTTTCACGTGAAACATGCGCAAGTAAGTAGTTTTTAAAATCTTCATAGTTGTTAGATTGATATACTTTATTATATGTTTTTTTATTTTCTAATTGCAATCTTTCTGGCAGTTCAGGTTTTGAATTCGGAATGGCTTTGATTACGGTTTCTAGGAATTTACCATAATGCGCTGTTCCTAGTACAATATAATTTTTATTGGGAAAATTCGGTAAATTCTCTTGTGCTATTTTGATTCCTGTAGCTGTGTGTGGATCTAAAATATAATTTGTTTCCTGATATACTTTGGATATGGTTTGATATATTTCCTTATCATTTATTGCCTGCGATTTAATGGCGTTTTTAATATTGTTCCACGTGGAACCTTCGGTTGGTCCTTTAAACAAATCCTTTAATCTTTCGAAGTTCGATGGTTGACTAACATCCATAGCGTTAGCTATGGTTTTGATAGTGTGTTGAGGATCGTACTCACCTGTTTTCAAATAATTTGGAATAGTTTCATTGGCATTAGTTGCTGCTATGAAAGATTCTATTGGAGCTCCCATTCTCTGAGCCATTACCCCTGCAGTTAAATTACCTAAATTACCGCTGGGAACCACAAAAGTAATATGTTCTTTATCCATCAATTGCTTGACGCCTTCGAAATAGTAAAAAGATTGGGGGATTAACCGTGCGATATTGATGGAATTGGCTGAACTTAGTTTTATTTTTGATTTCAGGGATTCATCTAGGAATGCTTGTTTGACTAATCTTTGACAATCGTCAAAATCTCCCTCAATAGCAATTGCATAAATATTATTTCCAAGTGTGGTCAGCTGAGATTCTTGTATGGGGCTGACCTTACCGTTTGGGTAAAGTATTATTACGTTAATTCCAGGGGTTTTATGGAATCCTGCCGCTACGGCACCACCTGTATCTCCGGAAGTTGCCACCAGAATATTTAGGTCTTGAATCCCTTCTTTATTAAAGTAAGACATTAATCCAGCCATAAACCGGGCACCAAAATCTTTGAAAGCCATGGACGGTCCATGCCATAGCTCTTGAATATATATGTTATCATAAAGTTGAACGAGAGGAGCTGGGAAAGTAATGGTTTCATCAATAATATGGAGAAGGGTATTAGATGGAATATCCCTTCCGATCAGTTCGCTTGCTATTTTGAAAGCTATTTCTTTAAAAGAATGGTTAGGTAAATTCTTTAACCATTCTTTATCCAACTGGGGAATATTTAAAGGCATATATAACCCATTATCTTTTGGTAATCCATCCATGACAGCCTTTTTAAGGCTTACCTTATTTTTAGGGTTCTTAGTGCTATATAATTTCATGATTTTATTTCTTTGCATCCAACTTTATTAATGGGACTAGCATAAAATGTTGCCATAAGTTGTTTAGAAGAATAATGAGCCACAGATGCTTGACCAAACTCAATAGCAGATTTTTCAGATTCAAATAGTGCGAAGATTGATGGACCTGCACCACTAATACTGCAGCAGATACAATTCTGTTGAAGAGCAAGGTCTTTTATTTCATTAAATTTTGGTATAAGTGGTGCTCTTTGTGGCTCAATCCATTGATCATGGAGGCTTCTTTTCATTAAAGCGTAATCTTCACGGTATAACGAAGCTACAAAGGCGGCTAGATTTCCAGTCTGTTTTACTACAAGATTAATGGGTACATTACTTTTCAGAATATTCCTTGCATCTTTAGTGAGGATACTTACTTCTGGGTGGATAACTGAAACAAACAAATTTTCTGGAACAGGAAGGTTAATGACATCTAGTGCGGTATTGTCTCGTATCAATTGAATTCCTCCAAGTAAAGAAGGAGCTACATTATCTGCATGGTATGCGCCATCAGCAATTTGTTCTCCTTCCACAGCAAACTTTAAAAGTTCAATTTTTTTAAGGGGTTGGCCTAGCAAAAGGTTAATAGCATGTACCGCTCCCGCTGCACTAGCGGCACTTGAACCCATTCCGCTTCCAAAAGGCATCTTTTTATGAATGTCAATATAGATTCCAAGATTTGATTTACCTAAAAAAGCCAATAGGCGCAATGCTGCATAACCTGCTGTATTTTTTAATGCTTCGTAAGGAAGTTTACCATTATCACCTGTTATCTTTCGAATTATAAGGCCTTCGCCTTCATGAAAACCTGCTTCAATTACATCCCCTGGGCCCTCTATTGCTAGTCCAAGGATATCATATCCAACGGCTAAATTAGCAACGGTAGCTGGAGCAAAAACTTTTACTGTAGTTGACATATTTACTTAAGCGTATGACCAATAAATAGAATTTCGGCAAAAACCCCGGCGGCTGTTACTTCTGCTCCTGCACCAGGTCCTCTGACTACAAGTGGACGCTCCATATATCTCTCTGTAGTGAAAACAATCATATTGTCACTGCCATCTAAATTGAAAAATGGACTTTCTTTACCAACTTTCTGTAATCTCACAGACGCTTTACCGCCTTCTAGTTTGGCAATTACACAAAGTTTTTGATCAACAGAATCGAAAACCAATTTGGTGAAATTTTCATCTTCTAGAGGTAGTTGATCGAAAAAACTATTTATATCTGGCGCATCAATTAAATAGGAAGGAAGAATAGGTTCAAATGAAATGTCTGCCATTTCTAGCGGAAACCCTACCTCTCTGGAGAGAATAAGAATTTTCCTCATCACGTCCAACCCTCCTAAATCAGCTCTGGGATCTGGTTCGGTATATCCTAAATCCAAAGCTTCTTTGACAATACTGCTAAAAGATTTTCCAAGGGCTAAATTGTTAAAAATATAAGAAAGTGATCCAGATAGAACGCCTTCAATCTTAAGAATTTTATCTCCACTGTCGATTAGGTTTCTTAGGGTAGAAATTACAGGTAATCCTGCTCCCACATTGGTTTCATAACTGAACAAGACGCCTCTTTTTCTAGCAGTTTCATGAAGATGTTTATAACTGTCGTAGTCAGCTGAATTTGCAATTTTATTGGGAGTAGAAATGGAGATGCTATTTTCTAATACAGCTAAGTATTGTTCTGCTACATCCTTACTCGCAGTATTGTCAACAAAAATGCTATTGGGTAAATTAAAGTCTTTCATCTTTGTGACAAATCTTTGAATGTCTGCGGATTCTTCAGATTGCTCCAAATGATCTTTCCAATTATGAAGGTCAATTCCATCTTCATGGAATAGCATTTTTTGGCTGTTACTAATGCCTATTATTTTTAGATCAGTACCCTTTTGTGTCTTAAGGAAATTAGATTGTTTAGCAATTTGGGCAATAAGAGCTTTTCCGATTAGGCCTACTCCAACAATGAAGAGATGGAGTTGATTGGATTCCGAAAGGAAAAATCCATCATGTAATGCATTAAGCGCTTTTTCCTCGTCCTTTTGGGATACCACTACAGAAATATTAAGTTCTGACGAACCTTGCGCAATTGCTACTACATTTATTCCATTTTTACCTAAGGCGTTAAACAAGCGACCTGCAATTCCTGGCATGTAGCGCATTTGTTCACCAATAATAGCAACGGTGGAAAGATTATTTTCAACTTTAATGGGATCAACTAGATTGCTTCTGATTTCGTTTTTGAAAGTTTCCTCCAATACCTCCCTGGCTAACTTGGCATTAGCAGGATCAATGGCAAAACTTATAGAATATTCCGAAGAACCCTGAGTAATTAAAATCACATTGATTCCAGCTTGTGCTAATGAACTGAAAACTAGACCTGCTATACCAGGAACACCAAATAAACCACTACCTTGAATAGTTAAAAGTGAAATCTTTGAAATAGAAGAAATTCCTTTTACTGCTTTTTCTTGCTTTTGAGTTTTATTAGAAATTCTTGTTCCAATAAATTCAGGGTTAAAGGTGTTCTTGATATAAAGAGGAATTTTATTTACCATTACTGGGTGTAAAGTGGGAGGGTATATTACTTTAGCACCAAAATGAGACATTTCAAGAGCCTCCGAATAGGACATTTCAGATATGGTAAATGCTTTTTTAACCTTCCTTGGATCGGCAGTCAATACTCCGTCTACATCAGTCCAAATTTCCAGGACATCCGCTTCTAATCCAGCAGATAGTAAAGAAGCAGTGTAATCGGAACCACCTCGTCCCAATGTAGTAGTTAACCCCCCTTTGGCAGAGGCAATAAATCCTGTAACTATATGAATGCCAGAGTTTTGTGAATAATACTCCTTAATTTTTTCATAGGTCAATTTTAAATCTACTTTGGCATTCCCAAAATTTTTGTTGGTCTTGATAATTTGACGTGCATTCAAATATTTAGCTGGAATACCATGTTGTTGTAAGACGTAACTTATAATAAATGCTGAGTTTCTTTCTCCAAAACTCAATACATAATCCATTGTCCTTTTTGAAGCCTCTCGGACTAAAAATACCCCTGCCAATAAGTTTTTTAATACTTCGTGATTTTTATAGAGTTCGTCTTTAATCTCTTGTTTGAGGGGCCCAGAAAGTAATTTTTCTATTGCATCAAAGTGTCTTTTACTAAAAGATTCGAAAACATCTTGATATTTAGGATCCCCTTCTGAGGCAAGATGCGCCATTTCAATTAAGGAATCAGTAACTCCTCCAAATGCTGAAAAAACAACTGTGAATTTATCTCCTCTTCCGTAATAGGTTTTAAGAATAGAAACTATACTAAGAATACGTTCCGGGGTCCCAACCGAGGAACCACCAAATTTCAATACTTTCATATCGTTGTGTTAGTAGTAAGGCTTTATCGGAAATGGCGAAAACAAATGTAGCCTTTTTTTAATATTGGTGAAACCCTAGAATAATATCTTCCTTTCTTAAAAGAAATCTATTTGAGAATAATTTATTGCGTTTCAAAAAGCTTTATAGCCTCATTTTCTTTATTTCTCATGATAATTAAATCCTTCTCGCTTTTATCACCATACCCACAAAGGTGTAAGATACCGTGAGACATAACCCTTATTAGTTCATTGTCAAAACTTAGGTTTAATTCTTCCGCGTTTTCTTTAATTCGATCGATACTTATAAAGATGTCGGCAGCGATTATTGGAAAGGATTCGTAAGGGAAAGTAATAATATCAGTTAAGGTATCGTGAGACAAATAGGACAGATTTAATTTATGTAAATAATCATCGCTACAATAAATGTAGCTAATCTGCTGCAGTTGACCTTGGTGCATCTCAATTAATAAGCTCAACCATTTTCGATAGGTATTCCTTTTTTCAAGTACAAAATTTGTATCCTCATAAAAAAATGAAATTCGATCCTCCATCAAATTTTAAACTCTAATTTAACGGTAGTGCCATTATTGCAATAACATACACCATCACATAATCTTTTCATAATAAAAACTCCCCGGCCTCCAACGCAAAATAGCCTCTCTTCCGCAGTTGGGTCCGGAATTTCATTTACATTGAATCCCTTTCCCTGGTCGGAGACAGAAATAGAAATTTTATTTTTCTCTTCCGTTAAACTAATACAGACTTTTTTATTTGAATCTTGCTTGTTGCCGTGAATGATAGCGTTACTAACAGCTTCCGTTAAACTGATTAAAACGTTACCATACTGTTCCTCATCCAATCTATATTGTGTTGCAATTTTTTTTACAAACCATTCTAATTGCTGTAGTTCACTAGTGTTGGAAGATAGCTCAAGCATTTTTACTCTTTTTATCCAATTTATTCAAATTTAGTGCCAAATCCTCCCATGTAATTTTCCAGAAGCAGTTTGTAGAAAGGTTCTAATCCAGGAGCAGCTTTGCGGAATTCTTCAATTTCTGCTTTTCTTTTTTTAAGATATTCTTCTAATGAGGGAGGAACTACCCGATTTTTTTGACTAGCAGTTTCTGATTCTCTTTCGTTTTCCCATTCTTGCTCTCTTTCAGCTTTTTCGTGATCGAGTAATTTGGTTAGTATTTCTTCTTGTCTTTTCATCATCTCATTGGTCAATTTTTTATTGACCAAATCGGTCTCAACTTTATCCATCTCTTCTACCAACTCCTGAAGTAATGGGTCGCCCTTTCCCTGACCTTGCAACTCCTTTATTTTTTCCTCTAAAGCTTTTCTCAGAGCTGCCTGTTTTGCAGCCATTTCTGCAAATTCTTTTGAACTAGCCCCTCCAGGTTTTTTACCCGCTTCCTGCATTTCTTGATTCAAAGATTGTTGACCATCGCTCATTTTATCTTGAGGTTCGTTTCCATTTTGCTGACCTTGAGGTTGACTACACATCTGTTGACCCGCCATCATTTGTGACATCTGTTGCTGCATTTGCTGCATTACTTCACTAAGCATTAAAGCTAGGTCATTGGTATAAGTCATCACTCGTTGTTGAAAATTTCCAGCAAGAGGCACTTTTCTTTCTTCCAAATGCCGGATGCTCAAGTCTAAATTTTCTTCTACTGCAACTACCTTTTCTGTTAAAAATGCTTCAAGTTGAAAAACTCTTTTAGCAAGTTCATTTAAACTATCTTTCGCCAAAGCGAAATCGTCCTTTAATTTGAATTGATTTTGTACTTGGGAAACATAGAGAGGGGTGTTAATAGCAGTAGTACTTAACTCTCCCATTAAATCTTCCTGTTCAAACGAAATGCCTATTAAATTTTCCATTAATTGTCGAAGTGCAGCCATATCTTCCTGCATTTGTTGCATTTTGGATTCCTGCATTTGCTGAGTCATTTGATCAGCAGCATCCTTTAACTCTTGTGCAGCTTTTTTCTGCTCGCTAGCTGCCTTTTTGTTGTCTTGTTGATTTAGTTGTTTCTTACTCTCATTCAACTGCTTTTCAGCTCGATCAATATTTTCCTCGGGTAACTTCAAATCCTGAGGGGATTTGGAGTTATTACTCTTGTCCTTTATTTTGTCTAAGTCTTCTTGTATTTCTTTAAGCTGATCTTCAAAATTTTCTATATCCTCCTGAGAAGTTTTATTATCCTCGGAGCCCGAATTATCATCCAATTTTTGAGCGGAGTCTTCTAGTTTTTTACTTAAATCCTCTAGTTGATCAATAGCTTCTTTCATCTCTTTTTCAAGCTCCAATTGTTGGAATAATTCCATCAACCGATCAAGGTTGGTTTCCAGGACTTTTTCATTTTTATTGACCTTGTCCAACATCTCTAATAGCTGTTCCTTGTCAAGCTGATTCATCAACTCTTCAATTTTTTGAAGAATCTCATTTAACTCCTCATTTTCTAATTCTTCTAATAAATCTTCTAAAGATTCTTGTTGGTCCAGAACTTCCTCGTCAGTATCTTGTAAAATCTGCTGATTCTTTAAATTTTCCTCAAATCGTTCTTTAGCTTCTTCAATCAGATTTTCTACATTTTTTTGTTTGTTAACAAGCTTTTCCAATTCTTTTTTGTCTTGCCACTCCAATTCTTTTTTTTGCAGCAGGTTATTTTTGAATTGTTCCACCTCATTGCGTAGTTCTTTATTTTCTCGAATAGCAGTTTTCAATTTCGCTTTAAATTCTTCCTCATTTTCTTGTTCCTTTTCTTTGAAGTCCTCTTTAGTTGGCAATTTTTTTTGCATCCTTTCGGTAAAAGAACTCTTAAACCCGTTGACGACATCGTTATCGATGATTTCGAAATAATAGGTTACCTCATCACCAGGAGTTAGCTCCAATGTTGTAAAATCAAAATCAAATTGAAAAGTCTCCTCAGAAATTTCTGAATCAAATTTTTTAACCACTATCGATGAATCAATTGTGAGATTTTCCCTTTTGATAACATAGTGAAAGAGCAGTTGAGTGAGCCCATAATCATCTTTTAGATCTCCTGCGAAATAGAAAAAGTTAGGGTCTATTTCATCAGGATAGCTTTTGATAGATATGGCCGGATATTCATCTTGTATTACTTTAATAAAATATTCCACTGAATCAACTCGAGAACTCCAATCATTACCAATCAATACTGAGTAGTAGCTGGATTGCAACATAGATTTTGACAATGAAAAATCGGATTCTGAGATACTATTAGCTTGCTCGGGATTTGAAGAGTCAAATTTTAGAGAAATGCCATCAGTATGTTGGGCATGGAACAACCAAGTTATTTGAGTTCCTTCTGGTATTATCAAATCGCCAGTATTTTCAAGCGTCTCTGAGCGAAGTTGTGTATGTTCGGGATAGTTTAAGGAAATTTCAAAACCTAATATCATGGGTTTTGAAACTATAGAAATTTGGTATTCTTTGGAGAAAATGGACCCGGAATTAAGTCTAAAATTGATTGGTTCGGATACATTTCTAAAGACATATGAGTAAATATTATGATCCTCTTTTCGAAGTTTGTACCTGTAATCTCCGATCAATACGTAGGCTTCATTGGGAATGGCCTTACCATCAATCTTAATTTTTAGATTAAAGTTATCATATTGCGCAACTTCCAGCTGGGTATTTTGAATAGTAAATTTAAATGGTGCGGGTTTTTCAAATTCAGTATTATTATTTATAAATCTAAATGTACTATCAGTCAGCACAGAAGGAGCACTGAATAAAAGAATGAAAAACAGTAATATCGGGGGCAAAGCAAATCGCAAATATTTTTTGTTTTCACTAAGATTGATAGCTTTTCGGAAAGGTGTAAGTTTAATGTCATCAGACTTTTGATCTATGCCAGCTAAGATCAGTGCATTTGAATTGGTATTGCTTTGTAATTGAGCATTTAAGTCTAAAATATTAATAAGTTTATCTTGAACATTTGAAAAATATTTTCCAATAATCAGAGCTGCATCATTATGACTGATTACATCGCCTAATCGAAAAAATTTGAAAAGCGGTCCAAATACCCATATAGCAATAAAAGAAAGGCAGGAAAGGAAGTACACTGCCAATAAGGTTTTTCTTAGTGTCGGAGAAAAATAAAAGTAATATTCACTGATACTAAAGGCTAGAAAAAGACCGACTATAAGACCAACACTATAGAGTGAACCCCGGATAATTTTGTTGAGATAATACTTGCGAATGAAAGCATCTAGTTTTGAAATTAAAAGTTGGTAATTTTCCATTCTATTCATAACCAGAATTTACAGTGACTTATTCATCAACGATTTAATACATTCATTGGTTGCTCAAATAATCAACAAATGTAATATACCAAGTTATTTGAATGCAAAGTAAAGGTCAATTAAAGTTTGGTCTCTTTCTTTGGATAAAATTTTATCAATCAATACATTGGCCTCTGTTCGCACTGAGGGATCGATGTTTTTCCAAACTTTAGCTAAATGATAAATGGCATAAGTAGCTGCGTATTTCCGCAGTCTTGAATTGCGTGAATCTAGCGCTATTTGATAAATCTTTAATAGGCCACTTTCTGGAAATAATGATAAATAACTTTCGTAAAAATTAATGGTATAATCATCTTTGATAGTGTAAAGGTGCCTTTCAAAAAATGAAAGTTTATCAAGCATTTTCCTTTGTGAATAAAATTTACCTAAAGCTTCTATAATTAAAGATTCAACCCGATTTTCAAAAGAAGTGATCAGTTCAATTTCGCCTAAGCTCAGGGGTGCAGCTGTTAATGTCTTAATCAGTTCAGCTAAAACTTTAGGATTTTTTTCTTGAGATAGCCTATTTAAAAGCAATTTACTATCCTCTATTTTGGATAATCTTCTATGCACTCGCCAAGCTAAGGCTCGATTTTCTGTTATTTGATCAATGGTGCCAATTTTGATTAGCGTATCGGCAAAGCTTTCCAATTGATAATCTTCAATGGCTTGGAGTGCTAATTCTTGAAAAATAGGAGACGGATTTTTAAGCCCCCATATTACAGCCTTTTCTCTTGTGTTATCGTCCCCAATGGACATTATTTCCTCAAAAGATTTGATTTTCCAACCGCTATTGACAGGTAAGGACAGTAATTTTTCCCATTGGGATAAACTAAAGTTTACGGAGTATTCTGCAAGAAGATCTAGTCCGGGGTCTATTATTACAAATTCAGGAGCAACAGGTAAAGAAAAAGAAATTTGTTCCTTTCCTTTGGACATGAAAAATTCATATTCTAGGAAATCTTCTTGTAGTACATATCCTATTTTGATAGGAAATGAAAATAAATGTTGAAATTCTTGCTTGAAGGCATGCTCCTGAGAAATCACCAAATTAAAAGTAGAGGTACTAGAGTCATAGTTAGATTCATAAGAAATTCTGGGGTGGCCCGGTTGATAAAACCATTGGGTAAAAAATTGTTGGAGATCTAATCCGCTAACTTCTTCGAATGCTAATCTTAGGTGGTCAATCTCGGTATTGGAATATTCATTTTCCTTCAAATAGTAGGAAACCCCATCAAAAAAACCACGATCTCCTAAGTAGGTACGAAGCATATGCAATACTGCACCACCTTTATTGTAAGTATGTGTGTTGAAAAGTTTTTCAGGGTCAGAATAATAGTAAGACACCAAAGGTAATGGTCCAGCCAAATAGGCATCTTGAAAGTACTCCTGGGCATTGATAAATCTGTGATATTCTCCCGCTTCTTTTCCGTGATAATTGGAAATCCAAAGCGCCTCTCCATAATTGGCAAACCCTTCATTTAAGGTAATATTAGCCCAATTTTCGCAGGTTACTAAATTGCCAAACCAATGATGGACCAATTCATGTGCAACGATAGCATCATTACCCAGACCACTAATTTCGTTCCTATGCCCCTGGATGAAATCACCGTAAATTACAGCAGTAGTATTTTCCATAGCTCCACTAACGAAATCCTGTACAATAATTTGTTTATAGTTAGGCCAGGGAAATCGATAATGGAAGGTATCGGAGAAAAAATCAATCATTGCAGGCACCTGACCAAAAATGGATGAGATATCACTCTTAAATCCAGGTTGTACAAAATACTCTAAATCAACAGGTCCAGAGGTGTCCTTTTGGTAATCGAATTGACCAATAGTAATTGAAGTAAGGTATGGAGATTGAGGGAGGCTTAATTCCCAATAATCTGTCTTGGTCCCGTCGTTATTATTTTGAGAGTTGATTAAAATACCATTGGAAATAGAGGTTAAGGCCGTATCTATGGTTAATGAAATAGATTGAGTAACTTTTTCATTAGGTTGATTAATCGTAGGAAACCATTTAGCACTCCATTGAGTTTCTCCCAAGGTCCAGATTTCTTTTCTTCTATTTGTTAAGGAATCTTCCATAATAAAATAGAGCCCTTTATCATCTCCATTACTTTGATGATTTTCATCTGATGCAGGAACCACCCGATAATGAATAATTACCTCAAGGGTATCATTGGGGTGTACAACCATATCAGGATCAAATTTCAATTGCTTTCCGTTATAGGAATATTGAAAACTCACAGGAGAATGATTGGACATTAAGGCTAGAGAATCTAAGCTAAAATTGATGGCATCAATTTCAAAAGATTCTAACGGATAATAATAAGGTTTTAAAAGTAAACTTGCTTGCCCAATCACCATCTTGGCTTCCCAATTAAAAGATAGAGATAATTGGTTGTGAATTAGATCTACGGTTTTAGGAGCACTTTCTTGATATTTTAGGTTTATATCTTGGTGAGTAGTTTTAGAAGATAAAACCACCAAAGTATCTAAAAAGGTGGTATCAAATTCTTCATAACTTGAAAGACCGCTTGTCAAACCAGTTTGACAAGAATAGGTGAATAAAGAAACTCCGAGAATTACAAAAAGGAAACGCATTTAAATTTAGGACAAATGCTTTTTTAGAAAATCCTCTAATATTTTGTTGAAACTTTCTTCCTGTTCCATCATCGGAGCATGTCCACATTTGTCTATAAAATGCAATTCAGAATGAGGAATAAGTTCTTTAAATTTTTCACCAACGAAAGGAGGGGTAACCTTATCTTGATTGCCCCATATCAGCAAACAAGGAGTTTTAATTTCTTGTAATTGATCACCTAAGTTATGTCTAACGGCTGATTTAGCCATCGCGATGATTCTAATGGCTTTTCCCCGGTCATTAACGGTATCAAAAACTTCATCAACCAATTCTTTGGATGCGGTGAGAGGACTGTAGAAAGTATCTTCGGTTTTCTTTTTAATAAATTCATAATCTCCTCTTTTAGGAAATGTAGACCCCATAGCACTTTCGAAAAGCCCGGAGGAGCCGGTCAAAGTAATGCTTTTAACTTTTTCAGCATGATTAAGTACATAAAGCAATGCAATATGCCCTCCCAAGGAATTACCCAATAAGTGAACCTTATCATATCCCTTGAAGGATAAAAACTCATGAACATAGCCAACCAAGCCGGATACTGATAATTTTCTTAAGGGCATCTCGAAGATGGGAAGGATGGGAACGATTACGTTATATTTAGAACCAAAGTGATTTAAAATACCTTCGAAATTACTTAAAGCTCCAAACAAACCGTGGAGAAGAACTAAATTAGTATTACCACCTTTGGTCTCAATAAATTTGAAATTTTTTTCTACAAGAACCTCGTAATTCATTTCGTTTCAAATTTTGATTTTTGGCAATCTACGGTTTAATATTGGTAAATTAAATTATAACGCTTCCCCAAAATCCCACATCACAATTTTTTGTCCTTCAAGCGTTACCTTCCTTTCTATAGAATTTACTAATTTTCGGTTTTATGTTATATTTGCCCTTTGTAATTAAGGAAAATTATCAGAATTTAATATTATTTTAAAATTTAAAAAAGAAGAACATGCGTCTGATTACTAAATTAATGATTTTAACCCTGGCGGTAAGCACTATGCAGTCCTGCGTATCTAAAAAGAAATACGATGAGCTTTCGGCTTCTAAAGAAGCTTCTGATAAAGCATTGGCTGAAACACAAGCTAGAGTAGCACAACTTGAAACTGCCAACAGTGATTTGCAGTCTACTATGGAATCTGAAAAGGAGCGTCTTAATGGAGAATTAACTTCGTTAAAAAGCGACATGTCAGCAACGAAAACACAATTGTCTCAGGTTCAAGACAAACTGAACATGAGTGAATCACAATTGAGCGCAATTAAGTCAGAAATTGATGAGATTTTTGGTGGCTTTGAAGAAAGTGGATTTGAGCTTCAGGAAATGGACGGTAGATTATATGTTCAGACTTCTACTCCAGTAAGGTATAGAAGTGGTTCTGCAAGACTTAGCAAAGCAGAAAGAGATGCCTTAACTGAGTTGGCGAATACTATGAAGGAAAATCCAGCTTTAAGATTGTTAGTAGAAGGACATACAGATACAGATGGAATGGTCGAAGGAGCACCATATCAAGATAATTGGGATTTAAGTATTGCCAGATCAATGGGTGTGGTAAGATTTCTCATCAGCAAAGGAGTTAGTCCAGATCAAGTAGCTGCTGTTGGTAGAGGAGAATTCATGCCTGCAAGTGATAACGATTCAGCAGAAGGAAAGGCAGATAATAGAAGAACGGTTCTTTTACCTGATGGCAACTGGGGCGTTGTGGTGAATGCGGTTAAGAAATAGGAACCTAGATTAAGTCATATTTAAAGGGACTACCTCTAAGAGAAGTAGTCCCTTTATTTTTTTATAATCGTTTTGTTTTTAGATTCTGAAATGCAGGCGAAAACTCCTTGGGCATTTCCGAGTAGGTTAGATTGCAATGGACTTGGAACACCAAAAGGATTACCACTGCCATCAATTGCTTGTTGTACACTTTCTAAGAAATTGTGATAGTCCTCTGTGAGGTGAAAAACCGAATTAAAAACAGTATCTCCGGAATTAAAAACGTAACCACTTCCAAAAACAAAAACAGAATCTATAAAAAGATCATCGGTTACAAAATCTTGGATTGGTTCATCAAAGGTTTCTCCCACAGTTAAAACCCGACGATAAAAATTCGTTTCGTTAGGAAAATCTTTAAAATAAGTCAAGGTCCTTGCCAAAGAATCATTTTGATCAAACTGAACCACAATACTATCAAACTGAACAGTATCCAAGAAAATAGAGGCCGAAGTAATTTGGTCTCCATTGGGTAATAAAATCTCTAAATAAAAGCTATCTATTGTGTTGTACTCCACCGAATTTGAGTTGGAATAATTGTATATTTTTTCAGTATTTGGATCGACTATAAGTTTGTTTTCAAGCTCATATTTATTGATACCTTGAAAAATTGAAACCTGAGCACCTTGTAACAGGAATGATTCCGAAAACAAGGGATTGTCCAAGGTTAAGTTTTCAAAATAGGAGGAGGTTTGGGTTATTAATAATCTAAAAGGTTGATTGGGAACCAAATAACATTCTATAAAGGGCTCACTATCGTAATTGGGCAAATCGATATCAATTTGCTTTTCTAAATTACAACTCATAGAGAATAAGATACCAAATACGAGAATAGTATTAAGGTATGAATATTTTAGCATGTTACATCAAAATTTAAAATTCCAGGTTAGCGCTGGAATTATTGGAAAAAGGGAGACTTGGTTTGCGATAATTTTTTCGGGAAAGTTTAAAGATGCGCCGGTATCAGGAACATTTAATGATTGATACTGCGGTTCTAAAAAAATAAAAAAAGTATTACGCCTATCATAAGCATTAATAAGATTGAAAGACAGCACACTTTCTCCCCAGGAAGGGAAGAAATTAAAGTCAACTCCAATATCTAAGCGGTGATAAGCCGGTAATCTAAAATTATTCCTGTCTTCGAAAAGCGGCACAACGGGTTCAGAATTTCCGGTTACTACGTCTTGGAAATAGGTTCGACCTGTAGGTAGCCAAGCCAAATCACCTGACCCATATACCAAGGTTGCGGATAAATTTATTCTTTTGGACAGTTCATAGAAGATAACCAAGGAGAAATCGTGCCTTCTATCGTAGGGAGGGGAAAAATATCCTCTTTGTTGAAAGGATCCCTTAGGTGAAAGAGGAGAAAAATTACCTCTATTTACAAATGCCAAAGTATATCCAATCCAACCGGTTAGGTCGCCTGCCTTTTTTTCAATTTCCAGTTCAATTCCACGGGCATATCCTTCCCCAATTGCAAATTCATCCTCTAAGTTATTAGAGACAAACAGTTGGGCTGCATCAACAAACTCAAGGACATTATTGAATTCTTTGTAATAACTTTCAAGATTAATCTTCCACATAGGGTTGATTATCCAAAGTAATCCCAAAGCTATTTGCCTTGAGCGTTCTGGAAGTACTGATTTAGTCGAGGGGTACCAAATATCGGTTGGCAAACCCACACCTGCGCTTCTAACCAAGTGCAGATATTGAATCATTTCCGAATAGCTGGCTTTTAGCGCAAGATTCTCATTTAGAGAAAGGTTAGAAGCCAGTCTCAATTCAGGCAGGACATAAGATTTTTGATTTTGAATAAATCCAGAAACCCTGAGTCCAAAGTCTATTTTTAATAGCGGATTTAAAGCGATTTGATTAGAAAAATATCCCCCCCACTCAAAAGCTGATAAATTATTACCAGAAGAAAAGGAGACGACACCATCAGAACTTCCTCCTTTAAGCCTACCAATTTCGAAAAAATGATTAATAGCGTTCCAACCAAATTGGATTTCATGATTTGGTGAAGGGTTATAAAGGAAGTCTGTTTTGATTTGCAGGTCATTTATTCCAGAACCAAGGCCAAAACTAAAGCCCGTAACCTGGTTATCAATATTGTAGAGGTAGTCAGATATGGAAATAGATGTTTTAGCTAGAAAGCGAGATGACCAGTTGTGAATCCATCTTATTGAACCTGTTTGATTGCCCCAATAGAAGTTGAAATTGAAAAAATCACTGGTAAATTCGAAATCATCTTTTCCGAGATAACCATTAAAAGATAACTGATCTTTGGGCCCTAGAGAAAAATCTAACTTCAAATTAAAATCGTAAAAAAAATAGTTGGGAATATTTGAATTAGAGTTGCGGTTGTTAAGAGCTCTTGTAAAAATATCGAAGTAGGTTCTTCTCCCCGCGATAAGATAAGATGACTTCCCTTTTTTTATTGGGCCCTCAAGTGTTAATTTGGATGAAATAATTCCGATACCACCTTTGCCTTGAAATTTTTGATCATTCCCCTTTTTGGAATTGATATCTATTATTGAAGAGAGTCTTCCTCCATATCTAGCTGGAAAACCTCCTTTATAAAGGTTTATATTTTTAAGAATATCAGTGTTGAATGTACTAAAGAATCCAAATAAGTGGCTAGCGTTATAAATTACGGCATCATCCAGAAGAAAGAGATTTTGATCTGAACCCCCACCTCTGACAAAAATACCCGTAGTGCTTTCACTTCCCGAAGGAATACCGGGTTTAAGCTGTAATGCCTTTAGCGCATCATTTTCTCCTAAAACCATTGGAATTTTAGTGATTTGCTCAGCTGTAAGTGCACTTACACTCATTTGAACTGCGTTTTTTTGCTCTTCAAAGGAGTTAGATGAGATGACTATCTCTTGAAGAGATATTCCGGAGCTGAGTTGAACCTCAATAAAACATTCATCGGTACAAGCTGTAGCAATACTTTTAGTTTCGTATCCAACATAGCTAAATGTAAGTATAACACTATCTTCTGAAGAGATAGATATAGAAAAATTTCCGAGTTCATCAGAAATCGTTCCAAAATTTGGATTAGAAGAAATGATAGATACTCCTATTAATGGTTCACCGGTCTGGCTGTCTAAAACGCTGCCTGAAACGGAAGAAAAATTTTGGGCTAGGACACTAGTCGAGGATAACAGCAGAAATAATGCTAAACACTTTGGTACCAATTATTGTGACTTTATAAAATTCAGAACTAACTCCGTTGCTTGTTGGAACGTTTCCTCCAACACATCGTTAACCAGAATTTTATCGAATTTGTTTTTGAAACTACTTTCGTGCTGAGCTTTATGAACCCGTTTTTGCAATTGCTCTGGAGATTCTGTATTTCTCAAGGCAAGCCTTTTTTGAATATCTTCAAATTTGGGTACATCTACATAAATCGTTAAAGTTTCTTCGGGGTAGATTTTTTTGATTGCCAAGGCACCGTAGACATCGATATCAAAAATTACCGTCTTGTTTTCAAACCAAAGTTTGTCAATTTCTCCTTTAAGCGTACCATAATACACTTCTGGATAAACCTCCTCCCATTCAACAAATTCGTTTTGTTGAATTTTACTTCTAAAATCAGCCAAAGAAATAAAGTAGTAATCCCTTCCATTAACCTCATTATTGCGAGGTGCTCTAGTGGTGGCCGAAACGCTAAAAGAAAGAGCAGGAATTTTAGAAAGCAAATGTTTTACAATGGTAGATTTTCCCGATCCAGAAGGAGCAGCAAAGACAACTAATTTTTTCATCAAACAATATTGGCAATTTGTTCTTTTATTTTTTCTAATTCATCTTTCATTTGAACCACTATTTTTTGGATGTTGGAATCATTAGCTTTTGCGCCTAGCGTATTGATTTCCCTACCAATTTCTTGTGAGATGAAACCAAGCTTTCGTCCTTTTTGTGTGTCCTTTCCTTTAAGGGTATCCATAAAATAAGAGCAATGTTGATTTAACCTCACCTTTTCTTCGGTGATATCAATTTTTTCCAGATAATACATCACCTCTTGTTCGTATCTATTCTGATCGAAGGATTCTTTGCGAATAAAGTCTTTAGCGGACAAAAGTAATTTTTCTCGGAGCTTTTCTATTCGGCTACCCTCGTAAGGCTTGATTTGAATTAACAAATCTTGAATGACTTGGATTCTTTGTTCCAAGTCTAATGAAAGAGCAATGCCTTCAGAACCCCTAAAGTCCCTTAGGTCTTTTAGCGCAGCTCGAACAAGATTTTGAACAAATTGCCACTCTCCATCATCTAGAACAGAGGTTTCAGAACTGATTACATTGGGCATTCGTAGAATAGATTGCATCAAATCCACTTGTTCTAATTGTAATTCCAATTTTAGTTGATTCAGAGCAGTAAAATATTTTTTAAATAAAGGAACATTAAGAGAGAGGGCATCTTGATCTTCAGCAGAAACGACTTCCAAGGTAAACTCGATTTTGCCTCGAACCACATCGTCCTGAATAATTTTTCTTAATTCCGTTTCTTTATCTTTGTAATTATTAGGTAACTTTAATCTCAAATCGGTAAACTTGCTATTGAGCGATTTGATCTCAATGTTCATCGATTTATTTCGCCAATCGCCATTGGCTCTACCGAAACCGGTCATAGATTGCAGCATACTGTATTAGTTTTTGCAAATATAGTTAAAGACTGGTCCCCAACGTGATTAAAAAGCTCTTGTTATAAGAAGGGCCATACACCAAAAATTTAAACACCAAAAAATGTTTAGCTTTATATGAGCTAAATTATTGATGTATTTCTTTATTTAGTGTAATAATTTTGCGAAATTTGCCGTCCCTTATAATTAAAGGTTTAAGAGGGTAGCATCAATCAATTAGAAAAATGAGAAAAGCCGATCTGGTTGCAGCGATTTCAGATAAGACGGGAGTGCCTAAGGTAGATGTACTTGTGACTCTGGAAACCTTTTTCAAGGAGGTAAAGGGGTCTCTTTCTTCTGGAGAAAATGTTTACGTGAGGGGTTTTGGAAGTTTTGTAATTAAGAAGAGAGCTAAGAAAATCGGAAGGCACATTAAAAGAAATGAATCGATAGAGATACCGGAGCATTTTATACCATCTTTCAAGCCTGCAAAGACATTTGTAGATCAGGTAAAGGAAAGTGTAACGGAGATGCCTAATGAAGAGGAAGATAACTAATCAGATTTGAGTATGAATAAAAGTCAGTGGTCAGTTGTGGGGGGTTCAGTGATAATTTTCATACTTTTTTATTTTGTTTTTGATACCAAAACAACCTCGCAAAAAGCAGTAGAGTCTGTTCGCTCATTGGCTATGGAATCTACTAATTTGGAATCGATGTTAATGGATTCAAAAGATGAATTTACAATCGCACAAATGAGTGCGGTTATAGCCCTAGAAAGGCAATTGAGTTTATTAGAAACGGAATCGGACACTTTGGAATTAATAGCAACCTACAAGCAATTAGCCGGTGAATGGTACAAATTGGGCAAACCTGCCATTTCGGGTGCTTATGCTTTAAAGGTTGCACAAATGGAAAACTTGGAAGAAAGCTGGTCTATTGCAGGTACCACCCTCAGTTTGTGCTTGCAGAGAGAGACAGAAGAAAAGGTAGTATCCTATTGTACGGAAAAAGCAATAGAGGCATTTGAAACAGCTATTTCGCTTAATCCGGATAACCTATCTAATAGAATAAATTTAGTTTTAACCTATACTGAAAATCCACCAAAGGAAAACCCTATGAAGGGAATAACTATGTTGTTGGATTTAAACGAAAGGTATCCAGAGCAACCCCTTGTTTTAAATACTTTAGCAAGTTTAGCGATTAAAACAAGTCAATATGAAAGAGCGTTAGAAAGGTTAAATAGGTCTTTTGAGATTGATCCAGAAAACAATAAAACTATATGTATGTTAGCACTGGTCAATAATCAATTAGGTAGAAAGGAGGATTTTGAAAGATTCAGCCAGTTGTGTAATGAAATGAATAAATAATAATATTAAAACTCTAAAAGATTAAGTTATGCCTTGCGGTAAAAAAAGAAAAAGACATAAGATTGCAACCCACAAAAGAAAAAAGAGACTTCGTAAAAACAGACATAAGAAGAAGAAGTAATTTTTAGGTTAGGCTGGTGTAGCGTAACTAACCCAATTTTTTCATTTCAGGAAATGAGAATCCTCATTTCCTGAATCTTTTTGTGTGATAAGGTTCTTAAGGAACCTTAAAATGTTACCCAAGTGGAAAAAGAACTTATTATTGATGCTTCTTCCGATGAGGTGGAGGTGGCGTTACTTGAAGATTCCAAACTTGTGGAACTTCACAGGCAAAAGACCAATAATAACTTTTCGGTTGGGGATGTCTTTTTAGGTAGAATCAAGAGATTGATGCCGGGTCTGAATGCGGCCTTCGTCGATATTGGTCATAAGAAAGATGCGTTTTTGCATTATACTGACTTAGGGCCCAAATTGAATTCTCTTATCAAGTATTCCGACGAAATTATTGGAGGCAAAAGAAATTCTTACAGATTAGACAATTTTGATATTTTACCAGAAATAAATAAGGCTGGTAAAATAGACCAAGTACTGTCTAAAAGGCAACCATTATTGGTTCAAATTTTAAAGGAACCCATTTCTACTAAAGGACCGCGGTTAAGTTGTGAGATTACTATCCCAGGAAGGTATTTAGTCTTAACCCCCTTTAATGATATTGTAGCAGTTTCAAAAAAAATCAATAGCAATGAAGAAAGAAAGCGTCTTCAGTTGTTGATGGAGAGTATTCGACCTAAAAATTTTGGAGTTATTGTAAGGACTGCTGCAGAAGGAAAGAAAGTAGCGGATCTGCATGAAGAATTAACTCATATTTTACAAAAGTGGGAAGAGGTATTCAATCAGGCTACTGCTGGAAAAGTGCCATCGAAACTGTTAAGTGAGTTAGACAAAACTTCCAGTATTCTTAGAGATTTGCTCAATGACTCATTTCACAAAATTGTCGTTAATGATATTGGACTGTATCACCATATCCGAAATTATATGGGTTCCTTTGCCCCGGATCAGGTAAAGATTATTCAGCATTACAAATCTAGCAAACCCATTTTCGATACATTTGGAATTACGCGCCAGATTAAGTCTTCTTTTGGCAAGACCGCTACTATGCCGAGTGGAGCATATTTGGTGATTGAGCATACAGAAGCGCTACATGTAGTTGATGTGAATAGTGGACACAAAATGAGTACGGTCAATCAAGAGGAAGCCGTATTGAAAGTCAATTTAGAAGCCGCTGAGGAGTTGGCGAGGCAATTGAGGCTACGAGATATTGGAGGAATAATCATAGTGGATTTCATAGATATGAAAAATCCAGACCACAAAAAAGAATTATTCAATGCGGTCAAGGATTTCATGAAAACCGATAGGGCACAGCACACTATTTTGCCATTGAGCAAATTTGGATTGATGCAAATCACTCGACAGCGTGTTAGACCAGAGGTCAAGATTAACACAACAGAGGTTTGTCCTTCTTGTGGTGGTTCCGGAAGTGTCAATGCCACTATACTTTTAGCTGATGATGTTGAAAGAGATTTGAATTTCATTCTTCAGTCTAGTCCGCAATCTAAAATAAATTTGGAGGTCCACCCATTTTTGGAGGCTTTTTTGAAAAGAGGGATGCCGAGCGTACGTATGCGTTGGTATTTTAAATATTTCAAATGGGTTAAAATAAAGCCTAATTCTGATTTTGCTCTAACTCAATATACTTTTACAGACGATAATGATGATGAAATACGGTTGACTTAACCGTTAAAGGAACTCATGGTGTGCTGAATGCCAATAGTGGAGAAACTAATAATGCATTCGGCACACTTACTTTTTATAGATTGAAGTTCTTTTTGCTCATTAGAAGACCATTTACCCAGCACATAATCAACTTGACGGCCTTCTCCAAAATCATTGCCAATACCTACTCTAAGACGAGCATACTCTTGAGACCCTAAAAGGAGATTTATATTTTTAAGGCCGTTATGACCACCATCATTTCCTTTAGGTCGCAATCTAATTTTCCCGAAGGGAATATTAATATCATCTACTACAACTAGTAAATGGGTGTTATTAATTTTAAGTTTTTGCAGCCAGTACCTAATGGCTTTACCACTTAAATTCATAAACGTAGAAGGTTTGAGCAGGTAGAGACTTCTTCCTTTAGTTTTCACTACCGCGAGGTCTCCTAAATAGTCGTCTTTAAAAGTTCCATTTAATTGTTCGGCTAAAAAATCGACGATATCAAACCCAATATTGTGCCGAGTATGGTCATACTCAGCCCCCATATTACCTAAACCAACGATTAAAAATTTCATTATACAGCGACGTTGTATTCTCTAAGCGCATCATTAAGGGAGACTTTTTTATCAGTTGACGGGGACCGCTTACCGATGATTAAGGCGCATGCAACTTGATAGGAGCCAGCTGGAAAAGATTTGGCATAAGTGCCAGGAATAACAACGGAACCAGCAGGAACGCTGCCTTTGTAGGTAATGGGTGTTTCTTGAGTAACATCAATAATATGGGTAGATTGAGTTAATACTACATTAGCTCCTAGAACAGCTTCTTTTTCAACCCTAACGCCCTCGACTACAATGCACCTAGAGCCAATAAAGCAATCGTCCTCAATTATTGTAGGGCTCGCCTGGGGTGGTTCCAAAACTCCACCAATGCCTACTCCTCCACTTAGGTGTACATTTTTTCCAATTTGAGCACATGAGCCTACTGTGGCCCAAGTGTCAACCATAGTTCCACTGCCAATATAGGCTCCAATATTGACGTAGCTTGGCATTAAAATAGATCCCGGTTCAATGAAAGATCCATATCGGGCAATAGCATGGGGGACTACCCTTACTTGACTAGCTGCAAAATTTTTCTTTAATGGAATCTTATCGTGGAATTCAAAAGGCCCAGCTTCAATGGTTTCCATTTTGCTTAATGGAAAGTAAAGGACCACTGCTTTTTTAACCCAATCGTTAACTTTCCAATCGGCTCTATCTTCGTTTGGTGGTTCTGCAATTCTGAGCAATCCAGAATCCAATTGTTCAATTACATCGAAAACAGCTTGTGAATACTTAGGGTCAGCGAGAAGGCTTCGGTCATTCCAAGCCTCTTCAATTAAATTTTGCATGTTTTTAATTTTGCCCAAAATATAAAAAAGACTCCTAATAATTCATCCGGACTAACTTAAGTTCATTTCTTCGTTCACTTGGGATAATTATTTTATCGTAGTCAATTTGAACGGCATCCCGAAACCTAAGACGCAATTTTAAATTTTCTGTACTTAAGATACTATTTCGGTCGAAATCACCATATCCAGAAAGAACATATTCACTTATTGTATTTTCCATTTTTATATCGTCGTTAAACAAGAATCTTAGTCTTTCTGGCGTTTTATATAGGAAATAGGAAGAATAGGCAGCACCATCATCTTGAGAATATTGTTTTTTGTGGAAAATTTGTGACCACTCCAATGTAGCGTTAATGTCTAAGGATAAAATAAATAGGTCGTCGTAAAAGTAATCTATGATTAATCTATTCATTCCACCACCACCAAATCGTCCAGCATTAGATATTCTTCTTTCAATTTCACTAAAACGCTCTCCGATTATTAACATTCCCCCATTTTCTTTAATGGCTATTTCAGATATCCTGCAATCAAAAATTCCTTTTTCGCCGTCGTTTTTATCCCCCATCAGATTAATTTGGAATTCTGGTGAGAAACTTTGAAATGCTGCTTTAGGTTTTGTTTGAAAGGCTTTTGGGATATGAACAGTAAAAAATCCTTGCGATCTGACTGTGCTATTTTCAGAGTAAAACCCTGCTCCAAGTAAATTACCGTTTAAGTTGTCTAGGATAAATTGCACATCAGAAGTTAGAATATCCTCAAATAGGACCTCGGCTTTTAAAAAGTCACCATTGGTATAATCAAATTTGTAAAATTGAAAAACATGGCTAGCTTTTTTCATTCGAAAATTATCCAATTCAACATTGACAAATAATATACCTTGGTTATCAATCAAAACCTGATAAAAGTCTCTGTTCTTAGAAAACTCCTCAATGGATATGACTTGTTCCCACAGAACTTTCATATCTCTATTATCGATGGCTATGAAATAAAATTGATTTTGTTTTTCTAAAAAATAGAAGAGCTGTATATTTTTATCTTCAGATTGGACAAATTGAAAATCGGTATTATAAAATAGGTTGTCAAAGACTTTAAATGTTACGGTATCGATTAATTCAGCCCTTCCGTTGAATTTGTGTCCCTTAAGTACTGTTCCTAGAGGGCTCTTATGCTGGTAGTAAACAGAAAAATCAGTCGCCGTTTTTGCGAGTGAAATAACTTGGGGTTGTCTTTTTTCAAGAATGATTTCCTTCGTCCATATTTTTTTTAATTGTTCATTGAAGGCATCAATTTCAAAGGAAATAGATTTGTTCCTAAAAAGAAGGGTGTTGTTAGAAAAAGATCCTATTATTTCATAAGAAATTTCATTTCTAAGGGTTATTTGCTCAGAAATGTTAATGGTCTGACTCCAACTAAAGTTAAAGCACCAAATCGAAATAAAAAAAAAGATATATTTCATTTAATATTTTTGAGGCCATTTAATTTAATAACGAGCAAATCGGTTCGTAGTTTATATTTTTTATTTTAAAACCTTTTAATGAGTAGAAGAAACAAGTTGCAAAAATTTGCTGAGATCGCAGATTTTAAAAATGTATTTGAAAATAAGAATGCTTCTAAACCAGGTATATCGGATGAAAACGGGGAAGGCATTGAATTAAAAGGACTTTGGAACAAAAACTTTTTTAAAACGGACTTCCCAATTTGTTTAGAATTGGCTTGTGGAAGAGGGGAATACAGTTTGGGCCTCTCAGATATATTTCCATCGAAAAATTACGTTGGGGTTGATGTTAAAGGAGCTAGAATATGGAGGGGCGCAAAAAATGCAATGGATCAAGGGAAAAATAATATTGCTTTTTTGAGGAGCCGAATTGAACAGATTGATTTATTTTTTGCCGAAAATGAAGTAAGTGAAATATGGATAGTTTTTCCTGATCCCTTTCTCAAGAAAGGACAAGAAAATAGACGGTTAACGGCTCCCTACTTTTTAAATCTCTACAAGAGAATAACTAAACCTGGAGCAAAAATTCATTTAAAAACAGATAATGATACTTTATTTGATTTTACAATGGAAGTATTGAAAACGGCTTATGGTGTAAAAATAGAAGAGGTCATTTCAGATGTGTACGAAATGACCCCTATATATCCTGAACTCTCAATTAATACCTATTATGAGAAAATCCACTTAAAGGCTGGGTTAACCATTAAGTACGTAAGGTTTAGTTTTGAAGACCTAGTTTAGCTTTAACCAAGTTGCTTACGTCCATGGAATCGTCTTTGTAAAGTAAAACGGATGCATCAAAAATCATTTTAAACCCGTTTTCTTTAGCTACTGCGGAGATGGCGTCGTTAACTTTGGCGTAAATGGGTTCTAAAAGTTCATTTCTTTTTTCTTGAACCTGTTGAATCATTTCTTGTTCGTAGCGAGCGATTTCCATTTGACGATCTTCCAGTTTTTTGGCTTCCTCTTCTTGCTGAATTCGGGATAATTCGCCCCTCTCCATTTTGGCCTGGGCTGCAGCATAATCTTGCTGTAACTTTTCTACCATTCCCTGGCCCCTTTTTTGGAGTTGCTTTTCTAGCGCTTCCAAGTTGGCATCAGCCTGTTTGACCTCTGGCATTTCTGCTAAAATCAAAGCGGAATTTAAAAATCCGAATTTTGCTTCTTGGCCAATTAGAGCAGTTGAAACAAAGGAAAGGATTGCTACAATTGTTGTTATTTTTAATAATTGTCTCATTATACAATCTATTTTAGTGGTAGAATTGATTTAAAGCGGTGCAAATGTAAGATAATTCAATGTTTTTTTATCTCAATTTGCGCAGTAAGTCCTCTGTTTTATCGTATTCAGGGTTGGAAAAAATCAAGCCCATATTAGAGGAAAGGTCAAAAACAAAATCATAACCTCTTTCATTGGCATATTCTTCAATAGCCGCATATACTCTATCTTGAATTGGTTTAACTAAAGTCTGTCTCCGTTCAAATAAGGCTCCTTCGGGCCCGAAATAATCTTTTTGCCTATCCCGAACGGTTTTTTCCTCTGCCATTATTTCGTCCTCTCTTTGTTGCCTTGCTTCATCACTCAACAATACTTGTTCCGCTTGATACCTATTATACATTCCTTTTATTTTGTCGTATTCCTGAGCAATTTCTTGACGCCACTTGGCAGCAGTTCTATCAAGTTCTTCTTGAGCAAGTTGATAATCTTCTATGCTCTCCATAATTCGATTGACATCAACGAAAACAAATTTTTGAGCGGAGAGGATGCCTGCAGAAAAGAGTACGAAAAACAGACCAATTAAAATTTTACGAAACTTGAAGTAAGCAGTCATAGAGATGATATTTAATTTAATTTATAACAATCAACGCAAAGATGATAGATTTTGTCAAATTTGTGATTATCATTTAACGTAAGTTTAACCATACCGAATGAATTGGCTGGCGAGGCTTTTATTTTATTTTCTGACTATTACTTTACATCCGCTTTTGGCTATTATTAGCCTTTGGCTATTTTTTTATTCATATAATCCCTATGCCTTTGGTGGAAATGATTGGAACAATCAAACGTTTAGCACGATTTCTATAAGATTATTTGTCGGCACTGCATTTTTACCTGCCATTGCGATTCTTTTAATTCAACGGCTTGGCCTAATAGATAATCTTAAAATGAAAGGGATCAAAGAAAGGATAGTCCCTTTAACCATTGCGTGTTTCTTTTATTTTTGGATTTATCTGAACATTGGAGAAAACGAAGGTTTCCCTGATTATTTTCAGCAGACAATACTTGGGATCAGTTTAACTCTATTGCTTTCTTTTTTTACATCAATTTTGACTGGAATAAATTTATTTGCAGCCTCTGCTATCTCGCTAATTTTAGCGGTGATTAGTTCAGATGTAAGTCCTCATCGGTTCTTTCTTTTTGCAAAAGGTCAGATTGTTATGGAGGCTTATTGGCTTATAATGGGATTAGTTTTAATTACAGGGTTTTATCTATCCTTCAGGTTATATGTGAAGCAGAATACCATTCAAGAGACCATGTTAGGAGTTGCAGTTGGATTCGGAGGTCACTTTTTGGCCGCTTTAGTATTGTAGGCTATTAATTTCCAACAAATTATATATGTTAAAGATTTTTTTAATTTGTTAAAAATTATTTGTTAGTTTTACAGTTATTGGGTAGGAGGGTAAAAGCGTTCTATAAGGAAGACTATGAAAAAAGTATTTTTTAGGGAAATCGTTTGGGTTTTTGTTGCTTTACTTTTATCAGTCCCCCTTTCTTTTGTTTTTCTCTTTTTCCTTAGGTTAACTTCTTCTGGTCCTACCCTTAATGAGGTGGAAAAAGTATTCACCTTTCAACTTTTTTTGTTGGGAATAGTGGTCATGTTTGTATGCATTTATGTGGTACGGTTGATTGTCATGGGGATTAAATATTTGTTGGTTGGTCAACAGGAATCAAAACAACCATAAGCATGTTGCACAATATTATTCCAGTTATTGCAGATCAGTTGAATGATTATTTGAAATCTGAGTATAATTTGTCAGAAGATCGAGTGACAGTTTCTAGCCTTGTAGATACCAAGGGCAATCCAGTACCTGGTATTGAAAATAAGATTGCGGTATTTATATTGAATATCGAAGAGGAAAAATCTGTTAGGAATGGACATTTTCAGTCGAACCCTGGAATGAATCCCCCGATCAGTGTCAATCTATATTTAATGTTTGTAGCGAATTTTGCGGCAGATAATTATTTGGAGGCGCTCAAATTTATTTCTTCTGTAATTTCATTTTTTCAGGGTAGAAATGTTTTTGACCATCAAAGTACCCCATTGATGAGTACAAATATTGATAGGGTTACGGCGGAAATGGTCAATATTGACCTCAAGGAGTTGAGTAATTTGTGGGCAAATTTAGGAGCAAGGTATGCGCCATCAGTCGTTTATAAATTGAGGATGCTCAATTTCAATTCATTTATGGAAAAAGAGGAAGTTCCTACTTTATTAGGGATTAGTGGAAATGTAAATTTAGACAAAATGATAGGTAAAGCAATAGAAGCAGAAAGTAAAGGACAGTAAATTAAGGAATTAGGATGCAACATACCATTAGGCTGAACACTAGATATAAAAGAATTGCATCTGTTTTTTTCTTCCATGAATATTACAGCAAAAAAGTTTGCCGTGATTTATTGATAAGGCCGGATTTAGACACCCAGATGAAAATGCAATCATTTGGAATATTAATGAAACCAGAAAATAATGGTTTTATAATGGCTATGGATATGTCGAAAAACTTCAATCATAGGATTTTTTCAGGTCTATTAGAGTTGAGGTTTGATTTTAAAATCCAAAATCCATATTTCGCAAATTTTACAAATATTCCATTTGAGGTGGATCAATATTTTGTTTTTGAGGCTTCATCTGAAAAAAAGGCAGGATTTCTCCATTCGGGTAAACACGTATCGGCATCTTGTATTCAAGATAGTAATGAAGGGGGATTGGGGGGCCACATTCAGCTGAAGTTAAATTTCAATGATGAGTGGTTTGGAAAAGAAATGGAGACGGAAATCACCCCATTTGAGTATGTGGTTAATTTTGACAATAGAGCTTGTTACTGGCATTATTTTTTTAAATTAAAAAACGGTAGTATGCAATCCGCTGAAGATTTTTCGATTGTGCCGAGGAATGCAATTTCAGAGGGGATTGAATTTGAGGCAGCTGAATATATAACTGATGGAGCAAGGGCGGGAAGTATCAAGATTAAGAGCAAAGCGGCGATTCCTTTAGAAGAAAAGCCAAGGTTTCTGTTTGAGCTAAGGAAATCTGCCCAACCGGGATTTCAAGTCCCATACTCTAGGATTTTACCGAATGGAAGTCCGAGAAACTTAAAATTTTGTACATTGAACAATCAATATATAACTGAGATTTTTGTAAAACTTTAAAACTTAAAAAATGGCAAAAGTTCTGGCAACACCGGGGGTTTACATTGAGGAAAAAAGTGCCTTTTCCTCTTCTGTTGTACCGGTGGCAACAGCTGTACCCGCATTTGTGGGATATACAGAAAAGGCCGTAAGGGGAACGAAATCCCTGAAGAATGTACCTACTAGAATTACTTCAATGGCTGAATTTGAAGAGATGTTTGGTGGGGCCCCAAAGACATTATTTGAGATTTCAGGTGATGATGAAACTGGATTCAAACTTGAAATTGATAATGCCTCAAGATTTTTATTGCACACGGCGATGAGATTTTTTTATTCCAATGGAGGAGGAGATTGTTATGTAGTTTCTATTGGCAACTATAAAAATGGAATAAACGCATTAGATTTTAATGACCCTGCGACAGGAGCGGGGATTGCTTCTCTTCCCAAGTATTTGGAACCCACTTTATTGGTTGTTCCAGAAGCAATTTTATTAGAGCAAGCGGATTGCTATTCTCTCCAGCAAGCCATGTTGAACCATTGCGGCTTAACAATGAAGAATCGCTTTGCCATTCTAGATGTTTATGACGGAACGAGGGAGCGAACTATGGATGATGAAGACGTAATCAATCAATTTAGAGAAGGTGTTGGTGCCAATTTCCTACAATGGGGTGCTGCTTACTATCCTTTCGTCAACACCACTTTGGTGGCGGCAACAGAAGTGGGGTTTGATAATGTAAAAAATAAGGAAGGACTTGTTGAGGTTTTGACCAAGGAAGTTGCTGATGCTCAGGAAGCTGGCTTATTGAAAGAAGCAAGAGCAGAGCTAATCAAAGCAGAAGTAGCTAAAATTGTAGAAGTTGAAGGCGCTGACGCTATTGAAACGCTTTCTGCAACCCTGAAAGCTGTAAGTCCAATGTTTAAAGCAGTTTTATCCCAAATGCGAGATATGCTTAACGTTATGCCATTAAGTCCAGCCATGGCTGGAATATATGCGATGGTTGATAATTCCATTAACGTAGCCAAAGCACCTGCTAATGTAAGTGTTGGTTCGGTAGTATCGCCAACTGTGGCCATTACCAATGAGTCTCAGGAGGATTTAAATTTGCCTTTAAATGGAAAGGCTGTCAATGCTGTAAGAAGTTTTCAAGGCAAAGGCGTCCTAGTATGGGGTGCAAGAACATTGGATGGCAATAGCCAGGATTGGAGATATTTAAGTGTAAGACGTACTATGACCTTCTTGGAGCAAAGTATCAAAATGGCTGCTGAGGCATATGTATTTGAACCCAACAATGCCACAACATGGACTTCCCTAAGGGCTATGGTTTCTAATTTTTTGAATAACCAATGGCAAGGAGGAATCTTAGCTGGTTCTACGCCGGATGATGCATTTTCTGTAGAAATCGGATTAGGCGTTACAATGACTCCTAATGACATTTTAGATGGACTGTTAAAAATGACGGTAAAAGTTGCGATTACCAGACCTGCTGAATTTATCGTAATTACCTTCCAGCAACAACAACAGAAGTCTTAATTGAAACAATTTTGTTAAAAAATAAATATAGATAACTATGGCAGTTCCAACACAAGGCACCGGTGGCGATCAGGATCAGTTTTGGCCGATGCCGAAATTTTATTTCTCTGTTGATATTGGAGATATGACAGATTTACCATTCCAGGAAGTTTCCGGTTTAGATATCGACACTGATGTCATTGAATACAGACACGGCAATAGCCCAGTGCATTCTACTATAAAAATGCCAGGCTTAATGAAGTATGGAGATATTACATTGAAAAAAGGTGTTTTTGCTACGGATAATCAATTTTATGATTGGATTTCCAAGATTCAATTAAACACATACGAAAGGTTAACCGTAGTCATCAAATTATTAGATGAAGACGGAACACCAAGAATGACATGGACACTTTCCAATGCATTCCCCAAACAAGTAACTCCAACTGATATGAACTCACAAAGTAGTGAGGTGGCTGTAGAAACCATCGTATTTGCTTGCGAAGGATTGGAAATTTCAGCAGCTTAATGGAGATAGCGATATCATAAAAAGCTTGTACCCAGTACAAGCTTTTTTTTTCGATAACTGCCAAAACCAAACAAGGCCAGCAAAAGATGCAGAAAAAACCTTATTAATTTCGATTACATGGATGATAAAAGACCATTGGTTGGATTTAATTTTAGTGTAACATTTCTAGGGGTTGACTTGGAAAAGAACATGGATAATTATTTTCAAAAAGTCAAAGGCATTCAGGTTACTAGGACAACAGAGGAAATCGCCAGTGGAGGATCAAATAATTATTTTTTTAAATTACCTCAAAACTTAGTTTACGAAAACCTGGTGTTGGAACGAGGATATTTGGATGCTCAATCCCCGCTGTCCAAATGGTGCAGCAAATCACTCGAAGAGGGTGATGGGGAAATCAGCACCAAAACAGTTGTAGTTACCCTTATGGATTATAGTGGGAAGAAAAATGTTGCGTCCTGGTCCTTTTATGGATGTTATCCCGTTAAGTGGTCATTTAGTGATCTTCAATCAGATCAGTCTGTTCTGGCCATAGAAACTATTGAAATTGCATATAGTTATTTCAAAAAATTATCAAATTAACTATGCCCATAGAAGTTAAAGAATTAATAGTAAAAGCTACCATAGGAGGTAAGGAAGAAGAAAAAGATCTGAACCAAGTTTATCAAACAAAGGATCAGGCCAATTCTTCACAAGCACTAACACCTGCTATGAAAAGAGAGTTAATAGAATCGTGCGTTGAGGAGGTCATCAAAAAATTGAATGCTCAAAAAGGTTATTAAATGAATTTTAGCAGTGCTTCAAAATTAAAAATTAAAGCATATTCAAAATTTGAAAAGGGAAGTTTGTCTGGACCCAAAGGAACTTATGAACTCCAGATTAATCCCAGTACAGTAACATGCACGTTCGCAGAAAAAACAAAAGAGGGCAGTGAACCAACCGGGGCTACAGGAGATGTAATTGCTGTCAAGCGTCCCACCTATTATAAGGAAACTATAAAGTTTTCTTTTACCCTGGATGCCACAGGTGCGCTACCAAATCTTGCAGATGGCGCATCTAAAGACAATGGCTTGGGAGAAAGCATTGAGAAACTGAAAAAAGCCACAATCTATCCAATTAGGAGTACGCACGCGCCACCGTATGTTCATCTAACTTGGGGTGATATATCATTAAAGGGCTTGGTCAATGATTTTTCTATTGTTTATAATTTATTCAATGGCTCAGGCAAACCCCTTAGGGCCAACATTACTATTGGGGTAACTGAAATGGTCGATTCAGTAGTGGAATCGTCCAAGTTTCAAAGTCCGGATATAACAAGGATTCCTACCCTATTGGAAGGACAGACTTTGCCTTATCTCTGTGGGGAATATTACGATGATAATAGGTATTACCTTAGAGTAGCTCAAGTCAACAAACTTCCATCATTTCGACGATTGCAAACAGGTCAAAGATTGCTATTTCCTCCTATAGAAAAATAAGAATTATGTCTGGCAAACTTCCAAATAGCACTCTGACCGCTCTACCAACAGTAACAATCAAACTGAGTGGTACAGAGTTGCCGGAAAGTTATTTAGTTTACGAGGTCTCCATTAGCCAGACTATTTATAAAATCAGTAAAGCCTCTATCACAATTCTGGGAGGGAATAGTTTTCAAAACACCTTTGAAGAAAGCGAAAAATCCATGTTTGAACCAGGTGTTGAAATAGAAATTAGCATCGGCTATGATCAAAAGAACACTCTTGTATTCAAAGGAATCATTAGTAAGCATGCCCTCAAAATCGAAAGTGGTTATGAAAAATACAATTACAAAAATAAACTCGTGTTGGAATGCTCGGATAAGGCGTTGAAGATGACTTTTGAAAAGAAATCTGAAATATTTGAGAAAAAAAAGGATAGCGAAATAATCACATCCATACTAGCAGATGCTGGTATATCTAAAGATGTGGATGCGACAGAATACAAGCACGAATTTTTAGCTCAGTTTAACATAACGGATTGGGATTTTCTATTAAAGAGAGCTAAGGCAAATGGGCTGTTGGTCCTTAATGCTAATAATAAGGTAACCGTCTCTAAGGCCAAAATGGAGGGTGCGCCTTTGGCAAAAATAGTATATGGTGATGGTGCTATTTCTTTTGACGGAGAGGTAGATTCAACCCTTCAAATACAGAATATTGAAACCAAATCTTGGGATTTATTCAAAGAAAAGGAAGTAAAGCAAACAGGTACAGAGCCATCAGCACTGAGCCAACCGGGAAATTTAAGTGGAAAAAAATTAGGTAAAGTTTTTAGCCCGAGTAAAATTAGTCAATCCTACCACGCACCCATTGAAAGCGGCGAATTAAAGTCTTTGGCTGACGCTATTTTAGTGGAATCCAGAATGTCCAGAGTTAAAGGGGTGGTTTCTTTTAGAGGAATACCGGAGGTTAAATTAGGAGGGGTAATTACTTTATCTGGATTTGGAGCTAGATTTGAAGGAGATGTTTTGGTTACTTCTGTTACTCATGAAATGTATGAAGGAAACTATGTTACCAGGGTGGGCTTTGGTCTTCCAAATAACGCGTTCAAAGTAGGATTAATGGAGGATTCATTTCCTCTTTTAAATGTAATAGAAGGCTTATATCCCGCCTTAGTGACTAAAATTGATGAGGACCCCCAAAAAGATTATAGAATTCAGGTTAAAATACCTGCATTAAAGGATAGTGGGAATGGTCTATGGGCCAGACAGGCGCAATTATATGCCACCAAAGGAGCAGGTAGTTTCTTTATTCCTGAGGTTGGTTCTGAAGTCATTGTGGGTTTTATGCATAACGATCCAAGGTTTCCCGTTATTTTGGGGGGATTGTATAATAGCAAGAACAATCCCTATCAAAAAATCGAATCAGAAAATCCGAAGAAAGCACTTGTCTCAAAGGAAAAATTAATGTTGGAATTTGATGACAAAGATAAAATCCTAACTATTGAAACTCCTGGGGGAAATAGCTTTGTTTTAAGTGACAAAGAAAAAGGCATAGAAATAAAGGATGCCAACGGTAATTCAATAAAAATGTCCTCTAGTGGGATAGAAATCAAGAGTGGAAAAGCAATAAATATTAAATCAGGCCAAAAAATAGCTATTGAGGGTGGAACAGGAATTGATATCAAGGCTTCAGGAGGAGATGTTTCTGTCAAGGGATTAAATGTGCAAAATGAAGCCCAAATAAAGTTTTCCGGCAAAGGAACTGCACAAGCTGAATTAAATGCTTCGGGACAAGTTACAGTCAAAGGGGCAGTAGTAATGATTAATTAAATAAAATAATATGTTGCCAGCTTCCAGAATTACAGATATGCACGTTTGTCCAAAAGTGACAGTTATCGTGCCCCATGTGGGCGGACCGGTCATTGGACCCGGTGCACCTACAGTTTTAATTGGATCTTTACCGGCTGCAGTAATGGGAGACTCTGCGGTTTGTGTTGGACCACCAGATACCGTTATCAAAGGCTCGGGAACGGTGTTAATTAGCAAAAAACCTGCTGTAAGAATGGGAGATTCCACTGCGCACGGAGGAACCGTAGTATTGGGTTTGCCAACAGTATTAATCGGAGGGTAAAAATGAATCTATGAAGGATGTAAAATCTTTTCTGGGTAGAGGATGGTCTTTCCCCCCTGAATTTAATAAGGTTTCAGGAACCGTAGAAATGGTAGAGGATGAAGAAGACATTCGGCAAAGTATAATCATATTTTTATCTACCGCGGTGCAGGAAAGAACGATGCGGCCAAACTTCGGTAATCAGTTAAAAGAGCATTTGTTTGCCACAGTAAATGCAGATACAATCAATAACATAATTGGAGAATTGAAAGTAGGATTGCGGAGGTATGAACCTAGAATCCAAGTTGAAAAAATTGAAGTAGATACCGATAGATTGTTAGATGGTGAAATTCGCTTTTCAATAACTTATGAAATAGAAGCTACCAACGTAAGGGACAATATTGTTTACCCGTACTACTTTGTAGAAGGAACTAATATTTAGGGGTAATGAACAGGAATAAATATCAAGGATTATCTGAAAATGAAAGAGTACTAGATGCGCTTGATCCAAGGTATTTTCCATTGGATGACCGTCAATTAACAGATTACCTCCAATTAATTAAGGATTATTCTAAACAACTGAAATATTTTAATTCTAAAGATGAGGTAGAGGGGGATTGGCAAAACTTTTTTTTATCGGACGATATTTTTTTGTTGGCCGAGATTGTAAAATTTGATTTAAAGCATATTGAATTTCAAAAAATTAATCTTTTACAATCTTTTGATACTTATGCAGATATTGAAAAAAAAACCGGAGTCTGGGTTTCAGTTTTTAGACTTTGTCTTCAGATGCTTCAGCAAGTAGATCGATGGTATTCATTATCGTCTAAATTCAACAAAAAAAGGTTTCCGTCTAGATTAGAAGAAGAATTATCAGGAATGATAGAGTACTTATTGGCGGAACAATTTAGGAGGTTAATCAGCATTGATATTGGAAAACCGGCTATTGAATTTCCTTTTGGGACATTCGCAATGCCCTATGACAGTTTTTCTAAAATATGGAAAATAGATGCGGCATTACCTGAAAACATTTTTGATCGGGGAGATTCAAAAATAGAACAATTGGACTTCGCCTTAAAGCAACTACTAATTCTTTACAGAAATATATTTAAATCTGTTTCCACCCTACAAAGCAAAGTCCCAGAAATCTTGAGTAAGGAGTTGGAAAAGGACACTCATGAACCTCATATTGGCTTATTATTGTCCTTTTTACAATTATTACAGATCCAACAAACTCATCTCAACAGCCTCACTAAAAAACATTTAAACTTTTATTTTAAAGAAGTATTAAAGCAAAAATTAGATGCGGAACAACCGGATTATGCTTTTATTTATTTTTTGACGAGTGATTTAAGGAATTCGGCAAATATCCCGAAAGGCAGTATTTTGTTAGCAGGTCAAGATCAATCCGGCAATTTAATAAGGTACCAAACGAAAGATGACACCATTCTAAATAACACGCGGATAAGTGATATAAAAACACTTTTTGTAAGTCGCAATCCATTGATTGATTCTTTTTCCCAGTTTAGAATGGTCAATGGAATTTTTAAGCGTTCGATTTCTATTGCGGGTGAAAACAAAAAGGCTTGGCCAACCTTAGGAGAGGACCAGACTTTTAAGGTAGATGAAGAAAGGAGTATGGAAGAAATCAATTTGGGACTCATCCTAGCTTCTCCTAACTTACACCTGGCATCAGGAATTCGAGAGGTCCAACTAGTTTTTGATTTTGAAAAATCTAGTATTCAGCACTTAACTAGATTGTTGGTCGACATAGCGAATAATAGAGGATTATCTCCAGAAGAAGTATTTTTTGAAATTTTCTCAGAAGCTTTTTCCCTATCCCTAACAACAGAGTCTGGATGGTTAGATATTCCTAACTATGAGGTAATTCTGCCTAGAGATTTCTCCAACGCCCAATTGAACATCAATTTTAGCTTATCTCGAAAGGAACCAGCTATTATTGCTTATAATGAAGATGTCCATCAATTAGGAGTGAATCTGCATCAACCGGCAATTAGAATAGAGCTTTCGAATAGTGCAACAGTATATCCTTATTCATTTTTGGACAGGTTAAAGATTAACGAGATACAGCTTGTATCCAAGGTTAATAACTTAGGAGATTACCATCTATTTAACAGTTATGGGCCTTTAGATGCGGCGAATGGAATTGAATTTTTAGGACCGATGCCCAAGAAAGGGGATTATTTTATGATTGGAAGTAAAGAGTTGTTTACGAAAAATGTAACGGATTTAGAAATTTCCTGGAACTATGGGTCTTTCCCATTCGAAGAGGGGGGATTAAAAGAATATTTTGACGCTTACCAAAGGGGGATAGAAAACGATAGCTTTAAAATATCTTTAAGCGGTAGATCAGATTACCAGTTTAACCCTTTTAAATCAGAAAAAAGACAGGTCTTTGATTTGTTTGAGTCCACTCCAAATATGGAAATTAGTCCAATTAGAAAATTGGAAAAAATTGATGTAAAAAAGCTTGAAATAAAGCCAGATTACCAGTTAAAGACTGGAGAAATTGAGCAGTTTCACAAAAATAGTTCGACAGGATTTCTAAAATTCGAACTTGTACAACCTTCCATGGGTTTTGGATTCGAAGTATATCCAAAACTTTTTTCAGATACGGTAACGCATAATGCCAGTCAGTCAGGATTATTGAAAGGAGAAGGAGACAAAAAGCCTATCCCTAATAATCCTTTTGTTCCTACGATTAATGATTTGAACATTAATTACGTAGCGAAGCATACAATTGTGTTAGACGAACGAAGGATTTTCGAAAATAACCCAGATACTAAAGAAGCCATCTATCACTTACACCCATTTGGCAGGCAGATTATATTTGAAGATGGTAAGGTATATGGTCAAAGTTTATTCCCGCAATATGAACAAGAAGGATATTTATTTTTAGGATTGGATGGAATAGAGGCAGGAGAAAAATTCAATCTTTTATTTGATTTAGAAAAAAGTGAAAAGTGGGAAATTGGAAAGCAACCAAACCCCGAGTGGGTATATTTAAATAATGACCAATGGAAGCCATTTCAAGCAGCTGATATTTTGAGTGATCAAACAAAAGGGTTGATTGAGACTGGAATAATTTCATTGAGGCTTCCAAAAGATGCTCAGAGGTCAAAAATTCTTATGCCTAATAAACTTTTTTGGATTGGTGTTCACTTGAGAAATAAAGCGGAATTAGTTAGTAGGACTCAACGTATTTATACGAATGCAGCTTTAACTGAGTATAAGAGGGATATTGAAAATCAGCATAGAATATTTCCATTGCCCCCATTTACAATAAGCGAATTCGAAGAACCAATTCCAGGAGTTATTGGAGTGGTTCAACCATTACCATCATTTGGAGGCAAAAAGGGATTGAATGATTTACAATATTTTAATAAGGTTAGCGAAAGATTGAGGCATAAAAACAGGGCCATTTCCAGATGGGATATTGAGCGGTTGGTATTAAATAAGTTTGAGGAAGTTGGTCAGGTTAAATGTATTGGAAATTTCCAGAACGAGAATTTTATTCGCAAGGGTAACATCATAGTTATCGTCATTCCTAAAATCAAGGATGCAAGTAGGTTTTACGAACCGACTTTTAGTCAAGGAGAATTGAATAGAATAAAAGATTTTTTAATGGAACTGACGAATCCTTTTACTCAAATTGAGGTTCGCAATCCGACCTATGAGTATTTGCGAATAAAAGGTAAAGTTATATTTAGTGGATTGGAGCCGGGAGAAGGCATTATGAATTTGGTTAACGATACCGCTCAGTTTATATGTCCATGGTTTTTTGCTAATAAGATGCAGGCGGCGCTAGGGGGGAGTATCAAGATTTCTGATTTGTTTAATTTTATTCAGGGACTATCCTATGTAGACTATCTCACTGGTTTTTCCATTGGACAAATTAAGGCAGATTCATCTAATAGAGTGTACTTAGTAGATACTGCTAATGAGGATTTTGCAGGGGAGGTTTTAGAAGGAGGTACTCCGTGGTCAGTATTTTTACTGAGTATGAATCACGATTTTGAAGTATTGGAAAAGGCTGAATATCATAAGGCAACTCCAACAAACTTATCAGAAATGAGGATTGGAGAGGATTTATTAATTGCATCGGAAGACGTTCAAGAAGATTCATTTGAAAAGAGCAATAATTTAGAGGAGCCGAACCATGCAACTGATCAGGAGGCAGATAACCAGTTTTGGTTTAAGTTAAAATTGTAAATCATTAAGATATGGCGTTAGTAAACCGACAGACACTAAAGAATTACTTCAAAAAAGGGAGCTCGCCTAATGAAATGCATTTTGCTCATTTGATTGACTCAACAGTTAATATTGTCGAAGATGGAATAGGTAGAGGAGTCGATGATGGTTTTCGAATAGCTCCCCAAGGGTATTCAAAGAAATTGATTTCATTTTTCCAAAATGCAAGAAATCGGACACCTTCTTGGTTTATTGGGTTTAACGATTCCAAGGATGGGTTAGCCTTTCATGATGGTGATGAGGAAAGTAGGCTTATTCTGAAAGAAGGAGGAAAAATTGGAATTGGAACGGACCACCCAATGCATCAACTTGAAGTTAAAGGAACTGCAGCTTTCGATACTCGATCTGGATCTTTTGCTAGAGGAGTGGTGCCAGCGGATGGACAATGGCATAATCTATTAACCGAATTAGATGACATCCAAGGTTTTGAAATAATGGCACGAGCAAGAGGTAGAAAGGGAAGTGGTAAATATTCAATTGCTCATGCTATAGCCTTATCAACTTTTGGTGGTAGAGGATCATCATCTAAAATCAGAATTACCAATGCGCACTATGGAGGTTTTTTTAATAGGATTCAAATGAGGTGGAGTGGCCAAGTCAATAATTACAATTTACAAATCAGGACCAGAAGACATTATGGGCTCAATGACCAAACTGGTGATCCATATTTCATTGTATTTAATCTGACGAGGCTATGGAATGAGGAGGAAGTTAATCAAGTTAATGCTAATTTTTATCTGTGAGAAAAGAGGCTCAAGTAATAAAGGCGGAACCATTTGATAATGCGGATTTGAACTATGATATCCTTCTGCAGAAAGGATTAGAATGGGTTCAACAATATGCAGGAGATCATTGGACGGATTATAATTATCACGATCCAGGGGTAACTTTTTTGGAGCAGATCGTTTATGCCATAACAGATTTAGGATATAGGACCTCTTTTGATATTCAAGATCTTTTAATGGTTGGAAAGGATGATTTTCCTCTTGTTAAATTGAATTTATTTTTTCCGCCGCATGAAATCCTACCTGTTAACCCAGTAAATGTTACAGATTTTAGAAAATTAATAATTGACCGCGTTAAAGAAATTGACAACGCTTGGGTTTTACCGGTCAAAGATGACCCCTCTGGTTTTAAAGGACTATACAGTATTCTTTTGCAATGTTCAGAGGATTTGACTGATGTCCAAAAGGAAAAGGTGAAAGATTCTGTCAATTCGCTATTTCAAGAGCACCGAAATTTATGTCAGGACTTGAAATCTATTAAAATCTTAAAGGAGGAAAGCATTACGTTTTCCGGAAAGGTAATTTTAAAATCAGATGCAGTTGGAGAACAGGTTTTTGCAGCTATATTAAATGCCGTAGATAATTATTTGGCACCAGCAATTAAGTTTTATCATCCCGATGAATTATTTAAAGCTGGTCAGTCTATGGAATCCATTTATGATGGTCCTCAACCATTATATGGCTACCTAGATTCTTCTGAACTTCCCGAAAGAAGGGATTTAATTTTTACGGGAACTATTAAGGAAATTATACTCAATATTGAAGGGGTACAAGGTTTAAAAGAATTAATAGTATACCGAAATGGCATCAAGTCTTTCGGAGATAGCTTGACTTTCGAAGAAGGCATATATCCGGTATTGGGGAACCTTCAGTCGTTTTTTGAAAATGAAAACGAAAGATTGGACTTTTATAAGGATCAGGTTAGATATATGGTTGATCATATTACAGTCACCCAGCTTTTTGAATCTTTGGCGTCGGGCAGACGTAATTCTTATTTGAAGGCCATCAAGTATAAAAATGAAATACCGAAAGGCCATTTTACTTATAAGGAGTTGAGTAACTTTTATTCCATTCAGCAGGAAATGCCAGAATTATATGGATTAAAACCAGAGAGTTTACCCTCCAATGTTTCCCCGAGAAGAAGGGCTCAAGTCAAACAATTAAAAGCCTATCTGAGTATTTTTGACCAAATAATGGCTAATTATTTAAGTCAATTAGCGAATGTCAGAAAAATTCTATCTGTGGACAAAGAGTTGGGCAGCACTTATTTCTCCCAATATCCTGCAGATATACCAAGTTTTGATGAAATCATATTTGAAAAGGACCCCAAACAGTACCTAAACACGCTTAAATCAAGTACAGAAAGTCAGGAGCACTTTTGGGAGAGAAGAAATAAGGTGCTCAATCATTTATTGGCTCGTTTTGGGGAAAGGTTTATTCAATTGCCTGGGATGAATGCGGCAGAGATTATTGACGCAAAGATTAAATTTTTAAAAAATTATGTTGAAATAAGCAGGAATAGAGGAAAAGGATATCATTATCAGTTGGAAGATGATAGCCCATCCAATATTTCGGGTTTAGAACAAAAGTTGATTTTATCATTTGATTTGAAAGTTAGCAATGCCTCTTTGATAGAACCATTATTAGAATTTGGAAAAATTGAAAGCAATCCGGAGACTATTAAAAGTTGGCAAAAAAGGAATATTACTTACAAAGATGGAAGCGAGATTGAGACTTGGAAACTCCCTGTAGAAGAGTATGAATCGGACTCCTTATCTTTCTTTACGCAGACAGATAATTTTATCAAACAATTATTTCTGTACGGTAATCAAGATCGATACTACAAATTAGTTGAAACGCAGGAAGAAAAATACAGATGGCATATCTTATATACAGGATTAAATATAGTAACTCCAACGGTGGTTTCTATTTCCGATGACTTGGATTTGGCCAAACTAACAATAGCTAATTCGATTCAAAAATTTGACGAATTGAACAAAGCTTGTGAGGGGGTTCATTTAGTAGAGCATATTTTATTACGACCATTAGAAAACATTAAATATAGTTATACGCTCTTTGATAAGGAGGGAGGAACATTAATCACAAGTTACTATCAAACAGACCTAAAAGAGCAAAAGAAAATAGTAGATGATATTTTCTATCTGGGTTTGGAAAGAGACAACTACGGCATTGGAGAATTAAAGGATAAAAACCAGTTTGAAATTGTTCTTTACGGTTCAGAGAATGAAATGATTGGACGATTTGATAAGATGTTTTATTCGAGAATAGCAGCTGAAAAGGAGGTGGAAAGAGCAATCGCTTTATTTAAGGAAATTCTAGATGGAAATTTTGGAAAGGAAGAAGCAATTGAAATCAACCAAGTAAGCGGAATGGCACACGCTTTTCCGACATCTTTTGGATTTGAAGATGAATATTCAATTATCTTCCCCAATTGGCCTGCTAAATTTCAAAACGATGATTTCAAAAACTTATTGGTCAATCATATAGCTGAAAACAATCCATTGCATTTAAAAGCGAATTTGTATTTCATCGGAATTAAGAAAATGATGGAATTTGAAGACGCCTTTTTTGATTGGAAAAATCTAAAAAAAGCAAGTTCTCCAGAGCCCTTAGCATTAGATAGTGCGTCCTTAAGATTAGTTCAAATGCTTCAGGGGCTGAATCCATTTAAGTTGGAAATCTAAAAATGGCACCAATCCCTAAGCATACCATTAATAAATACCAATTTGATGTTGTTCTACAAAATGAAAAAGACTATCCAGTAATATCTCAAACTTTAACACAAATTTTTTACCAAGAGCTTCAAGGTGAAATTGAAAAAATATTCTCAAATCAGAATATTCCAGCGGAATTAGTCATTACCATTGATAAAATTGAAATTGATTTAGGGGATATTTCCAGAAATAATTTGGAAAAGGAGTTAAAGGAAAAATTTATAAGGGAACTCAGCCAATCCATAAAGAAAGCCATTGTTTTCAACCAAGGAAATTCCAAAACCAGCGTACATATCAGTACTAAAGAATTGGAATTGTTAAGATATTACTTAAGGCGTGGCACCCTGCCCTGGTGGTCCAGTATCTTAATGAAGTCTTTGGATTCAACTTTCAGAAAGCTTATTTTATCTCAAACCAGCGCAGTCAGGGAAATGGTATTTGAGGAGGCTATTTACCCAACTCCAAGAAGTAGAATAATTAACCAGTTTAGAGACCCTACTATATATGCTTTATTCGGAATTATCTCGGCTCAACCAGCTGATTATTACAAATATTACACGGACAATTTAATTGCCATCAATCAGCATTCCAAAATTGCCAATGAAAGGGACGTTAAGTATAAAAAAGTAATTCAAGATTTGACATTTATTTATTTGTTAGATCAGCAGGGTACAAGCATCAATCAACAAGAATTTTTTAAAAGTCAAATAAAAGCCTTAGCTATAAAATACGATTTGGACTATTTTACTTTGGTAAAACGGGTATTTATTTCTTCACAAGAAATATTAGGGGTAAAAGAAAGTATTAGTTCCCCAATTGTAAAGCTATCCAGGAAATTGTATGAAGAAGAAATATTAATTGATAGAACTAGAGTAAATCCTGAAGAAAAATTCAAGGTATCACAGAAAATCTTGGAAGAACTTCTTAAGCGTGGGTCAAGTTCAATTCCCTTTCAAAAAATAGGCTTTAGCAGCAAGGATGAAATTTTTCAATGGTTGGCAGAAACAGCCCCTAAGGCATTTGTTTTAAGATATCAAACTTTAGGAAAAGAATGGGCCGTTAGAGAAAGGACCATTACATTGTTTGATGAAACCTCTCTAGCGGTTCTATTTGAAAAGGCAGCTCCAAAGAAAAAGCAATTGGTTTTTGAAGTTTTTGAAATTTTAGAGACCATACAACAAGAGATAACACCGATAAATCAAGAGACCATAGCCTTCAAAAAAGTGATTAGGCATTTCGCCTTGGAACTTTTGGTTTTTCAGGATTTAAATACGATGACAAATGAGAGCTATTTTCAGCAGCAAATTCAATTGTTCTCAAAAAAATACAATATATCTGAATTTAAAATACTCCAAATTTTAATGGAGACAATTGACCAATTAAAAGGTCATAAAAGAGGTTACCAAATAATAAAAAAGGTTATTGAACAATCCAAAGTACAGTTAATCAATCAAGTCCAACCCGATGAAATTGGTTTAATCCCCAGCACAGAGATTGCCAACATTTTTTTGCAGCTTAAAGAGAACTATTCTACTGAAATACTCAATCGGTTAGAAAGGCAATTGGTTAGGTATTTGAATATATATACTTATGGATTAAAAGATTTATCCACTATATATTTTTTTATTGTCAAACAATTGGCAAAGTTATCGGGGGATAATCCGATTGAAATTCTAGAGCAGAGAATAAACAGAATTGATACTAAAACCAAAGAGGAATTAAAGAATAAAATCCTTTCAGAGCAAGCAATAAAAAGAACAGGAATAGACTTTGTTCGAATAGAATATTTAATTGATCGATTAAAAGACACGCCTTTAAAAGAATGGATTTTGGCGCTTGGAAAGAAAGATGCAAAAGAAATCCTTATTGATTTAATTTTTGAAAAGGGCAGTGATTTGGCAGAGTTTGTCGAGCAACAAAAGTATGATATTCATCTTTCTAAAATTCTAGCGGCACAATTGGAATTGATTGAGTTTAGGTTTCTAATCAAGCAATTCAGGTTAAGTGAAGCCAATAAAATATTGGAGGTTTTTGAAAACATATTAATAATCCAAGAGCGATGGAAGGTAGCCCGAACTTCAAAAAATCAATTTGAAATATTTCTTAAGGAGCAAATTATACGATATATCCAATCGGGAAAAAAGGAGGAAATAGAACTATTTGTTTTTGACAAAATGAAGCACAGGGGGTTAATCAACTTTAAAAATTTAACCCTTTTTAGAGATTATATTGATTTTTCAGGGGAATTCTGGTCTGTTCAATCTGTAGCGGACTTACTTTTAGGGATTAGTGTATTGGGAAGGGAGCCGATTAAGTCTATTCAAAATATTTTTTTACAAGACTTGGTTTTGCACTATTTGGCACATGGGTCAGTCCCAACTTGGATTGAAAAAGATTTGTACGAAAAGGTTTCCATCAGACAGTTATTCAAAGCGAGGATTAAAGAAGCTAATGTAACCTTTGCCCAAAAATTATCTCAGTTGTTGGCCAGCCAAACTAATCATTCAAGAATATTTGAATTGATTGGGAACGGTAAGGAACTAGAATTTTTTAAATGGTTTGAAAAGATACCTGGTCATTATAACATAACCCCAATAATTGAAGAAATACAACAGTTTTTCCAAATGGGAAACCTCAAACAAAGGGATAAAAAATTATTTGAGGCGATAATTCAATACAAAATTTGGTTAGTGCCAGATAAAAAAACAAGGGTTTCAATTTTACAGCATTTTTTATTGGCGGAAGGGTTTAAGATGGATTCTAAGCAAATACTTAGGGATGAATGGCTATTTATTTATGAATTTATTTTTGGGAGGATATTGGTAAATACTAATCTGGAAGCGTATCGGCGAAAGGTAGTGGAAAAAATCCAAAAGCATCCGTTGCGGTTTTATGAAGCATTAAAGAAAATACCTAACCCTGAAAAGCAATTGGTCAAAATTTTCAATCAAATCCCTAGAGATATTTTAGTTCAATGGTTTTTAAATGTTTTGAATAGAGGCCCTTTTCCCGAAGGGATAAAAAAATATGGAGCCCTAACCATAGGTTATTTTACGAGCAACTTACAAAATAAGTACTTGGAAGGTTATATGTCGATATTTCTAATTCACCTTCTGCGTCCTGGACTCATTCAAGGTCATAGAATAAGGAGGTTTTTTGAGGAGTTGCAAAACCTTTCCAAGAAAACAAGCGCTGAAATCTTAGGAATATTTTTGAATTCGACTCCTTCGGAAAAAAGGTCTTTGTGGCATTTGTATCCCGAGCAGTTTTCAATGGGAAATACTTATCGATTGCCGGGACACTTAAAACAAGAATGGGTTTTGGTATTGCATTATATGCAATATGGGTCAATCCCCTTTTTTGGTAATGTACCTTTAGGAATAGAGGAAATAAGGTTGAAATTGTTGAGGTTAATTGTTGAAGCACCATCATTTATGAGGGTTCATTTATATCGGTTATTAAGAGCGGATGTTGCTCGAAAAAATTTCGCTTCTCTATTACAACCAATAGATGTACCTATAATTTTAAAAGTGATTCATCCCGACCTAAATAGGGATTGGGATCAAATTTCTGTTTTAATAAATAAAAGTTCGCTTGAACAATCGTTAAGATCATCATTGGGTTGGTTGAGTTGGAAAGAAGAATTGGAAGCTATGTTAAAAATATGGGTAAACAGAAATTTTTTCATAAGTGGAACAGCCGAAATTATAGTTCCAATCATTAAGAAATACGCAAAAAGAGAAAGGATAGAACCGAATCTTATGGTGGGATTAATTGGGGCGAAGGACGAGATTAGGGAAATTAAAATTGTCAAAGAAATAAGCAGTCTATTGAAATTAGAATTGAGGGAAGAAAAAGGGGTCAGTCAAGAAAGAGCAAATGAGGGGGAAGTCGAAGAAGCGGAAAAAAGCGGTATTTTTATTAATAATGCAGGTTTGGTGTTGTTGTGGCCGTTTTTGGGAAGGTATTTTAAACGCTTAAACATGATTAAGGATGGGGATTTTATTTCCGAAGAGTTAAGAATGAGAGGAATTCAATTGACGCAATACTTAGTTACGGGAAAAACGGAAATAGTGGAGAGTGAATTGGCATTAAACAGACTTTTATGTGGAGCGAAAACGGATATGGTTATTGAATATGATTTGGATATTACGGAAGAGGAAATTGCATTATCGGAGTCCTTGTTACAAGGAGCCATTTACAATTGGGAGAAAATGAGAGGTACCCGAATAGATACTTTTAGACAAACCTTTTTGCAAAGAGATGGGGTGCTCAGAAAGGGGGAGGATTACTATGAGCTACGGGTGGAAGAAAAGTCCTATGATATGTTGCTTACCACCTTACCTTGGAATTTAGGCATGATTAAATTGGCTTGGATGAAATCCAGATTAACAGTGATATGGAAATAAGAGAAATGGAGCAAAAGGAGATACAAAAAATAAGGGATACGGCATGGGCGTTAGAACAAGATTTAAAATGGTTAGAGGAGATTTTGGAAATCCGGTTAAATTCTCATTATGAAGGAGCGGATGGCGGAAAATCGATTTATCAAAGTGCACCACCAGACCTATCTGAGGATGGAAGTTTTTATGGAGAATTTTTAAACTACTATCAATTAAAAAAAGGAGAGCGGATTTTATTGCTGATGGCGATAGCGCCTCATTTAAAACCACAAATATTTGATCTATTTTTTAAGAAAAACGACAAAATTGATCGAGGATATACTGAATTTGGGGGCATAAAGGGCATCCAACACGGGGGCTTTCTTCCAACTGGTGAGACCGTGGCATTTGTGTTAACCGAGGGTTCTTTGGGAAAGAGAATTTACTTAAATGAATTGTTTTCCGACCAACATATTTTTAAAAAGTTAAATGTATTGAGATTGGAAGAGGCGCCTCCCCATGAACCGGCGTTATCGGGAAGATTGGTTATTAGTCAAGAGTATTTGAGTTATTTTTTGACAGGAAAACCATATAAACCTAAGTTTAGCGAAAAATTCCCTGCTCAAGAGATCTCCTCTAATTTGGGATGGGAGGATTTGGTTCTAGATGGTGAGGTGATGGAAGAGGTGGAGAGTATTTTAACATGGATTAAGCATCAGGAAAAAGATAGGGGCTTTCATAAGCGGATTATGCCAGGATATAGGGCTTTATTTTATGGACCTCCAGGAACTGGGAAGACTTTAACAGCTACCCTGTTAGGCCAGCAAACCAAAAGGATGGTTTACCGCATTGATTTGTCTCAAATGGTTTCTAAATATATTGGTGAAACCGAAAAGAACCTATCAAATCTATTTGATATTGCGGAAAATAGGGATTGGATTTTATTTTTTGATGAAGCGGATGCTCTTTTTGGGCAAAGAACGGAGATGAAAGATTCTAAAGACAGGTTTGCCAATCAGGAAACAGCTTATTTGCTTCAGCGAATAGAATCTTACCATGGCATTGTAATTTTAGCCACTAACCTGAAGCCCAATATAGACCGGGCATTTATGCGCAGATTTCAGGCGATACTTTATTTTGGAATGCCCAATACAGATCAAAGGCTTAAATTATGGAAGAATATCCAAAATAGTGTAGTATTTGATCAGGATGTCGATTTAATGGAATTGGCGACTCAACATGAATTATCGGGTGGAGCGATCAATAACATAGTACAGAATGCTTGGATTTCTTCAATAAAAAAGAAATCAGAAAATATTGAAAAGGTAGATCTTCTTTCAGCGATTAGAAGGGAGTACCTTAAAGAAGGAAAAACCGTAATAAATTGAGTTTTAATTTTGAATCCTTGGTCTAATATTAGAGTAACCAATGGGGTCAACTTTTTCAAAAAGTTGTAGGGCTGTTTTTTTAAGATTTGAATGTGGATTAAAACTGGTAGATGCCAAAAGTTGATGCTTATTTCCAAAGTTGGCAGCATAAACTTTAAGAGCGGTTATTCTTAGCTGAATATCTAAGGCAGTGTTATTCACTAAGTCCATCAATCGAATATCTGGCGAAAAAACAAGAATAGGGAAAATTCCTTCAAACCTTCGAAGTAACTTTTTGGGATTAGTTTCTTTCAAAAGAGGAAGAAAAATTGATTTTTCAGCAGGCTTTAGAATAAGGTCAAAATATTCAATAGCAATAATTTCTTCCTTATTTTCTCCAGAAAAGAACTGAGTTTGAAGTGCCTCAATAGGTTGGTTGGGATAGATTTTTCTAAGTTGTCTAAAGACTAATATCAATGCCCCTTTGATTGGAATTTCCAGTTGATAGGAGACTTCGGTATAATCGGGATGTTTTAAATCTTCTTTCGCACTGATTAATTGCAGGTAATTCTTAATATGATTATGAAGGTTTTCTTTATCCTTGGATAAATTATCATTAAGGTTGAATTCGGGGGGGGAGGAACTGTAGTTTTTTAATCGATTGGACAAATTAATTTTGTAATGAAATATTAGTTTGTTGGAAATCAACCACCAAGCTAATAGCGTTATGGCTAGAAAAGAAAACAGAAAATTAATTTCTAGATTAACACTTTTTATTTGTGTTATAAACAGCAGAATTAAACCAGCAATTAATTGTCCATAGGTTTTTCCATAACCATCACCATAGTTTTGAATAGAGGATTTTAGTTCTGGAGGAAAGGCTTGGTAGAGCATATTATGGGAAGGCGTATAGACTGCATTGGAAAGCGATCTTTCTATTAATTTATTTAACAGAGCGAAAATTAACCCAATAGATGTTGCTCCCAACAATAGCAGAATTAAGCCGCTCGAAGTGGTTAGAAGCAGCAAAAAGATAAGGACCAATAACCCAGCTTGAAGACCATAAATTTTTAGCAATCGCTTTACAAAAAAGAGTTTTAGAAACATTTCTAAGAGTTTGGCGGATCCAAATAGTAGCGCTAAAAACCCTGCCAAATCAGCTGTGGTCGTAAAGAGTTTCTCGGAGGACAAGAGCGCTAAGTAATCTACTAGGAATCGGACAACAAAAGAGGCAATAATTGCCAAAAGGACAAAAAGAAAAAATGAATTTTTTAATAAATGGCTGAAACGGTTATCAATTTTTTGTGGGGTGAAATATTTAGGAGATGGTGTGGGGATATTTCTATTTAGGCGAAAAAGTAATAAAATAAAACAGCCTACGGCAATGGTTGCTAAAAGCATTAAAAAAGACGGGTTTTTAACGATATTAAAGCGAAGGAGAACGGGTATTGAAGCGTAACAAACCACCGCAGAAACTACTTCTCCAGCACTAATAAGAGCGTTGTATTTTTGATTTTGACTTAAATCAAAAAGGATGGGAGGCAATTTCCAGAAAACAAAAACCAGAAAGTTTCCTGAAACCCAAAACCAGGAATAGGCCATAAATATAATCCATGGATTATTTCCATTTTGCATATCAAAATAATGCCATTGCCATATAACAGTAATTAGTATTCCTATTAAAAAGCACAAGGCAGTGAAGAAAAAACCCCTTTTAATCTCAAGTGTTTGGAACCCTTTAGTAATAATGGCTCCTAGTACACCTGCAATGATGTAACTTAACGGAAGATAAGAAGCACCAGTAGTTTTTAGAAATAAAGATGAAATAAACGAAAGGTAGAATGCAATATACATTCCAAGGAAAAAGCTCAGGCCAATTAGGATAAAAATTTGAATTTTCTGATGTGTCATTTATTTCTTCAATAGATAAAGTCCTCGAAAAAATTGCACAAAGATTCGATTAGGTAAAGAAAGGAGGTGTATTTTACTTTTCCGGAGTGGGGAGAGGTTGTTGTAAAGATTATTGATAGTGGACAGCCAATTAACATAAGCGTCCTCATTGTTGTTAAATTCAGAGGATAGCCGTAATCTCGTGTCGAGGATATATTCAAAACGGAAAAGCATTTTAATCTTTGAAAAGCCTGCACTTTTAGCCAATTCAATAAATTCATCTTGATGACAAAAGTATCTTTGAGCAGAGAGGTTAAGGTAGCCAGCTCTTAAATCTTTTTCTTTGATTACAGCATTAAAAAAATTAAAATCGTGATCTTGAAGTAGTGGCATCCAGACAATAACCATTCCATCGTCTTGCAGGGATTTAAAAGCTTTACCCAATACTTCGCTTTGGCGGTTTTTTGCAAATTCATGAAGTACCATTTTTAAAATAATATGGCTGAAGGATTGTTGAGGAATTTCTGATGTTAAAAACTCAGCATGTAAAAAATTAACAGGATGTTTTATTTTTTGAACTTGATTTAGTTCAGACAGCATTTTCTTTCCCTTTTCAATTTGAAAGGAGGAGGATTCCAGTATATGGTAATCGAAGTTCAAATCTGGAAATCGATTTAAATACTCAAATAGCAGAGACCCATATCCTCCACCAATATCTAGTAATGAAGTGAGGGCTTGGGAGCGTAATACTTCGTAAAAAATATCAAAATGGGTGGAACTTGTCGCGTGAATGGTTTTAAAATCAACATTTCTTTGATTGTAATCATTCATAATTAAAAATTAAAGCTGGTTCTTATAAAAAAGTGTCTTCCTCTTTGGGGAATGTAGGGAACATTACCAGTGAGGTTATCACTATAGTTGGCTGATGCCGTCCGTGGACCTGCGTGGTAATAGGTAGGTAAGGCACTATTTAACAAATTCCCATTTAAAAAATTATTGGCGGTGATTTGAAGGATAAGAGATTTAAATTTATCATGAGAAATGGTTAGACTTCCATTTAAAATGAAGTAAGCTGGGTATTCTCCTGAATTGTCTAATCCTGGATTACCTGTTTGCGTAGTATTAGGCCCTACGGGTTGAGCGCTAACATAATTTCCCCTAGTATTTAGGTTTATATTAAAACTTTCCATTTTTAGGCGATAATTAGCCATTAAATTCAAATGGTGAGCAGCGATATCTCCTAAGCGAATCTTGGAATTATCTGTTTCGACTTGATAGGGATTTAGGAAAGTATAATTAAGACCAAAACTCAAAGGGGAGGATTTGGGGTGATACTTAAGATATCCCAATAGTCCCGTAATAGCATATTCACCAACATTTCTATTCATCAAAATACCTGAGTCATCTCTGGATGATGCTACTGCATCTTTAATGCCGCTATAAAAACCCATTAGTTCATAATCAAAATTTTTGTCGAAAAATGAACCGCCTAAAGAAAGGCTAGCATAATCTATTTTTTCAGTCCCCAGCTCTGGATTTGCTGTTCTTCCACCTCCCGTGGAGAATTTGGTCCATTGTGAAACATTTTGGGTTCCTCTGGAATAAATGGCTTTGGCAAAAAGGGCTTCATTATAATATACTAAGGTGAGTCTAGGTGAAAAGTCCCACCCATATCCACCTGTAGCGCGGATTCTGTTGTAATCAATTCGGGCTGCTCCCGTAATTATCAACTTGGAAGGAATGACAGAAAAGTTACCTTGAAAATATGTTCCAAAATCAATTATTGGAAACTGGTTGCTCCCTTTATCCTGATTATTGACCGTCCCTAGTTCTTGAGCTAAGAATACCGTATCTTGCTTATTGGAGTTGGCGTAATCATAATCTGTGTAAGTTAGGTAATCTCCTTGCATTTGGCTACTTCTAAACTCAACACCTGCCATTAGATTTAAATTCTTTTCAGAATAGTAGAATCTAGCGTCATTTCTAAACTGTCTGCCTTCGTAATAAAAGTAAAGATTAGAGTATCCAGGTTTGATCTCCTCTGATCCGGAGGTATTTGGTAAAAGTTGTTCAGGATAAAATAAATGGGCCAAATGAAAGCCATTGGATGGATTTCCAAGAGGTCTAAAATTAACCCGATTGGTAGCTCTGTCTAATGAATGATTATGAAAAGAAAGCAGATTTGAAAAAGATATTTTTTCAAAATTTCTTTCGTATTTGGCATAGAAGGTGGTGTTTTTTGGAACCCAGAGGTTTCCATTTTTTGAACCGGCCGCATAAATATCTTGGTAGTAATTAAACCCTTCTTCTCTTCTCCATGTCCGGAAGCCCAATTCAAAAAAATTAAAGGATAATTTTCCACCTATGTAGTAATCTTTAGTATGGTTCGAGTAGCCTGCGGGATGCCCATTTACTAAACCTGTATAGGCATTTTTGTCCCAGTCTCTGGCTGCCCCTATACCTTCTTGAGTAAAAATAATACTATCTATTTGCCCACCATTATTTGGAAAGGTATTAAAATAGGGAGATTGAAAAGGAATATTGAAGGAATCCAAATATTGATTGAGACTAATAGATTGACCATTCAAGGAAAAACTATTGTACAGATTAAGGTGGTTGTAGGAGAAAATATTTAGGTCATCGGGGTTATAATCGTAAAAATCAACAAAGGACAAATTGTTTTCATCAGAATAGTAGTAACGTCCCGTCAAAGTTGCATTAAAAAGCTCACTCTTATAACCTAAAATTAGATCGGCATCTTTGGTGTTATAAGATCCACCGGATATTAAACCAGTACCATACAATCCATCCTTATCTGAAACACTTTCTCCGAAAGCATCCTGTGGTTTCTCACCTGGAGCGTAGGTAATTATATTAATGGCCCCAACGAAAGCCCTTGGGCCATACATAGTTGAAGATGGACCATAAAGAACTTCTACAGCTTTAATGGATGACATCGGGTATTGTCGTGATAGATATGCAATATTAGACCAGATATCATTCTCTTCGACTCCATCTACCATAAGGAGGGTTCTCTCTGTATTTTCTTGCCTAAAACCCAATTGAAATATATTTGCGAAAGTGGCAGAATAAATCTTACTAATATTAAATCCCGGCAGATCAGATAGTAATTCTACTATGTCTACATAACCGCGATTTAAAATTTCTTCCCTGGTAATTAATAAAACCGTAGCAGGAGCGGTTTTGATATTTTCAGATTTTTTCGAAACAGAGCTAACTGTAATAATTTGATTTTCTTTTGCTAATCGTTTAAAAATGGCGTCAAAGACGATATGCGGATCGTCAGAAAAATCAGGGTCGCTTTTAATAATTTGTAGTATATAGGACTCTGCCAAGGCTATGTCATCCTCTGCAATAGCTATTAAAGCTAACATTCTCAAAGCTCTATTAACAGTATTGCTATTTATAAATCCACCGTTTTCTAAACATAATAGTAAGGATTGTTTAGCATTTAAAAATCTGCCAATTTCATAGTCATCTCTAGCTTTATCAATGGCATCGAAACCACATTGGGCAAAGGACTTAAAGCTGAAAAGGACCAGAAGGATAAGAAATAAATAATTGGACCTCATATAATGGGTTTAAATTTTATTGAATTTATTTACAATTTCTTCCAAGTTTATATGCCATTTAAATAGGACCTTGTCATTACCTGCTGTAATCAACTGATTAGTTGATTCATTGTAACTTGCGGAGGTAATCCATCCGGAATGCGCTTGGAAAGTTACAGATTGACCTAATTGGTTAGTTGAAAAATCTATTGGAGTTAACTTCCACGTATGGTCGTAAGAGGCAGAAATAATTAGCTCCGTATCTAAAACCTTTACTGTTTTTAAATAACTAATTCTCGAGTCATGGAAATTACCTATTGTGGTAAGTGACTTTTGTTTCAAATCATATAGGTAAACATTTCCGTTTTCGGCTCCTATGATAATTTTTTCCCAAAGGTCAATAAAGTCAAAAGACATTATTTTTTCCTGTTTTGGAAGTAATATGGCATCTATTTTGTCAAAAGTGTTTTTGGATGATTGTCTAAAAATGTTGAGACCGGAGGCCTCTTTTAGTAATAATAACTTATAGTCTGGATTTATTTCAAAAGAGGGTGTTTTGAATCCATTGTTTGCGAGGGTAATAATCTGCCGTCCAGTAGAGGTAAAAACCCCATTTTCTCGAATAATTAAAGCATCTTCAAGAAACTCAAAGGGAGGGATGACTCCTAAAAGATCTGTGGTTGGGAAGGGATAATTTTGTCTTTCAAGTAATTGATTAATAAAGTTATAGGTTAAAACTTGGTAGGTTTTGGTTGTTATCCATAAAGAATTATCGTCTTCTAAAACAAAGGATTTGACATCTTTTGCGATAATACGAATGTCCTCGCTATCTAAGTTGAATTCGATAAGTTCATCATCAAGGAAAAGACATATTATTCGTTGCCCATCTCTAGTCCATTGAATCTTTTTGATAGGTTTTGGAAAACTATATTCTAGGGCATTAAATTTAGTGTTGGATTCTATTAAGGCCTTGGCAATAGCTGGTTCATAAGTAAAGCCAGAGTTATCTAAGTTTAGTTGAAATGCCTCTACTGCTTTTATTAGGGATTCGTTAAACTTCATTTCTCTGATAAGCTGAGATGCATTTAGTCCCATATTGCTTGCTGTCTGCTGAAGACGTAATCTCTCTGCATTTTCAAAATTTTTCATGGAAATAGCTAAGGCCTCTTGTTCGGCTTCTTGTGCCAATATTGCTTTTTCTCTGGCTTTTTCAGCTAGAACCTTAGCTTGTTCGGCATCTTTTTTTGCTATTTCTGCCTTTTCTTTTTCACTTTCTGCGATATTTTTGGCAATCAATGCTTTTTGTTTTTCTAGAATTGCTATTTCACTTGCTAATAAAGCGGTTTGCCGATCTTTTTCTGCTGCAATTTTGGCCAAAGACTCAGCTTTAGAGGCTTCTTCAGCTTTAATTCTTTGCAAATCAGCTTCTTCTTTGGATTGAAGCGCTCTTAAGCGCTCCTCCTCTGCTATATTCTGCGCAATTACAGCTTTTTTTCTTTCTATTCCTGCATAGATTGCTGCAACAAAAGATAGAATGAAAGCAATCCCAATAACTGCTGCAACGGCTCTAGTCATTTTAATTAGCCTTTTAACCTTCCTCGTTTCTGCTTCCTTATGTGCGTCATTAATCAAAATGGAATAATCTATAAAATTCCAAATAATCTCAGTTTCAGGAGCATATTGTTCTCCCCAGGCATTTGAATATGGAAAAGAAGTCTTCCAGGAAATTACTTCATCAATTTGAGCTGGAGATAAAAGTAAGCCCATTTTAGCGTGGTATTGAATCGCCATTTTTTGAAGCTCACGATACTTGTTTACCAGTTTGATTTCATGAAGAATCCATTTGTTAAGAGGCGCCCAGTAAACAGCAAGGCTTTCGGAAGCTATTTCAAATTTTCCAGGCATAGACTCTTTAACGAATCCAAAATCAATTGCTTCATCGAGAAAATTCTCTACTTCAGCAACTGAAGTTTTTGATATCGCAATAATTGAATCTTTTGATTGATTCACAAGAGACCAGTGATTAGATAAATCAATATGTATAAAAGGTCTAAAAAAGTTAATCAACTCAGATCGGGCTCCTGAAGAAACTAAAGCATCCTCTAAATTTTTGCCGGCAAGATTTACCAATCCTTCAAACCCGCCTATTTTTTGAAAGTCATGAAATGAAAAGTTTTTTCCAAAGAAATTTTCAATAACTCTAGATGCCAGCCCAATAATAAAAATGGGGGTAGTTTTTGTTTCAAAAAATTTCAGAAGGTAATCCTTAAATTCATTGGGTGTGGACTCGGAAAAAAATGAAAGTTGAGTCGATGCATCTGGATTGGGAATAAAGTATAAGGACTCGTTGAATAAATTTTTTATTTGAGAATGCCTAATTGAGAAATTTAAATTTTTAGGTTTTATAAAGAAGATGACTTTAGTTTTGGGGTCAATTTTTAATGAGTGACATATATTAAAGAAATTTTGAATCTCAGTTGAGCTGAATTGATCAAGATATCGATCAATATCATTAATAAGTAAGAGCGGAGCTGAATGGGTTGAAGATTGGATAAAGTCAGTAGGAGATAAAGATACGAATTCAGAGGTTGAGTTTAATTGTTCCTGAATACGGTTCAAAAAAAACAAGTTGTATTCGTTATCGGATGTTCCGATTAAAAACAGGAAGTGATTTTTTTCGATTAAAGAAATTAAAAGCATCAATTTGTCGGTCTCCTATTAGATGTTAGGTTTAAATAACGTTTGAGTTTTTGAATTTGAAATGTGGGGTTGTTAACCCAAAAATATAAATGTCCTGATTCGCCAACGGCCAGAACTTCATCATTTTTTGATACTTCCATATCCCAAATCCAGTTTTTACCTGCCTCAAATTTAACCACTGGAATGACTGTGTTGTCAGCTGATTGAATTAATTTATAAGCGTGAATTGTTTTATCTAGGCCGCTGCTGTAAAGGGTTCCTGTACTTGAAAATTGAAGCTTGGTAATTTCTGTCTGATGATCAATGAACTCTTGAATGAGAGGTTGTTGTACGGAACCCTTGAAAAACAAATCAGCATCAAGGACCTTGATTTTTCCATTTTTGAATCCCAAGGCAAATAAATTAGAATGCAAGGCCATAGATGAAATCGGGCTATCGAATTCTACTTGGGTATTGGTAATCGGGGTTTTTTTACTTTCAGATACCAGGAATATTTCCTTAGAAGTTGCCACCAAGAACTTCTCTGAGGAGTTTAACCAAAGCCCGCAAGTTAATTTATCTTCGAATTCCAATCTGTTGGTCATTTGACCAGATTCAGAAAAGAAAAGCAGACTTTTGTCAGCTAAGGTTACAAATTGGGCACCATTACCTAAGATAATGGATTTAATAGGGGGGCTTATTTGTTCGGGTTGATAAAGTAATTGAACAGCTTTAGCTTCGGTATTAATTAAATATACGCTTCCATCAAAAGTTCCAGCCAGTAATGAGCTTGGTTCATTTATAAAAGCAAGGGATCGAACTCTTTTCTGAAGATTGATTTTATTGACGAAATCATTCTCAACGAGATAAATGGAGCCATCATCCCCTCCAACTGCAATGGTATTTTCTCCTACAGCAAGAGCTCTTAGGCCCGCGCTTGAAAGGGAACGAATGGGAGGAGTATTTTGATAGTATTGAATACCCAGGTCTAATTCAAACAATAATTTTTGAAGTTGATTGTTAGGTTTTAACTCACCAAATAAGGCAAAGCAGTAGTCCTGATATAATCCAAAAGCGGTAATTATTTTTTCTATGAGGGTTTCATTGGTGTTGGAAACTCTAAGTTCGTTTTCCAAAACAAATAATTCATTTTGAACATTAGCTAGGTTTTCTCTTGTTTGCGCAAGTTTTTTTGCTTGTTCCTCTTCAATTTTTGCGGCTTCAGCTTTTCTATTAGCCTCTTCGGCCTCTTGTTGTTTTTGTTCTGCTATAGATTTTGCTTCTTGTTCCTGTTTTAAAGACTTGACCAAATTTGTTTTCGCTTTTTCTTCCTCTTGTTTAGCCTTAAGGGCTTTATCCTTTTCAAAATTGGCAAACTCTCTAGCTTTTATTGCATCAGCCCTTTCTTCTTCAGCTTTACTTTTGGCTTCTTGAGCAATTTTCATTTGTTTTAGAGTGGCCAATTGAGCCATACTGGCTTTTTCTCTTTGTTTTTCTGCTTCCGCTTTTGCCAGGTGAGCTTTATAGTAAAGCCCTGATACTACCATAATGACAAATAGAGAAACCGCCGCAATTGCTACTAATCTTTTTTTGATTACGGCGAGTTTGTTTTTTTGAGCCAATTCTTTGGCTTTAACCTCTTCTTCAAAAGCTTGAGTACTTTTGTTTAGAAAACTAATAGCTTTTTGAAAGTTGGGATGATATTGATTGGCCCAAATATTAGATGGGTTCTGTGTTTCAAACCATTTTTGGAAAATATATAATTCAGGAGGTTTAAGTAAACCGGAGGCACCACTTTCATGTCGCTGAGCATCGCTAACCAAGCGCAAATACATTTCTTTAGATTCTCTTTCTGTTTCAATCCATTCATGGAATAAATCCCATGTTTTAAAAAATTCGGGGTAGTTGATATCGATTAAATCATCGTTGTAAAGAGAAGGGTTTTTTGCAGTGGCATTATTGCTGAATACAGGAGGAATTTGACTCAGGAATTCATGTTCAGGATTGTTGAAAAAAGTAATTGCGGAGACCAATTGACTAGGGGTACACTCACAAAGTTTAACTAGGTCTTTAAATTTTTTGGGTCTTTTGACCGCACCCATTTCATCAATATTGGAGATCGTTTTGATAAGTTTTTCAATAATTAGTTTAATCTCATCCGACTGTTGAATATAATTTTTATTTAGGTGTAGGGCCATGCAATTTGAAAATCCACCCATATTTTCAAAGGAGGTTTCGGATAAAGAACCATGTTGGTTATTGATTAAAGTGCGGTATAAAAGGTATTGGAGGTGGGCGGTTTTTCCAGGATCGTTACCCAAGCTTCTGTGCAGATAATCAATGGTATTCTTGTCAAAGTGAAATCCAGAAATTTTGGAGGACTTATTAAGAATTTCTTCGATATCAGACCTTCTCAGTCTTGGTATGGAATATTGAAATTCATTTAAATATTCTTGAAGCCTCCTAAAGGGAAATAAATTTCCGAGGTATTCATTCCTCAAGGAAAAGATAACATAAACGCCTAAGTTAGGTTCGTGGTCTATCCGAAGGAGGTTGTCAATAAAACAAGTAATATCTCCTTCTCGTTCAGGTGGATATTTAAAAATATCTTCAAATTGATCTATTACAATGAGGAAATTTTTCTTTTGGGCAATTTCAGAGTCTTTATAATAATTGATAAAACCTTTGTTAGAATTTCGGAAAATATTTTCAAGTCTTAAGGTTTCGTCTGACGGGGCTTGAATAGAAGGATTGAGCAGATTATTTTTTGAAATAGCATGAGAAAAATTAGCAATAGGATTGGAGCCGGGTCTAAATATGGTGTACGCCCACTCTTTACCCACCAACCCATTTTGGCCTGCGAGGATTTCAGGGATAAGGCCAGCAGTTATTAAGGAGGATTTTCCACAACCCGACGGCCCCAATAAGGCGATTATCCTATTGGATTGTAGCAGGGTCAACAAATCGTAAACCTGCCTTTCTCTACCGAAAAAAATTTCCTTTTCTTCCGTTTTGTAAGGTCGCAATCCTATAAAGGGGTTTTTCTGCGTTTCGGACGAGTTTTCCATACTAGCACATAGCCAATTTTACAACAATATACACATTAAAGCTTTAATCTATATTTAAATGGCCAATTAAAACCGAGTTACCGTGTTTCTTATTAATTTTGAAGGTAAACTACAAGAAAAATTTAATGAGGATTAATTCTCTAGGAATTGAGTTTTATGAAGAGTTAGAGCATGAAATTTATATACACTGCAGGTATCATTTGCAATTAATCGTTAGCGTAGATTCTATTACCGTATTGTTTGATGTACTTAACCGACTTTTAAAGAATAGAAGGTCAATGGAATTGATTTTTTATTCTAACTCTCAGGAGAAATTATCGATTGAAGAAACGAACTGTTTACTAAGGCTTGCGAATCAAGGCGCATTAGTATACCGAACAGTATCAGAACAGGAGGAATTTCCGATAGCTATAATTGACAAGTCAATTGTGCTACTTTCATCGCCGATTCCTGAGGCAGAGGCGGTTAAAATATTGGCACAATACAAGAAAATATTTAGAAGAACTTCTTTTTCAGCGGCGCCTCTGCTTCCAAGCGAATTGGATATTGAAATCGACTTTTGGGCGGAAAGAGACGTGATTGGAATTAACCAGCCTACGCATCTAAATTGGAAGGTAAAAAACGGTGATTATATTAAAATCGAACCCAATATTGGTGAGGTGGAGACATCGGGTTCGGTGGCTATAAGTATAACGGATGATACAGTATATACCTTAGAGGCCAGAAACAAAAAAGGAACAGTGACCAGGAATTTATTTCTAAAGTATGTTCCTGAAGAAGATTTGAGACTAGATGTTTCCATCTTTGAGGAGGATTTAAACCAGTTTATTCCAATACGGAGTCCTGAAGGTTTTGAAGGCCATTTTGCAGTTCCCTACGGGTACAAAATTAGAATAAGATGGAATAGTGGCATGGCTGGGAAATTAAGTTCCCCTCAAATTGGAAATTTACCTTCAACTGGATTTAGAGATTTTGAGGTTTTTCAAGATTGTTTTTTCGAGTTTCACAAAAGAGATTTATTTGGAAAAACAACCAAAATGGTTAAATTTTATATTGTGGACAAAATAGATGGTTTAGAATTAGACCCCAAAGGCAATAGCGGCCATTTCCTGTTCAATTTGTGGAAAGCCATTATTGAAATGGTTTCAACAAAAATATAATGAATGATAGTAAAATAAATATTGTTAATAGATTTCTGTTTTTTTGTGCAGGAGTACAAAAAAATTTGATTGTCCAATGCCCAACAACTGAGTATTTGAAATATACGAGCATTGGTGCTTCTGTGTTTTTTACCACTTTATTGGCTTTAGTTTCCTCTTTTTTTGCTTTCAGCCTCGTATTTGAGGACCTGATTGTACGAATATTTTTCTCTCTTTTGTGGATGAGTATCATTTTTAATTTAGATCGATTTTTGGTTTCCGGGGTCCGAAAGAAGGAAAGGGGTTTTGCAATGGTTGGCCAATATTTGCCCAGAATGGTTCTAGCATTTTTTATAGCAATGGTAGTATCTAAACCCATTGAACTAAAGTTGTTTGAGCAAGAAATTAACAAACAATTGACAGTGATGCAGTTGAGTGAATTAAATGAAATTGACCGTAGATGGGATATAGATATTGCGAATAATGAAATACAAATCAATCAGTTACAGAATCAATTGGAAAGCAAATTCAATCTTAAGGAGCAATATTATTCGGAGTATAAATGTGAATGTGATGGGACCTGTGGCACCGGAATTCGTGGTAGAGGTTCAGAGTGTGAAAGAAAGAGGATAAAGTATGAATCGTTCAACGAGGAATACCAAGCATTTAGGGTTCAAACAGAACAATTGCTAGATGATTATCACGAAGAGAGGAATCGGTTAATGAATCAAAAGGTTGCAGATAGAAAAGCAATAACTGAGGTCTATGCTGATGGTCTTTTGGCAAGATTGCAAGCCTTAGGCAATTTACCAGGTAATTATTCTCTGGCAATAATGTTGATTTTTGTCTTAGTGGAAATTGCCCCCATAATCACCAAAATGATGTCTTCAAAAGGACCTTATGAAATGCTTATTCAGCAGACGGAGCATCAATATGACTTGAATTATAGAGAAAAGATTCATTCTCAAAACCAAGAGCATTTTAAAAATAGGAAAATAGCAGAGATAGAAAAGGAGTATCAAATTAGTTTAGTGGAGGAAAATATTCACCAAAAGAAAAGGGACCGTCTTTTTCAAAAGCATGAAGTTTTAAGAGGAGCATTGAAAAAGAAATTGAATTCAAAGGACCAGACATGAAAAGATTCTTATTGTTTTTATGGATAGCAAGTGTTGGAAAGTGTTTTTCCCAGGTAGATTTTCAAAATTTAAAATCAATTGCTGAGGAAAAAAGTCAAAAGCAGGTTACTGATTTAGCAACGGCATCGGAGGAAGACATCTTAAATTATCAACAAAAGTTAACGGCGGATTTAGCTGAAAAAGGATCCATAGTTATCTCAGCCCAAGAAGCAGGATATTTAAAAAATTTAAACTTCCCTGAACCTCAAAAGGAGATAGTGGGTAATTTGTACATTGTCATTCCTGGCAATAATGTACCGGTATCCTTTCAATACAATGTAAATGCAGGAGATACTTTTTATTTTTCTTTAGCGAATAGGAAGCGGAAAAAAATATTCTCCTTGGAAGTGGTGGAGGGGGAAGAGGTTCGCTATCTGGCCAAAAATATAACTAAAAAGGAACCTATAGAATCTTCATTTCAAGTACAGCGGGATGGAATTGTGAGTATTAATTTAACCAATAAGTATTACGTAAAGGCGGCTGGTCAATTGATGGTATGGATTAAGAAAAAAAAACCTGAATTGGAAGTTTCTTTAAAAAGAGACACGATTATTGAATTACAGCCAGGCACTGTCTACCTATCGGATACCTTATTTGTTCCTATGTTGGATGAACAGCTGTTGATTCACTCCAAACTAGACCTTTCCCACTCTAATAAATATCAAAAAGCATTAAATATACCTGTGGTTGAAAACTTAGTTGGTTGGATATTCTGGATTGGTGAAACCAAGGCAGCTTTAGACAGATTAAATCATCTACAAGAGCAATTAGGGATGGATCCGTTGGCCGCCTATGCTCTCGATAAAACTTTTGCTTTACCTACTCTTGATAATTTGGATGTAAGTTGGGTCATTCAAGATAAGGCATTAGGAGACGCTTTTTTGAAGGGTAATAGATCGGTCCCAAATCGCTTTGATGTTTACAAAGGAGACCCAGGGGGAAATTATGGTTTTGTGAATGCTTCTTTTCCCGAAGGGGTATTTTTCACTTGTATTAATCAGTCTAATTTGTATGATTATTACGTAGGGCTAAAAATTACTGGGATGGTCATTAACAAGAAGGAGGATGAAGGAGAAATTGAGGTGCCAATTGTTAACGAATACTACGAAATCACGATCAAATGAAAGCATATCGAATATCTATAATAGTTTTAGCAGCACTTTCTATTTTGGGATGTGATTTTAAGGACTATTATACTTTAAAAAGAAGTGCAAGGCGCACCAAATCACAAATTCGGACAGTCAATAGGGATTTTACCAGTATTGGCAGGCTTTTTGGGGCTCAAAGTGCTACAGATTCTATGAGCAACCAGGAAATTATGGAAGAATTGGAGCCCATGGAGCAGAAAAACATGCTTAACACTTATGGATATTTATACGATTTTTTAAATCCTTCGGAAAAAGACTTAATAGCTTCCAATAATTTTTATTGGGACTCTGTTCAGCAAGTTTATTATGTTCAAAGTGAGCGGGTTAGGCAACTCAATTTGAATTATGAGGTATTCGGATGGCATCCTTATTGGATGGGGGAAGCTTGGAAAAGTTATCCCTTTAAATTGTTAAGTACGCTTTCTTATTTTGCCTATAAAGTAGATCCGGTTACTGGAAGTTATCAGAACCCTCAGCAAATTGAAGAATGGAAGACTACGGCTATGATCGATTCTGCTCAGGCTAATCAGACTAGAATTTTGTTGAGTGTTGCCAGTCACGGGGTATTGCAAAATGAGCAATTTCTAAACAATCCAGAGGCATGGAATATTTTGGCAGATTCTATAGCTAGTTTGGTCAATTTAAGGCATGCAGATGGGGTAGATTTAAATTTTGAGGGCATTTCATATCGGGATCGATGGGCTTTTGTGAGTTTTGTAGAGCAATTAAGACAATCTTTGAGCTTGAAGCTCGACCAATCTACCCCTTTCATATCTCTTACGCTACCTGCTCAAAGTAACCGAAACTCATTTGAAATTAGGGCATTGCAGAGACAAGTGGATTTATTGGTAATTATGGGGTACAACTATCAAGGAAATGGAAGATCTAATGGAGCTGTTGCGCCATTGAGAACTGTAGAGACCAATGGTAATTCATTACAGAAGACAGTAGAGTACTACCTTGACGAGGGGATTGATGCTTCAAAAACTATTCTTGCGCTCCCCTATTTTGGTTCAAAATGGACTGGTGAATTAGGAGATAATGGCTTGTATGAAACAACTTTTGACAAGGAGGTTACTTATCGTGAAGTAATGACTTTATATAATAGTAGTTATCAACCTGAGTTGGATATTACGAGTATGACTAAGTACCATTTTGTAGAATTTCAAGACAGCTCTTCCATTGAATTATGGTTTGACGACGAGTTTACCTTGGGTAAGAAGTATGATTTTGCATTGAGTAACCAATTAAAGGGGGTTGGAATTTGGGCGCTGGGTTATGACAATGGATATACTGAGCTATGGGATGTCATAAATGAAAAATTCACTTCGGATACCCTCATAATTGCGGATCCTATAGCTGAAGCGGATGGTTATCCTATCAGAATGAGTGGATTTTTGTTACAGTATAAGAATGTGTTGCTCACGGTTTTTTTAATGTTTGCACTTTCAGTGGTCATGGGATTCTACATTGCTTTTAATGATTGGCGGGTTAGGGAATCCATTTTTGGAAATCAATTGTACCGCTATTTAATTATGATGATTTTCGCAATTTTACTAATTCCTTTGCTAAGCTTATTGGAGTGGTTTTCCGATGATAGATGGAAATTATTATTAGCCTTTTTAAGTGGGATCCTTTGTTTTTATTTAGTCAGTAAAATTACGGTATCATTATCTTCAAATAAACCATAAAAAAGATACCGTTTTCTTGAATTCCAATACCGTATTATAAAGGTCGAATCAAACCTTTGGGATCCTTGTACAATGGGCTTAATTTTGATAATAATCAATGAAACACCCATAAAAACTGTAACTATGTTAATTCTAGTTTTCCTATTAGTTGCTCTTCTTTTATTTAGGTTGGAGGTTGTAAAAGAAGCTTAAAACTTATTTAATCCTAAGACAAAAATCTTGCTCACCAGCTAAAAGTTGGTGGGCATTTTATTTTTTCCTAAGAGATTTAATGAAATCAATAGCTGGGCGTGGTAATATAGAGTTAAGGGTGTTGACCAAGGAATTATAACTTTTCATTTTTGAATTATCGTGGCCTTTTCTTGCAGCAAATGTGGTAGTAATCCTTTTGGAATCTCGTTTTTTAAGTTCATTTTCTGGTCTTCCATTGGTATAGTAATAAAGCGCTAGAGATTTTCTGCTCATTCCTGTTGGACAATTCAAAGGATCTGGATGCCCATGCCAGGAATCTCCAGATGTAGTAAATAGGGCTATTCGGTTGAATATTAGTAATATTTTTGTAACACTATTGGACATATCTTGTTCCCAAAGTTCAAAGTGCCCTCCAAAGCTTTCTTCCCAATTTTGGTTAAGATAAATCAAATAGGTTCAGTCTCCTATCAAGGACCATTTTTCTATGGCGATGAAAATCAACGTGTAATTTTAGGAATCCTCCTGGTTTTATTTCATGGAATCCTCCTCCTTCAAAATAAGGATCTGGAATTAGGGTCTCTTTAATTCCTGTTATAATTTGTAGAAAATTTAAAAAAGGCTCGGAATTTAGGAAGTGAACTAGATCTTTAGTTTTTGGGCCAAATTTGTTTTCTCCTTTAGTTGCCAATTTTTTCTCATTGGGGTTGGTATATGCCAATTTATCTGTCAATTTTTCAACATCGGGAAATTCAAGAAGTA
>CAYPID010000004.1:0-16786 GCA_964410725.1 uncultured Saprospiraceae bacterium
CTAACCCAAACAAATAAACACAAAAACTACTTTAGTTTATAAAACAATAATAGGAGTTTACTCCTAATAAACCAATAAAAAACTGTTTTTTATTTTTTTAACCCTAATAATTTTTTAAAATCCTATAAAAGCCTAATTAAAACTTGAACGAGATGATTGTGCTGCTTTCACCTTCTAAAACCCTTGATTTTGATAAAAATAGCAATGAAGTTCCTTTCACCCAGCCTCAGTTTATGACTGAAACCAAGCAATTGGTTAGTATAATGAAAAAGAAAAAGGTTGATGAATTAAGGTCGCTCATGGATGTCAGTGAAAAAATAGCTACACTGAATGTGCAGCGATATCGAGAATTCGATCCGGAGTTTAGTCTTGAAAACTCCAAACAAGCGGTTTTGGCATTCAAAGGAGATGTTTATACAGGGCTTCAAGCATCAGATTGGAATCTCGAAGATTTAAATTTTGCTCAAAACCATATTAGAATTTTATCTGGTCTGTACGGGATACTTCGACCATTAGATTTGATGATGCCCTATCGCCTCGAGATGGGAATTGGACTTGAAAATTCAAAGGGTAATAATTTGTATAAATTTTGGGGTAATAAACTGACTAAAAAATTGCAGTCAGAACTAGATGAAACTGAAACCCCATTGGTGGTAAATTTGGCCTCTCAAGAATATGCAAAGGCCATTAATTTTAAAGCTATTAAAGGTAAAGTTGTTCATTTTCAATTTCAGGAAGAAAGAGATGGCAAACTGACTTTTATCTCTTTCAATGCTAAAAAAGCCAGGGGTTTGATGGCCCATCATATAGTGACCCAAAGAATAACTAATGTAGAGGATTTGAAGGCATTTAGTGCGGAAAACTACCTTTTTAACGAGGAACTTTCTAGCGAAGCCCAATTTGTTTTTACCCGATAGATTTTTTTCAACTTTATGACCGTCTCATTTTAGATTTCACTATATTGATACCTGTCTTTAACAATAGAGCCATGAAATTCATAAAATTAATTACCAGTCTTGGAATCAATGCCCTCTGGTTGAGTTTTCTCCTCAATCCAAGTTTTTTTGGGTTATCTATTCCGCCTATCGGCAAAATACTCAATCCCTTTTCCGGGTTCTGGCAACAGGCCGAAAAGGTGGAGAGAGTTTCTGGGAAGGAGATAGACCTAAAGGGGCTACAAGCCAAGGGAAAAGTGATTTTCGATGAGAGGATGGTTCCGCATATTTTTGCACCTACCAATAATGAGGCTTTCTACCTTCAAGGATACATCGAAGCGATGCTTAGGCTCTGGCAAATGGATATTTCTGTAAGATCAGCTGGGGGTACCCTGTCTGAAATTTTAGGAGAAAGAACCCTTTCTATAGACATTGGACAGCGCAAAAAAAGAATGATTGCCGCCGCGAAAACCAATATGGAAGTTTGGAAAAAATCAGGGGAGGAGTGGTCTGCTATTGAAGCCTACACCAATGGAGTTAATGCGTATATTAATCAATTAACCCCAGCTCAATACCCGCTGGAATTCAAGCTCTTGGATTATGAACCTACTCCATGGACTCCATTAAAATCAGTCTTGTTTTTTATGTCCATGGTAGAATCTTTAAATTTTCAACACAGCGATATCAAGGCCACTAATAGTTTCCAACTTTTGGGATCAGAGAATTTCTCCAAACTTTTTCCAGAGTGGAATCCCAAACAAGTTCCTGTTATTAGTGAGCCGGCTTTGGATTACGCCATGTTAGAAGTAAAAGAGGAACCCAAGACAACAAATCTGAATTCCGAATCTGTCAGTTTGTCGCCTCCTCAAGGTAAAATATACGATAGTCAAACGGCCTTTTTAGCCCAGCCTCCGTTGGCTAATGGAAGCAATAATTGGGCAATTAGTGGTCAGAAATCTAAATCCGGTTATCCCATATTGGCCAATGATCCACATCTATTTTTAACGCTTCCCGCTATTTGGATGGAAACACAGATTCAAACTCCTGAAATCAATGCGTATGGGGCTAGTTTGCCTGGCCTCCCAGGAATTGTAATCGGTTTCAATGAACAATCAGCCTGGGGATTAACCAATGTCGGTCAAGATGTTTTAGATTGGTATGAGATTACTTGGCAAGATGAAAATAAGAATGCTTATTGGTTAGATGGTGAATGGGTGCCTGTCGAAAACATTATTGAAGAAATTGTAGTAAAGGGGCGAAAAATCCCTGTAGAGGAAACGATCAAGGTCACCAAGTGGGGCCCTGTTGTTTCTTTTGATGAAAAGGCTTTCGATAAGGATTTAGCTATGCATTGGCTTTCTCATCAACCATTAGAGGAAAGACCATTTTATGAAATAGGCGCTTTTATCAGGATGATGAAAAATAAAGGTTACGAAGATTACCGAGAAGCCATCCGTGGATTTAGTAGGCCTGCTCAAAATTTTTTGTACGCATCTAATCAAGGTGACATAGCATTAACGGTTACTGGCAAATTACCTATTAAGGAAAGAGGACAAGGCAGATTAATATCTCCTGGCGACAAGAGTACTAATGGTTGGAAGGGATTCATCCCCTTTGAATCCTTACCCTATTCTCATAATCCGCCCAGTCAATATGTTGCCTCTGCCAACCAACATTCCACCGATCCAGCTTATCCCTATTATTACAATGGCGGGTTTGATGACTACCGAGGCAGATATATCAATCGAATTCTAAGCAGGGAAGAATCGTTAGGAGTAGAGGATTTCATGAAAATCCAAAATGATAATTATAGTATCTATGCAGAGGAAGGATTGCCAGCACTTTTATCGTTATTGGATGGCCATGCGCTTCAAACTGAAAATGAAAAAAATATATTCGCTCAGTTAAAGGAATGGTCCTATTCGTTTGAAGCCAAAGAATCTGCGCCGGTATATTTTCTGGAATGGATGAATAAGACCTATCGATGGACATTTGATGAGTTGGAAAATTCAGAAAACCAAGGTTCTTTTTTGATGCCAGAAAATTGGGTTTTGATTGATTTGTTACAAAATCAGCCTTCTGATCCTATTTTTGATCGAGTGGCAACAACAGAATTAGAGTCTGCCCAAGATTTGGTTACGGCCTCCTTTTTGGAGATGGCAGCTGAAATAAGTGCGCCTGTCAGTTGGGAGGAATACAAGGGTACTCAGATTCAACATTTAGGTAGGATTGCCCCTTTAGGCTCAGAATTACTCAATGTTGGGGGATTTGCAGATGCCCTTAATGCGATTAAAAAGGGACATGGGCCATCATGGCGGATGATTGTTGAATTAGGCCCAAAGCCCAAGGCTTTTGGGGTTTATCCAGGAGGTCAATCAGGCAACCCTGGAAGCCCTTTTTATGATTTTCAAATTCAAAATTGGGTGGAGGGGAAATATTATCCATTGAACCTATATTCCAGTGCGGAGGAAGCTGCCCAATTCTCATTTATGAGCTTTAATTTCGAATAAAATGAAGAATTGGATTTTACTATTAGTACCTATTACCGTATTTTCTTGGTTTACCCCTTGGTTAGCCATGCCCCTAATTACTATGATATGGGCCATTTTTACCGAAGGTAAAATCATTCACAAAGTTATAGGTTCATTTGCTATAGTTAACCTGTATTGGATGATTTATGCGGGAGTGTTAGATATTCAAAATCAGCAAATATTAAGTACCCGAATGGCGCAACTATTTGCTATTCATCCTCCTATTTTGCTTTTGGTAATCACAGGACTACTGGGAGGCATCACTGCCGCTTTGGCTGCTTGGGGAGGAGGGGTAATTCGACATTTTGTGTACCAAGAATCAAATAACTAACGAAACCATGAAAAAGAGTAAGCAAAAGTGTGAGGAGGAATTCAAACAGCATTTGGGCGCTTTTATCATCGTCTCATTTTTCTTATTCCTACTGAATATGTTTACCTCACCCAGTACTTGGTGGTTTAAATTTCCCGTTTTAGGTTGGTCGGTGGGTATTGCGTTTCATTATTTAGATGTATATGGATTTCCAGGAATGGGGAGGCAAACTAGATACTCGGATATCCAGGAAGAACCTCGAAAACCTGTGAAAATTTCCGGACAACTTCCAAGTGAAACAGATTTGGAAGGGGAAGAGGATACCCTTGTCTTAAAACGGGAGGCACACAAGAAATGGAGAGACGAAGATTTGGTATAGTAATATTATTACTATATTTATTTCCTCGAAAAACCCTTAATGTTAAACTTTGGATAAGCTACTGGTAATTATACCCACCTATAACGAGAAAGAAAATATTGCAAAAATCATAGCTGCAGTTTTTTCTTTACCCGTGAGATTCGAGATTCTAGTTATTGATGATGGTTCTCCAGATGGAACCGCTGATATTGTAAGTGGATTGATGGAAAACCACCCCAACCAGCTCCATTTACTCAAACGAAAAGGCAAGCTTGGCTTGGGGACTGCCTATATTGCAGGCTTTAAATGGGGTTTGGAGCGTGACTATTCTCATTTTTTTGAAATGGATGCTGATTTTTCGCACAATCCCAAAGATTTAGTTCGACTTTACGAAGCTTGTCAATCAGGCGGGGACTTAGCGGTTGGGTCCAGGTATGTGAAAGGAGGTAAATTAGAAAATTGGCCATTCGACCGCATCTTCCTTTCAAAAGGAGCAAGTTTTTACGTTCGGTTAATTACCTGGATGCCAGTAATGGATCCCACTGCTGGATTTGTATGTTATACCCGAGAAGTTCTAAGCACCATTGATTTAGACAAAATACAATTTGTCGGCTACGCTTTTCAGATAGAGATGAAATATGCTGCACGGCAAAAGGGTTTCTCCATAGTTGAAGTTCCGATTACATTCACCGACAGAATTGAAGGGGCAAGCAAAATGAGCGGAGGAATCGTAAAGGAAGCTATTTTCGGGGTACTCAAAATGAGATTAAAAGCCTTAGTCGGGTACTATCACTAAAATTTTCTGATATTCTATAGGGTTCAGCTGAGGTATTTTACCGGCTTGACCAATCCATGGCATTCCCATTTGGGAATGTTTTTTTTTGCTACTTTGAAAAAAAAGTGGGAATTTGTGGTAAAATGTGTCAGAAACATATACATTTGAGTAATTAAATATGTGTAAGTAGTGGCGCTTCAACTGTTAGGCGAATACGATTGTAAAATTGATCCTAAAGGAAGAATGAGACTTCCATCGGGTTTAATAGGCCAATTGGGGGAGCGAGAGAGCTATACTTTTGTAATCAATAGGGGTTTTGAGAATTGTCTGATGCTTTATCCCATAGAAGTTTGGGAAGAAATCAGCAAAAAAATCAACCAATTGAATACTTATGGAAGGAAGGAGCGAGAGTTTGTGAGGTATTTCTATAGAGGAGCCTCAAAGATAACCATGGATGCGGCAGATCGTATTTTGTTGACGAAGGGATTATTGGATTATGCGGGGATTGATAAAGATGTGGTGTTATCTGCTTTCAATGATTCTATTGAAATCTGGTCAAAGGACCAGTATGATAATATGCTGGATAATGAGCCTGATAATTTTGCTGATTTAGCAGAAGAATTATTAGGGTCTTCGAAAACCAACTTGTTGGGAGATGAATAAGGACTACCATATTCCTGTTTTGGGACCAGAGTCCATTGAAATGCTCAATATTCGACCCAATGGGATTTATGTGGATGCCACATTTGGTGGAGGAGGGCACAGCAGTTTGATTTTGAAAAGACTGGGAGAAAGTGGTCATTTGTTTGGAATTGATCGGGACCAAGATGCGCATCAAAATACCTTTGAAGACAATCGGTTTACACTGATTGCGCACAATTATCGGTACATGAATCGATTTTTAAGGTATTACGGGGTTCAACAAGTTGATGGGATTTTAGCTGATTTAGGCGTTTCATCCTATCAGTTTGATACAGATGTGAGGGGGTTTTCACACAGAATGCAAGGACCTTTAGATATGAGGATGAACCAAAGGGGGGGGAAGACTGCAGGAGAGGTTTTAAATGAATTATCGGCTGGAGAACTTCAGCAAATCTTTAGTGAATATGGAGAGGTGAGGAATGCTAAAACTTTGGCGGAGCGAATTTTGCAAAGGAGGAGTCAGTACCCATTTGAGCGTGTAGAGGATTTAACCGCTATTTTGGAGCACACTTATAGAGGCAATCAAGCCAGGTATTTTGCCCAAGTTTTTCAGGCACTTCGCATTTATGTCAATGAAGAAATGGATTCTTTAAAAGAATTTTTGGAACAAGTGGTGGAAGTTTTAAAACCGGGAGGTAGGCTGGTGGTCATTTCATACCATTCTTTGGAAGACCGAATGGTAAAGAATTTGATAAGATCAGGAAATGTGAGGGGAGAGCTTTTGAAAGACGAATTTGGTAGGGTGAAAAATTCCCTTCAAGCAATTAATGCAAAGGTTATTGTTCCTGATGAAAGTGAAATTACCCGTAATTCAAGGGCTCGGAGCGCCAAAATGCGAGTAGCTGAAAAAATAGAAAACGATGGTTAAAATAGTTGAACCGCCGAAGCACAGCTTACAGGATAGTATTCCTAAGAAAAACTTAGGAACAGAGGTCATTGCACAAAACCTTAAATACATTTTGTTTTTGGGTTTTTTGGCTGCTCTATACATTGGTAATTCTCACAGTTCTGAAAAGAAGATTAGAGATATTCAAGAATTGCAAAAGGAATTGAAGGAGGTCAGATGGACTTATTTGTCGTTAAAATCTGAGGTGATGATGGAGAGTCAGTATTCTGAGGTAGTGAAGAAAGTCGCTCCATTAGGTTTGACTCCCGAAGGTGCTCAACCTAAAATTTTTGAAGTAATAAAGGAACAATAAATAGGAAGAATAAGGAATAGTGGGAAGTAAGGCTCAATTGATAAGGAATAGCGATAATGGATATCAAAAAGGAAATTTTGTTCAGGGTCTATTTTGTTCTGGGTTTGTTGGTACTACCAATGGCAGGGCTACTCGTGTACAAAACCTTTTTTTTAGCCATAGTCGAAGGAGAAAAATGGAGAGAGAAAGCAGAAAAATATTTGGAATATCGGCCAATAGAGGCGGAGAGAGGTAATATCTATGCAGCAGACGGTAGCTTATTGGCCACCTCTATTCCGTATTATGATGTTTACTTTGATCCTTTGGCTCCGAAAGATGAAGATTTTGACCGCAATAAGGATTCGCTTGCGTATTATCTATCCAAGTATGCTGATACTAAAAAAACAAAAGAGGACTACTTACTGATACTTGACGCCCTTCGGAAATCGTCCGACCGACACATTTTGATTAAAAAGAACATTTCATTTGCTGAAAAGGATCTTTTTACAGAATTCCCCCTGTTTAGGCTCGGACGGTTTCGCGGAGGTTTTATTATTGAAAAAAGAAGCGAAAGGAAGCGACCCTTTGGGCTTTTGGCACAAAGGACCATAGGTTATGTCAGAGATGAAGCACTTCCCATTGGATTAGAAGGATATTATGATAGTGAACTGGGCGGTCAGCCTGGTCAACAATTAATGTTTCAAGTAGGAAAAGAAATTTGGATGCCGGTAGAAGACCTTGCGCAGATCCACCCAAAAAGCGGATTAGATATCCAAACGACCATTGATATTAATCTACAGGACATCACACAACAGGCCTTATTAAAGGCTATGAAAAAACACGATGCTACCTGGGGTACTGCCATTATCATGGAGGTCTCTACTGGCTCTATTAAAGCCATTTCAAATTTAGGTGCGTATGAGCACACCTATCTTGAAACCTACAACTATGCCATAGGAACCGGCATTGAACCTGGTTCTACTTTTAAATTAGCCTCTTTGATGGCATTGCTTGAAGATGGCTATGTCATTCTTAATGATTCTATTGACATAGAAGGGGGAGTCACCAAATTTTACGATGAAATTTTAAAAGACTCTAGTCCTCGCGGGGGTAAGACTCAGATGGTATCTGTTCGCTCAGTTTTTGAAAAATCATCTAATGTGGGGGTAGCCAAACTGGTTTCCAAGTACTATCAGAATCAACCTGAAAAATTTATTAAGCGGTTGCAGCAATTTAGATTGGACCAGCCTACGGGGATTAAGATTATGGGCGAAGCAAATCCTTACATCAAAATCCCCAACAGTAAAGAAGATCAATGGAGCGGCATCACTCTTCCTTGGATGTCTATAGGATACGAATTGAGATTGACACCTTTGCAAATCGCGTCTTTTTATAATGCCATCGCTAATAATGGAAATTACATGCAACCCTATTTGGTCAGTGAAATCCAAAGCAATGGAATTCCAAAGGAAAAGTTTACTCCTCAAATTTTGAAATCCAAAATCGCTTCACCATCCACTTTGGAAAAGGCTAAGGATTTATTAGAAGGAGTGGTTAAAAATGGAACTGCCAAGTCTTTACAACATCCTCAATTTTCCTTTGCCGGAAAAACTGGAACCTCCCAAATCAATTATAGGAAAGTTTCCAACGAGACTTTAATTGGAGGGTATCAAGCTTCATTCGTAGGATATTTCCCGGCAGACCAACCTAAGTACACCTGTATGGTAGTCATCAATAATCCCAGTAAGGGTGGATACTACGGATCTGATGTCGCTGGACCGGTTTTCCGAGAAATTGCTGTTCAAGCTTTTTCATCCAGAATGGAACTCAATGAAGTCCTTAATGCCAAGCCTAAAGCGGTATTCGCTGCAGCGACATTTGACGAATCCTCAATTGGAATGGCTCAGGATTTCACGGTTATTGCGGAACGATTACAGATGACTACGCCGTCTAATCCACCCGCACAGGTAGCTAAAGTGAAACCAACTTTCGATGGTATTTCTTTACAGCATCAGAGTATTCCAGATGATTTAGTGCCAGATGTAAGAGGCATGGGCTTAAGAGATGCCATTTATTTATTGGAAAATAGAGGGTTAAAGACCATTGTCAGAGGAAGCGGTAAAGTCCTAAGACAAAGTATTTTGCCAGGAACTCGCATCAATGGACAAAAAGTAACCCTTTACCTAAGATAGCACATGCAAGAGGAATATCAGGTATCGCAAATATTACAAAATTGGCCTATACAAAATACGATAGGGCCTTTGGATATTGCGGTAGCTAACCTTTGCTTTGATTCTAGAAAAGCGAATGCCAACAGTTTATTTTTTGCTATACCTGGTATAAAAACTGATGGACACCAATATCTGGATGACGTTATTAATTTGGGATGCAGGGCTGTGGTAGTAGAGCAGATACCCAATCATATTCAAGATCAGGTGACCTATATTCAGGTAAAAGACACCAGAGCGTGCTTGGCCCATACAGCGGGAATTTGGTACGATCAACCCAGTAAAAAATTAACCCTCATTGGTGTAACAGGAACCAATGGCAAATCCACCTTGGTAACGCTTTTACACCAATTATTCACCTCTCTTGGTTTCAAAACTGGTTTACTTTCGACTATCGAAAATAAAATAGACCACCAACTTTTACCTAGTTTCTATACTACTCCTGATAGCTTGACCCTCAATCAATTGCTTTCGAAAATGGTAGATGCAGGCTGCCAATATGCTTTTATGGAAGTGAGCTCTCATGCCCTGGTCCAAAAGCGAACTTTTGGCCTCCATTTCGCGGGAGCGGTTTTCACCAATATTACAAGAGACCATTTGGATTACCATGGAACTTTTAACGAATACATCAAGGCTAAAAAACTTTTGTTTGACGACCTTCCCAAAGGTTCCTTCGCTATGGTGAATGCTGATGATAAGCACGCTAAAGTAATGGTTCAAAACACAAAAGCTGTTGTGAGTACCTACAGCTTACAGGCGGTTTCAGATTACAAAGGAAGAATTCTTTCTAATTCAATGGTAGGTCTGGAGCTGGATTTGGAAGGGGCTTCTATTCACGTACCCATGTATGGGGCTTTCAATGCTTCTAATTTGCTGGCAGTCTATGCCATTGCTTTACAATTACACGATAATAGAGAAGAAATTCTTACTCATCTCAGCTTGCTTAAAGCCCCTAAAGGTCGCCTAGATACCTGTATGTCTCCCAACAAGGCGGTGATTGGAGTGGTCGATTACGCTCATACCCCTGACGCACTCGAAAAATTATTAGAAGTCTTAGGGCCCCTTCGGGAAAAAAATGCCAGACTGATTCTCGTAGTGGGTTGCGGTGGAGACAGGGATAAAGGTAAAAGGCCCCTCATGGGGAAAATAGCCATTCAATGGTCAGACCTTACCATTTTTACCGCAGATAATCCCCGATCAGAAGAGATTGGCAATATTATAGACGAAATGGAAAGTGAGTTGAGTCCAACTGATCTTCAAAAAGTGCTTCGAATTGAAGACAGGAGAGCGGCTATTCAAACCGCTGTAAAACTAGCCCATCCTGGAGATATAGTTGTAGTAGCCGGGAAAGGCCACGAGAATTATCAAGAAATCAAGGGAGAAAGACGAGAATTTGATGATAAGATTGAATTAACTAACGCTCTGGCAGCTATAGGATAAAAAGATGATAGTACAGATAATAAAATGGTTGGAGAATAACTACGGACACCTGCCCGGTGCTGGATTAGTTGATTTTATTACCTTCAGAGCGGGTCTAGCCATCATCTTATCCTTGATTATTTCCATTGTTTTTGGTGGCCGAATTATAGCTTTTCTCAAAAGAAAGCAGGTAGGGGAGACGGTGAGGGAGCTTGGGTTAGAAGGGCAAAAAAAGAAAGAAGGAACCCCAACTATGGGTGGCTTAATCATCGTACTCGCTATTTTGATTCCTGTTTTTTTAATAGCTGACCTTTCTAATATTTATCTAATCATCATGATTATCGCCACCTTGTGGACTGCGCTTATTGGTTTCATAGATGATTACATAAAAATTTTTCGGAAAAACAAGGAAGGACTCAAGGGTTGGTTTAAGGTCATCGGACAAGTTATCCTTGGATTGATTATCTCCATAACCATGTTGGTCCATGAGGATATTTATGTGAGACTGGATAAAACTACTGCTGTTGATTTAGGATTAGAAAAGTGGGAAATCCCAGCTGCTGAAATGGAGCCTTCGGAAAGAGCCAATTATAAAACCAATCTGACTAACGTCCCATTCATCAAGGAAAATCGGTTAGATTACGGAAGATTGTGGAGTAAGGCTCCGTCATCTGATAAACTGGCGTGGATTTTATTTATTCCGCTGGTTATTTTTATTGTAACAGCCGTTTCAAATGCCTCTAATCTAACAGATGGTTTGGATGGATTGGCAACGGGAATAGGAGGTATCATTGGGGTGGTGCTTGGAATTTTTGCCTATTTGTCGGGCAATGCTATTACCGCTAATTACCTTAATATCCTCCACCTGCCAGGTACCGGTGAGCTGGTAGTTTTTTCAGCAGCTTTCATCGGGGCTTGTATTGGATTTTTATGGCATAATACCTATCCCGCTAAAGTATTTATGGGCGATACGGGTAGTCTAACTCTTGGAGGAATAATTGCAGCCCTAGCTATTCTGCTCAGGAAGGAGTTATTGATTCCAATTTTATGCGGCGTATTTTTCATGGAGACCCTTTCCGTTATGATTCAAGTGGCGTATTTCAAATATACTAAACGAAAATATGGGACAGGTAAAAGAGTTTTCCTAATGTCTCCTCTTCACCATCATTATCAAAAAAAGGGATGGCATGAAGTCACCATTGTTACTCGTTTTTGGATTATAGGAATTTTATTGGCCGTCTTAACCATTATTACTTTAAAAATCAGATAATGGAAATGAAGGGGCAAAAAATTGCAGTAATTGGAGGTGGGGAAAGTGGGGTAGGTGCGGCTATTTTGGCCCGCAAACTGGGCTATTGGGTTTTTCTTTCGGATAGTGGTGGTATCCGAGCAAATTATCAAAAAGAACTTGAAGAAATGGGGATTCCATTTGAAGAAAATGGCCATTCACCTCATATCTTAGAAGAAGTGGATTTAGTTGTTAAAAGTCCAGGAATTTCACCTTCGAATCAATGGATACAACACTTTCATAAATCTGGCATTCCCGTTATTTCAGAAATTGAATTTGGGGCTAGACATACCCAGCTACCCATCATCGCCATTACTGGAACCAATGGTAAATCCACTACCACTAAATTGACCTGGCATTTGCTGCAAACTGCAGGAATGAGGGCAGAATTGGGAGGCAACATCGGTACTAGTTTTGCTGGCTTAGTAGCAAATGCAACCCCAGATTATTTCGTCTTGGAAGTCAGTAGTTTTCAATTAGAAGATTGCCCAACTTTTAAACCAAAAATTGCTGCCCTACTGAATATAACTCCTGATCACTTAGATCGCTATAATGGATCTATGGAACAGTACGCAAAGGCCAAATTTCAGATTTTTAAAAATCAAAATGAAGGAGATGTGTTTCTATTCCATTCTGATGACGAATGGATTGACAGGGGATTGGCATTAGTGGACTCCGCTGTGAAAAAAATTGGAATTGCTGTTCCATCAGTTACCTCCAATAATCATTTAACCATCGGATCGTATTCCTTTAGGTTGCGAAATTCCGCATTGCTAGGTCAGCATAATGCTCATAATGCTTCATTTGCGATAGCCATAGCACTACACTTAAATATAGATCCTTCTTTGATTCAAAAAGGGCTGGATACATTCGAAGGCTTACCGCATCGAATGCAAACCATCAAGAAAATAAATGGAGTAACCTATATCAATGATAGTAAAGCAACCAATATCGACGCTACATATTATGCCTTGGGGGCGCTTCATACCCCTATAATCTGGATTGCTGGTGGGGTAGATAAGGGAAATGATTACAGTACGCTATATCCAGTTATGGATCAGGTCAAAGCAATTATAGGTATTGGTCGGGAAAACAGCAAACTCTGGAGTGCTTTTGAACAATATGAAATCATCAAACGAGAAGCTGAAACTATGGATGAAGCTGTCCAACTCGCTGCAACAATAGGAAGTAAAAATGACACCGTTTTATTAGCCCCAGCATGCGCAAGTTTTGATCGATTTAAAAACTTTGAACAAAGGGGAGAATTATTTGAAAAAGCAGTAAATAAATTATGAATACAAATACCCTGACCAATAAATTAGTAAATGCTTTATACGGAGATCGGGTTATCTGGACGGTTATGGTAATTTTAGGCCTGTTTTCCCTACTAGCTGTTTACAGCGCAACTGGAACATTAGCATACAAAGAAACTGGGGGCAATACAGAGTCTTTTTTGATCAAGCATGGCTTGATTTTAGGATTGGGGATATTGATTACCTATATCGTTCACCTGCTTCACTACATGACTTTTTCTAAATCTGCCCCTCTTCTTTTATTGATTAGTATTCCACTATTAATCTATACGATTTTGTTTGGTGCCGAGTACAATGACGCCAGGAGGTGGATTTCTCTTCCCTGGGTGGGTGTTACCTTTCAAAGCTCTGATTTTGCTAAGTTAGCGCTGATCATTTACGTGGCCAAAGCCATATCCGCTAAGCAAGATATAATTAAGGATTTCAACAGCGCATTTATTCCTATTATTTTACCCATAATCATTGTTTGTGGTCTGATTGCTCCTGCAGATTTATCAAGTGCACTACTTCTCTTTTTTACTTCTTTTTTAATGATGTTTGTGGGGAGGGTATCCACGAAGTATTTGATTCTACTTTTGATGTTAGGAGTGGTCATGTTTTCTTTTTTAATCATATTGGGACAATTTTTTCCTGAGGCAATTCGATTGGAAACTTGGGTAAGTAGGATGAATGATTTTATTACCAATCCCGAAGGGGGGTATCAAGTCCGTCAATCTAAAATTGCCATTGCCAGCGGAGAATGGATTGGCATGGGACCGGGCAACAGCATACAGAGGAATTATTTGCCCGCTCCTTATTCGGATTTCATCTATGCGATTATTTGTGAAGAATATGGATTGGTAGGAGGTTTCACCGTTATTATTTTGTACTTAATTCTTTTCATCCGAGTCACCCGATTGGTCACCAAAAGCCCCAAGGCATTTGGAGCTATGTTAGCATTTGGATTGGCAATGAGCATGATTGTTCAGGCCTTTGCCAATATTGCCGTTTCCGTTCATTTGGTTCCGGTTACAGGGGTAACCCTTCCTTTAATTAGTATGGGGGGAACCTCCGTTCTATTTACCAGTATATCATTTGGCATTATCCTCAGCGTTAGTAAGTTTATCGAATCTCTCAAATCTGTTCAGGGATATGCCAAAAATCAGTAAAATACTTATCAGTGGAGGAGGAACGGGAGGTCATGTATTTCCCGCTATCGCAATAGCAGATGCCTTCCAACGCGTTCTTCCGGATGCCAAAATTTTATTTGTCGGCGCCCGAGACAAGTTGGAGATGCAGAAAGTTCCCCTGGCGGGGTATCCGATTAAGGGATTGTGGATCAGTGGGTTTCACCGCAAACTTACCGCAAGGAATATCGCATTTCCCATCAAATTATTAGTTAGTTTGCTGCATTCCTTTTGGATTGTTCTGAAGTTCCAACCGGATTTTGCTATTGGCGTGGGTGGTTTTGCCAGTGGACCTGTCTTGGCAGTTTGCAGCTGGCTTAGGATTCCTATTTTTCTCCAAGAGCAAAACGCTTACCCAGGAATTACCAATCGATTATTGAAGAATAAGGCTAAAAAAATTTTTGTCGCCTATCGGCAAATGGAGTCTTTTTTTCCGAAGGATAAAATTGTTCTTTCAGGTAATCCGGTAAGAGCAGTTTTTCGGGAATCCTTACCCACTAAAGAGGAGGCCCGAAAGTTTTTTAAAATTGAAGGGAATAAGAAGGTAGTGCTAGTAATAGGTGGAAGTTTGGGTGCAGCTTCTATTAATAAGGCGATTGCTGAAGGAATATCTGGCAATGCACTTACAGAAGAAGTCTATTGGCTGTGGCAGGTGGGATCACAGTATTATTCAGAGTATCAAAAAAATAACACCTTAAATCTTGAGAATGTAAGCATCCTTCCTTTTATTGACCGAATGGAAATGGCTTATGCGGCTGCAGATTTGGTGGTTGGTAGGGCAGGTGCTTTAACCATTGCGGAATTGGCTTGGGTTAACCAACCTTGTATTTTGGTTCCTTCCCCCAATGTAGCTGCAGATCACCAAACGGCCAATGCTAAAGCTATGGAGAAAATGGGAGGTGGTAAGTGGATTCCGGATGGGGAGGCTGGAGAAAAGTTAATTCCAGCTATAGTTTCATTGGTTCAGGATGATTATGCAATAAAAGGAATGGTGGAGCAATTAAAAGCTCAACCACATCGAGATGCCAGTAGCTATATAGTTGAGGATATTATGAAAGTTTTAAATAATGTAAACAGCAATGGAAGAGTTTAAATCAGTTTATTTGATTGGAATTGGAGGAATTGGCATGAGTGCATTGGCTCGATATTTCAATTATATGGGAGCTGAGGTAGCTGGATATGATAAAACTTCAACTGAACTGACTCGTCAATTAGAGCAAGAAGGGATAGCCATACACTATTCGGAGGATTTAAACCTTTGCCCTCAAAATCCAGATTTGGTCATTATCACGCCTGCTGTTCCTTCTAATCACTTAGAATTGCAGTATTTTTTAAAAATAGCTCCGGAAAAGGTCATGAAGAGGGCAAAAGTTCTTGGCCTAATCAGCCAACAAAGAAAAACTATTGCAATAGGTGGAACTCATGGAAAGACCACCACCTCCACTTTATTGACCCATTTGCTTCGGTCTGGGGGCTTGCAGGTCACCGCCTTTTTGGGCGGTATTGGAATGGATTTTGAATCCAACTTCGTATTTGGTAATAGCGATTGGATGGTAGTTGAAGCAGATGAATTTGACCGTTCTTTTTTGCATTTGTCTCCGGATATCGCGGTTATTCTTTCGACCGATTCAGATCATCTGGATATTTATGGGGATGCTAAGCGTATGTTAGAGGAGGGTTATTTAGTTTTTGCTGAAAAGGCAACGCAACATGGAGCTTTATGGGTGCACGAAGATTATGCCGCTCCTTTTTATGGATTTAATTCACTAAAGGTGTATGGTGCCAATTCGGAAGATGCAAAATGGGAAAACCTACGAGTAATTGATGGACAGTTTGTCTTCAATTATATCAGTCCCGAGTATCAAATTTTTGATTTAGTAACACCTCTTCCCGGTATCCATAATGTAGAAAATGCTGTGATAGCTATTAGTATTGCCTTGGATTTGGGGATTTTACCAGAAGATTTGAGAAAGGGATTAGCGAGTTTCAAAGGGATCAAAAGGAGATTTGAGGTATTATTCAGATCTAGTAATCAGATTTATGTAGATGATTACGCCCACCATCCTACCGAATTAAAAGCTGCAATTGAAGCTGCTAGAGCTCTTTGGCCTGGCAAACACTTAACAGTAATTTTTCAGCCGCACTTGTATTCCAGAACCAGGGATTTTGCCGAAGGCTTTTCAAAGGTCCTGAGTCTACCGGATCGATTAATAGTCATGCCTATTTATCCGGCTAGAGAGTTGCCGATACCGGGCGTTACTTCGAATCTACTATTAGAGCAAGTAGCACATGATGACCAAAGAGTGTTAGAAGCAGATCAGGTATTGGAATGGTTGGTAGCGCATCATAAAGAGGGAGTTATCATGACCTTGGGAGCTGGAAATATTGATTTATTGAGGAAACCGATTTTGAGTTGGTTGCAAACAGATGAGCATTAAATGTCTTGAAGGAGAGATTGGATATTCATTAGGAGTTTAAATGGGGAATGGTTGGTAGCGCATCATAAAGAGGGAGTTATCATGACCTTGGGAGCTGGAAATATTGATTTATTGAGGAAACCGATTTTGAGTTGGTTGCAAACAG
>CAYPID010000004.1:16886-72347 GCA_964410725.1 uncultured Saprospiraceae bacterium
GTTTTGAATGGGGAATGTTTGGGAGGATAATTGGTGTATAAAAAATAGATGACATGAGTAAAAACGGATGGAGTGGTTGGTTAACTGCGATCACATTTTTAGGAGTAGTGGTTCTATTATTAAGAGCTATGGACCAGAGTGATGAGAAAATCATTCGGGGAATTGGAGTAGAAATCACCCCTTTAACAGATGGTCATTCTCTAATGGTTAAGGAAGATGTGGAGGGTATTCTAAACAAGTTATATGGAAATTCTTTAATTGGAACTCCTGTAGCACAAATTGATGTGAAGGTTCTCGAGGAGGCATTGCGAAAGGAACCTATCATTTCAGTTGCTGAAGTTTACATCGATGCTAAGCAAATGTTAAACGTAGCTATTGAGCAGCGCAAACCGCTTTTGAGAGTTATGGATCAAAAGGGGGGTAATTATTATTTGGATAAAGAGGGCCGAGCTTTGCCTCTTTCTTCACATTTTACCGCAAGAGTGCCAATTGTGACAGGAGAAATTGAAGTATATGATGATAATTTTTTATATTTGAAAAATTTTAATTTGAAACATGTGTTTTTATTGGCTAAGCGCATGTTGGAGGATGAATTTTACGAGGCGCTAACCGAACAATTTGTTGTGTACCCTGGAGGTGAAATTGAGATTATACCGAAAATAGGGCGCACAAGAATTCTTTTCGGGGAATATAGTGATGTGGATGAGAAGTTGGAGAATCTAATGATTTTTTTAACGGAAATTCAGTCACGACAAGGATGGAAAGATTATGAATCCATCGATATTTCCTTCAAAGGACAAGTGGTTTGCAAACGCGCTTAAAATGATACTGAAATGACCAACGTAACTGATCCAACAAACCATGAATTACGTGCCCAGACAGCTGATATCGTCGCAGCGATTGATATTGGAACAACTAAAGTCTGTGCTATCGTCGGACGTGCCACTCAACATGAAAAGTTAGAAATTCTTGGGGTAGGTATAGTAGTATCTGAGGGAGTCCTCAGAGGAGTAGTTTCCAATATTGAAAAAACGGTAAAGGCGATTAGTGAAGCGGTGGCCATTGCTCAACGGCAATCGGGCTACAAAATTGATTTGGTCCATGTCGGAATTGCAGGACAACACATCAAAAGTCTTCAGCACCGGGGAATATTGACCAGAGATAATCTGCAAACTGAAATTAGCGAGTCGGATACTAACCGGTTGATTAATGATATGCACAAATTGGTTTTGCCGCCAGGCGATCAAATATTGCATGTTATTCCTCAGGAATATACTGTTGATAACGAACAAGGCATTAGTGATCCTATCGGGATGTCTGGGGTCCGTCTGGAAGCTAATTTTCATATCATAACAGGGCAAATTACCGCTTCGAAAAACATTCAAAGATGTGTTGAGCGCTGTGGGTTGAGGATTGCCAATATGACCTTGGAGCCCATTGCTTCCTCTACAGCTGTATTAAGTGAGGAAGAAAAAGAGGCGGGTGTAGCTTTAGTAGATATTGGAGGCGGAACTACTGATATAACTATTTTTCAGGAGGGAATTATTAGACATACTGCGATTATCCCTTTTGGGGGCAATGTGATTACCAAAGACATCAAGGAGGGATGCACGGTAATGACCCACCAAGCTGAAAAGTTGAAAATAAAATTTGGATGTGCCTTAGCGGATGAAGTTTTCGATAATCGAATCATCACCATTCCTGGTTTGAAAGGTCATGAACCAAGGGAGATTTCTGAAAAGAATTTGGCTAGAATTATTCAAGCCAGGATGGAAGAGATATTGGATTACGTTGCTTGGGAAATCCGCAAATCCGGATTGGAGAGAAAATTAATTGCAGGTGTGGTTTTCACTGGGGGAGGTTCTCTGCTCAAAGATATCGAGCTGTTGGCCCAGTACCAGTTGGGCAAATCCGCTCGAATTGGTATTCCTACAGAAGTTCTGGCTCATGGTTATACCGAGCAAGTCAATAGCCCTGTATTTGCAACTAGTATTGGGCTCCTGCTAAAAGGCATTGAAGATAGAGCTAAGGGGGCAACCTTCGAAATGGAGGCATTCAGACCGGAGGAGCGTTCTAGACAAGATCAGTCCCAACAAGAGAATTGGTTGGGTAAACTATTCGATAAAACTAGGAGCTTTTTTGAAACCGAAGCTGATCACGAAATTTAAGCTAACTTCTGAAACAACTGGTATATGGGAACTCTAAACAATAACAAATTCGGGAATATTATTAAGGTTTTAGGCGTAGGCGGAGGGGGAAGCAACGCGGTCAACCACATGTACAAACAAGGTATTATCGGAGTTGATTTTGCTATATGTAATACAGATGCTCAGGCAATGGACAACAGTCCCGTTCCTGTAAAAATTCAATTAGGCCCCAACTTGACAGAGGGAAGAGGAGCAGGTTCACAGCCCAATATTGGAAAAATGGCTTGTGAAGAATCCATCGAGGAAGTTCGAAAATTTTTGAGTAACCAATGTAAAATGGTGTTCATTACTGCAGGTATGGGGGGAGGAACTGGAACTGGTGCAGCACCCATTGTTGCCAAAACTGCCCGTGAAATGGGTATTTTGACTGTTGCAATTGTTACTCTTCCATTTATTTTCGAAGGTAAAAAAAGGACTTCCCAAGGATATGATGGTTTGAAAGCCCTCAAAGAAGAGGTGGATACTTTAATTGTTATTTCCAACGATAAACTGAAAGAAATACATGGAAATCTTTCCATTTCTGCTGCGTTTGCTGAAGCGGATAATGTATTAAGTACTGCAGCAAAGGGGATTGCTGAAATTATTACGGTTGCCGGTTATGTCAATGTTGATTTTGAAGATGTCAATACTGTTATGCGCGGTGGGGGTGTGGCTATTATGGGAACTGCAGCAGTAGAGGGAGACCATCGGGCTAGAAGGGCGGTTGACTTGGCCTTGCATTCTCCCCTGTTGGAAGAAAGCGATATTCGAGGTGCTCAGCATATTCTTTTAAATATCTCTTCAGGTAAAAAGGAAGTGACCATGGAAGAAATATTTGAAATCACTGAATTTATTCAAGAAGAGGCAGGTCATGCCACCAATTTGATCTGGGGTAATTGTTACGAAGAGAGTTTGGGAGATAAATTGAGTGTTACCATTATCGCTACAGGTTTTGAAAAGGATGAGAGAATTAGGACCTCTCATATTGAGGTTCAGAAACCGGAGAAAATAGTCGTTCCGCTTGAGGATGAAGATGATAAAGAACCGGAGGGAAGAGAATTGAGAAATATTGGGTTTGACCCCAAAGTGGAGGGAGGAAGTGCTTTTACTATTGAATTTGATGATTTAAGGTCCAATTTTTCTTCTGTTAGTTCGGATGATGGAAACCAATATGGCAGAGGCCATTCAGAACGGAACTTTTCGGCTCAGGCTAGGGAAGATGCTATGAAGAGAATTCAACAGGTGAAATTGAGTAATCCTAAAACGGTAATTGAATTAGAAAATGAACCCGCTTACTTGAGAAGAGGGATTAAAATGGAGGATGTTCCAGATTCTCAAAAATCGTCCTTCTCTCAATATATGCTTTCTGATGAGCAGGAACCAAGTATTAGAAAAGGGAACTCTTTTCTACACGATAATGTGGATTAAATATTAACAAGATTTTAATATTTCCATAACAATAATAAGGCTCGCTGAGGGGTTTTACTATTGAAACAAATCAATGCATCATGAATGTTCGGAAAATGAAACTTGCCGTTGCAGTGGGTTTACTGAATAACCCCTCTGTTAATGCCTTGGTTACTATTAAGGAGGCTATGCGACAATTTACCACAGAAGTTGGTAGGTTTTTAGGATTTTCCTTAACAAAAGAATATCCTCTGGATGCCAAAAGAGTCAATCGCTCATATTCTTTGATGTTTGAAAACTGTGCGATAGAGTTGGATTTGGTTTCCAGCCAACAAAACTCCTCGCAAGTAGTAAGAGATTTTAGACTTAGTCAGTAGTTTTTTCATAGTGCGTAATTGAGAGGCCCGGCTACCTACCGGGCCTTTATTTTTCTCGTCAAAAAAAAATCCCACTCGCTCTGAATTAATCTACGTACTTTTGCACCTTATTTTAAACAACCTTATGAGCGAGCTTAGAAATATAGCCATTATTGCACACGTTGACCATGGTAAAACGACCCTGGTAGATAAGATGCTTTTAGCCGGTAAACTTTTTGGAGACCATGAAGTACCGGGAGAATTGATTTTGGATAACAATGATTTGGAAAGGGAAAGAGGTATTACCATTTTGTCCAAAAATGTATCGATTACTTACAAGGGTACCAAAATTAACATCATTGATACTCCGGGCCACAGTGACTTTGGTGGTGAGGTAGAGCGCGTATTAAATATGGCTGATGGGGTGTTGCTTTTGGTAGATGCTTTTGAAGGTCCCATGCCTCAGACCAGATTTGTATTGCAAAAGGCGATAGAATTGGGTTTAAAACCTATCGTAGTAATCAATAAGGTGGATAAATTAAATTGTACACCTGAAGAAGTGAATGATCTGGTATTTGATTTGATGTTTAATCTGGACGCTACTGAGGACCAACTAGACTTTACTACTATATATGGGTCTGCGAAAAACAATTGGATGGGTTTGGATTGGAAGACCCCAACAGAGAATATCACGCCCCTATTGGATGCTATTATTGAGCATATTCCAGCTCCAAAGGTGGAGGAAGGGACTACTCAAATGTTGATTACTTCATTAGATTATTCTAATTATACAGGTAGAATTGCCATTGGGCGATTACAAAGAGGAACCTTGAAGACCGGACAGCAGGTGGCCGTAGTAAAGAAGGATGGTACAGTTCAAAAGCACAAATTAAAAGGCCTATTTTTATTTGAGGGTTTTGGCAAAGTCGAGGCATCTGAAGTCGTTGCTGGAGATATTTGTGCCGTTCAGGGTTTGGAGGGATTCGAAATTGGTGATACTATTGCTGATCCGGACAACCCCGAAGCATTGCCAACCATTGCCATTGATGAACCCACCATGAGTATGGTTTTTACCATCAATGATTCTCCATTTTTTGGAAAGGAAGGGAAGTTTGTTACCTCCAGGCATATCAAGGAGCGATTAGATAAAGAATTAGAAAAGAATTTAGCACTTAGAGTAGAGGAGACTGGTTCAGCGGATACTTTCAGGGTATTTGGTAGAGGTGTGTTGCACCTTTCAGTTTTAATAGAAACCATGAGGAGAGAAGGGTATGAGCTTCAAATAGGGCAACCACAAGTCATCACTAGACGTATAGATGGAATTCTTTGTGAACCTGTAGAAGAATTAACCATTGATTTACCTGACGAGGTGTCTGGTAAGGCTATCGAGATGGTAACCAGACGTAAGGGGGTTATGTTATCTATGGATCCCAAGGGGGATCGAGTGGTACTTACTTTTGAAGTGCCTTCTAGAGGTATCATAGGACTGAGGAGCCAGATGCTAACAGCCACCGCAGGAGAGGCCATTATGACCCATCGATTCAAAGAATTCCAACCCCACAAGGGCGAAATTCCAGGAAGAATCAATGGTTCCCTAATCAGTATGGAAACAGGTAAGTCAATTCCTTACAGTATCTTTAACCTTCAAGAGCGAGGTCGTTTCTTTGTAGGTGCCAACGTAGAAATTTATGAGGGACAAGTGGTTGGGGAAAATAGTAGGGTTGGTGATTTGGTGATTAATTTGACTAAGACCAAAAAATTGACCAATATGAGATCTTCAGGTGCGGATGACAAACTCAAGTTAGTACCACCTAGAATCTTTACCCTTGAAGAAGCTTTAGAATATATTCAGGAAGACGAATATGTTGAAGTTACCCCTGAATCTATTCGTTTGAGAAAGATCTATTTGAATGAAAACGATAGAAAAAGATATCGAAATAAGGAAAAGGTTTTTGAATGAAAAAAATTGATCGATTACTGATCAGTAGTTTTATTCCTCCATTTTTTGTTGCATCTCTGATTGCGGTTTTTGTTTTATTGATGCAAACCCTTTGGTTATATATGGATGATATAGCTGGAAAGGGTTTGGGCATCTTCTTCATCATAGAGTTATTATTTTACAAATGCGCTGGGCTAATCCCTTTGGCCATGCCTATTGGCATTCTCATTGCTTCTGTTATGGTAATGGGAAATTTGGCAGAGCAATACGAACTTTCTAGTTTAAAGTCAGCCGGTATTCCATTACTCAGAATAATGAGTCCTGTCCTGGGGGTCGGACTTATGGCTACAACTTTTTCATTATACAGCTCTATTACATTAATTCCTCTAGCCAATCTAAAGTTTGGTTCCAGGCTTTGGGATATTCAACAACAAAAGCCTACGCTTCGGTTAGAAGCTGGTGTATTTAATTATGATTTTCAAGGATTTGTTATACATATAGGCGAGAAAGAAGGGGATAGAATCATCCGCAATGTTAAGATTTTTGATCATACGGGTAACACTAGAGATGGATATTCGCAGATTACAGCCCAGTCAGGGGAGATGTACACCAATTCAGATGGAAGTTTATTCATCATGGATTTGTTTGACGGCTATCAATACACTGAGGGGGAGGCTCGGGCTTTTCGCAATAAGCCATTTATTCGCACTCATTTTGATCAGTACACCAAAGTATTTGATCTGAGTGAATTTCAGTTGAGTAGAACGGATGAGGATTTGTTCAAATCCAATAGATCTATGTTGAGTCCTGGTGAGTTGCAAGATGCCGTAGATACCTTGGATAAGGAAATGAATCAATTCAGTAAAGAGCTGGGTAACCATTTAAGTGCTTTTTTTGATTTTATGGAATTGGACAGTGCTTTTTTGTTGCCTCAAAATAATTTAGTTGAACAACCCATTGTTACGGAACCACTGGTTGAGGAGAAGGAGCTTACCAAGGTTTTAAAAGCGGAAGAAGCTGCCAAGAGGGATTCGGCGCCGATTTATTATCCGGAAGTCTATGAAAGGATAGCTTATTGGCAAAATGCTTACATCACTTTAACAAAGGATAGTTTAGTAAACTTTTCCCGAAGGGATTCCCTTTCTTCTTTTATTGATAGATTCGATAATTTTAAAAAGAGAGATCTCAACAGAAGAACTGTAGCTAATGTGCGCAGTATCCTGAGTGAATCTGAGAAGACCATGAGGTTATTGAATAATCATCTCCAAAACAAGGTGAGGAACCAATATGAGAAGCACTCTCGCTACAGTATGGCAGTGATATGCTTTATCTTTGTTTTTATAGGGGCGCCAATGGGGGCTTTGGTGAAAAAGGGTGGATTTGGATACCCTATTTTGATTGCTATTATCTTTTTTATGCTATTTGTGGTGCTTACCATTTTTTGTAAAAAAATTGCGGAATCTTATGTGCTGCCAGCTATTCTTTCTGCCTGGATGCCTTGTTTGGTCTTGTTTCCCATCGGGTTATTTTTGACCATCAGAGCGATGAATAAATCTTAGTTGGATCTTTTTTGTTGAATATTTCAAACGATTAATTTGTGATCAAGCATCAACTGAAATTCATCCTTCAAAATAATGAATTTTTATTCCTGTACTTGGGAGGTATTCTTTTGTTGGGAATTGGGATTTTGAGTTTGCAGGATACGGGCGATTCGGTACTTTATTTAGCTTCAATTCGGTCGGAATGGTTGAATCAATTCTTCAGATGGACGAATTTTTTAGGTGAGTTGCCTGCTTTTATATTGATTGGAATATTTTTTTTGACAAAGGGGTACAAATATGTAGTGGGGATACCTTTGGTCGCATTAGTAGTTACTGTAATCACTCAAATTCTCAAGAGAGTATTTGCACACCCCAGACCTGCATTATTTTTTGAAGCGAACGGATTGTCTCAAAAAGTAATTCCAGTTGACGGAGAGATTTTAAATATGGGTTTGAATAGCTTTCCCTCTGGCCATACTGCTGCGGCATTTGCTCTTTTCATTTTTGTTGCACTGGCTTATAGAGGTTACAAGTGGATGGCACTTGCTTGTGTTGTCTTAGCGACTTTAGGAGGAATTTCCAGGATATATTTATTCCAACATTTTTTAAAGGATGTGGTCTTCGGTGCTTCTATTGGAATTTTGTCCGCCATTACCTGCTACCTTCTGATTGAAAGGTGGCAGGTAAAATGGGGACTTAAAACTTTATTTTGATGATTTTTCAAATGCCTTTATGGTATTGAAATATCTTTTAACTTCTTTTCGAACTTCAGGTAATAAAATAATCAGACCTATAACATTAGGCACAGACATGGCGAAAATCATAGCGTCTGAAAAATCTGTAACGGCGGAAAGACTCGCTGCCGCTCCAATGACTACGAATAGGCAAAACAATATTTTATAAGAATAATCGGCCAATTTGCTTTTTCCAAACAAGAATAACCACGATTGTAAGCCATAATAGGACCAACTTAACATGGTTGAAAAAGCGAATAATACTACAGCAATGGTCAAAACATAGGGAAACCATGGAATAACGGAAGCAAATGCATTAGAAGTTAATTGCACTCCATCAATGGTTCCAGGATCTCCATAATTATCCGTGATAATGATAACCAATGCGGTCATGGTACATACTATTACAGTATCGATGAAGGGTTCTAAGAGTGCTACCAAACCTTCACTCGCTGGAAATTTAGTTTTTACAGCTGAGTGTGCGATAGCTGCTGAACCTACACCTGCTTCGTTAGAAAATGCAGCTCTCCTCATTCCTATGATTAAGACCCCAATAATTCCTCCAGATACGCCCTCAGCTGAGAAGGCGCCTTCGAAAATTAATCCAAAGGAGGCAGGAAGCATATCGATATTCAATCCTATAATTATAAGGGCAGCAAATACATAAATTCCAACCATGACGGGGACTACTTTTTCCGTAACGGTGGCGATTCTTTTAATACCTCCAATAATGACTATAGCCACTAACACCGCCATAACAATCCCAAATAATGCACCTGCATAGCCAGATGAATCTATACCTAGCATGTTATTAAATTGCTGAGCAGCTTGGTTGGCTTGAAACATATTGCCTCCGCCAAAAGAACCACCTATACACATAATAGCAAAGAACACAGCTAAAACCCTGCCCAATCCTTGCATGCCCTTGGCTTTCAAGCCCTTGGCTAAATAGTACATAGGACCGCCATATACAGTACCATCAGGCCCGACATCCCGATATTTGACCCCTAAGGTACATTCAACGAATTTAGAAGACATTCCCAAGAGTCCTGCCAAAATCATCCAAAAGGTAGCACCCGGACCTCCTAAAGAAATCGCAATGGCAACTCCCGCAATATTTCCAAGTCCTACTGTTCCGCTCAATGCAGCTGTAAGTGCTTGAAAATGAGACACCTCTCCTTGTTTGCCTTCAATCTTAATCGTCCCCTTAACATCTCCATCCACCACCAAAGGTCCATCTGCTGGATCGGCCTCATGATGATCGATATCGTCGTATTTACCTCTTACAGTATTAATTGCAATTTTAAAACCCGATAGGTTGATAAATTTGAAATAAATCGTAAAAAAGGTAGCAGCAAGAAGTAGATATATAACCACTATAGGAACTTCCACCCCTGCAATACTGATAGCTTTGAATATAATTTTATTGGCTACTAAATCTGTAGCGGGTTTGACCAGATCATTAATTTTTTCATCTAAACCCTTTTCTGCTTCTTGAGCAATCATCAAAATTGGTAATAACAATTGTGCTATAACACTAAATAGTTTTTTCATGTATTTAATTAATTAACTGTTTGCCTAAACTTACAAAAAATCTACATCAATGTCGTAAGGGAAGGTTATCAAATACCGAATCGCTGTCTCAATTTCAAAATCCTCGAATACTATTTTGTAGATCACATCGAATATGGGCGTTTTTAAGCGATAGTATTTGCCGAGTTGGTGAATGACTTGAAGGGTATTGACCCCCTCCGCTAATTCAGGCATTTCACTGGAGATCTGTTGTTTATTCTTCCCCTTACCCAACTCATATCCAAAGCTAAAATTTCTAGAGTCTGAGGAGGTGGCCGTCGCGATCAAGTCCCCAATACCAGCTGTACCAAGAAAGGCAGGTACCGTCGCTCCCATAGCTTTCCCAAAGTAAATCATTTCTGTTAAGCCTCGGGTGATGAGCATGGCTTGTAAATTTCTTCCTATTCCTTTAGCTTCCAGAATGCCTGAACCTATGGCGATAATATTCTTTAACGCACCCGCAATTTCCGCTCCTAAAATATCATGAGTTCCAAAAACGTGAAATAACGGACTTTGGAGAACCGCTTTACCAGCATCTATGACCTCCTTGAACTTGCTTCCAATTACCGTTGCAGTAGGCTGCCCATTCATGATTTCTACAGCCAAATTTGGACCTGATAGGCAACCAATTCGCACGACACAAGATTCTTGTTGAATCACCTCGCTCATAGTGTGGACTTCGTTTCTGGTCACCACCTCACATTGAGGATAAACATCAAACCCCTTGGTACCATGGATGATAAAATGATCCGGTAACAGATAAGGAGCCATGTTTCGCATCATCTCCCTAAAGGCAGAGGAGGGAACCATAGGGAATAATAGTCTGCATTGGGATAGGAGATCCTCAAGATCGTTTGTCAAATTAATTCTTCCAGCTAAGGATTGACCAAAACCACGACGAGTGGAATTCATATCTTCCACCGTATTCTTGTTTCTCGAAAACAACAAAACGTCGGTTTTTAGGGCCATTAGATTAGCAATAGCCACCCCAAAACTACCGGCGCCAATGATTCCAACTTTATTTTTATGCATCATTATTAGCTATAATACTCAACCATTCTTCTAGCGTTCGAGCTTGATTAATATGATAGGTGCCTATGGCAATTCGCCTCAAATCAGAAAGATAACCCCCATTTTGCAGTTTTCTTCCCAAATCATGAGCTAATGACCTTATGTAGGTCCCTTTGCTGCAATGTACTTCAAATTTAAGAAGAGGAAGTTCAAATGCTGTGATTTCAAAATCGTGAATGGTTACCGGTCTCGCCGGAATATCCACGGTCTTACCTTTTCTAGCCTTTTTATAAAGGGGTTGCCCATCGATTTTAATTGCTGAATACATTGGAGGCACCTGCATTAAATCACCCTTGAGCTCCATAATAGCCCCGAGAACCATGGATTCAGTCAAGTGGCTGGTGTCAAACTTTTCATCTGGAGTAGTTTCTTTGTCATACGAAGGGGTTGAAGCACCTAAAGTGATTTCTCCAGAATAGGTTTTATCCAAACCCATTAAATCATTGATTTTCTTGGTGGCTTTTCCGGTACAAATAATCAATAACCCAGTAGCCAAAGGATCTAGTGTGCCAGAATGCCCTACTTTTATTTTCTTAATGCCCAATTTACTTTTTAACGCATACCTCAATTTGTTCACTACGTCAAAAGAAGTCCACCCCACTGGCTTATCGACTAATAACAGCGCTCCTTGTTCGAAATCCAAACGATTGACTTGGGAATTGGAATCCATCTTTAATTAACTACAACATCAAAAGTATAAAACATCCAATAGCAGCGACAAAGCAGTACCAGGCAAAGTAGCGCAACTGACTTTTTTGAACCAAGCGAATCATCCACAGACACGCAATAATACCAGTAATAAATGCGGATAGAAATCCGACGCCTAACGGCAAAAGCGCGATGGAATCTGTATTGAATTCTCCGCTCAAAAGGTCCTTGGCCACTTTCCCAAAAATTAGTGGTATCACCATTAGAAAGGAGAATCGCGCAGCTTCTTTTCGCTGGTGCTTCGATAAAAGGGCAGCGGCAATGGTAGCACCAGATCGGGAAATACCTGGGAGAATTGCAATAGCTTGAGCCAAACCGATAATGCCAGCCCCAAAAATTCCAATTTCACGCTCACCGTTTTGAGCCCGATCAGAAAATAGAAGTAACAAGCCTGTTATTCCTAATAATCCCCCAACCATAAGTAGGTTCTGGTCAAACAATTGCGCTATCTCTGATTCCCAAAGTAAACCTACGAGAGCCGCTGGAATCATAGACAAAACAATAAGTAAGACATACCTGCCTTCTTCCCGATGTCCTTTTTGGAAAAATTTTTGGATAATTTGAAGAATGTCTTTTCGGAAAACAATCAAAGTGGCAAGAGCAGTAGCCATATGCAAAACTACTGTTTCTAGCAAACTCTCCTCTGCCAACTGATGGTCGTTAAACAAGTATTTGGCTATCTCAAGATGACCACTACTGCTCACAGGTAAAAATTCAGTTAAACCTTGAATAATGCCAAGAACAATTGAACGAAAAAGGTCTGAAGCCATGTTACTTTTTAAAGATCGCGAAAATTTCTACCACCAGCCCAATGATGATTACAATCGGGGCTAATACAGTGCGTCTAAAACTGTAAATGATAGAATCATCCCAAACATCAGGTGAAGGCATCTTTCCACCAGACATCAACGCCAAACCTAAAGCTACCAAAAAGGCCCCTAAGGCGATTAATTGATAGTTAGCTTTTCCCATCAAAAGTGGCGGCAGCGCCTTAGTTGAAACTTGTTTGGAGCGTGTTGAAACAGCTTTTTTGGGTGCTGTTACCACTACTTTTTTCCCTTTTTTATTACTCATGATTTCAGTCTTAATAATAACTTGATTCAGTATAAATCATCTATCCTCATTTTCAAATACTTGTGAACCACCAATTTGGTGCTAATCACTGCAACAAATATACCCAATACGGGAAGTATTCCGAGCATAAACCAAAGTTGTTCCATCATTCTTGCTGTAAAAATTCCCGGAATGTCATTTTCCAACCAATATATGATTCCTCCGATAGCCCCAATGGCCAGTAATCCAGCGACAGCTCCCATACCAATGGCCTGAAGAATAAATGGTCTGCTGATAAAATTTTGAGATGCTCCCACGAGCTCCATATTTCGTATTAAAAATCGATTGGCATACAAAGACAATCGAATGGTATTGTGCATCATCAAGGCTACCAATAACAGCAAAACCAATCCACTGATGGCGGCAAACCAAGATAATTTTTCAATATTTTCCAAAAGTTGGCCAGCGAGAAACTGCTCGTAATAGACTGCACTTATTGCACCTATATTTAACAAATCATCCCTCATTTCATCCATCCACTCTTTTTGTAAGTATCCGCCTTTAATGTTGAAAGTTATTAAATCGAAAAAGGGGTTTGGTAGTTCTGTAGATAGTAGTGTTCCAATTTCAGTTTCCATCTCCTTGGCAATCTGTTCTTTTGATTGGAACGTTATACTATTCGGCATGACCATCCTATGTTGACCTAAATAATCCAGGACCAATTGAATCTCTTCCTGCTCCACTGCTGGTTTCATTTCAACTACAAATAGAATATTCTCTTTGAGTTGGGTTAAAACTTGATTGCCCTGAAGTACAAGTACACCAAATAAACCCGAAAGGAATAGAACCAATGAAGTGGTTATTATTGCAAAAACCTGGTTGGGTCTGATGGATTTTCGGCTTCTTGCCATGGAAATTTTAAGATAAATCAATCAAAAATAGTTAATTATGGCAAAAGGCTATAATTTCGCGGATTCAAACAAAAAGAAATGGAGTATCAACCAAGAGTTATAGAGAAAAAGTGGAGAGAAAATTGGGTAAAAGAAGACATATATAAGGTAGAGGAAGTCGCTTCCAAACCTAAGTACTATGTTTTAGATATGTTTCCATATCCTTCTGGTGCTGGTCTACACGTGGGGCATCCACTTGGGTACATTGCATCCGATATTTTTTCTAGATACAAAAGGATGTCGGGATTTAATGTATTACATCCAATGGGTTATGATGCTTTTGGGCTCCCTGCGGAACAATATGCGATACAAACTGGAGTTCATCCAGCTGATTCAACCGCTAAAAATATTGATAGGTATCGCGAACAATTAGATAATTTAGGATTTAGCTTTGATTGGTCAAGAGAGGTAAGAACTTGTGATCCCAGTTACTATAAATGGACTCAATGGATATTCTTGCAATTATTTGATAGTTATTACGATACTCAAAGTCAAAAAGCCCAACCAATTAAAGACTTAATTGCCCAATTTGAGCAAAAGGGAAGCAATGGGGTCACAGCTTACGGTACTCCTCCACCTGATTTTACCGCTGAAGAATGGAACGCCTGGACTCCTTCGGAAAAAGACCAGGTGTTGATGAATTATCGATTGGCCTATCGAAAAATAACCTATGTCAATTGGTGTGAGGCTTTGGGAACTGTATTGGCCAATGATGAAGTTAAAGATGGGGTGTCTGAAAGGGGAGGACATCCAGTGGAGCGAAAGCCTATGTTACAGTGGTCACTCAGGATAACCGCTTATGCTGAAAGACTTCTGAATGATTTGGATTCCTTAGAATGGTCAGAAGCGATGAAAAAGATGCAAGCCAACTGGATTGGACGATCTCAAGGAGCCCAAATGTTTTTCGATATTCAGCACCACAGTCAATCCCTTGAAATATATACCACCAGACCTGATACCATTTTTGGTGCCACCTTTATGGTTTTAGCTCCAGAACACAACTTGGTATCACAGATAACCACTCCGGCTCAGCAAAAGGAAATAGATGATTATTTGACCTATGTCAATAAAAGGTCAGAAAGAGAGCGCATGGCCGAGACTAAAGAAGTTACTGGAGCTTTTACAGGAGCCTATGCTATCAATCCGTTTAATCAAAAACGTATTCCCATTTATATCAGTGAGTATGTTTTAAAGGATTATGGTACGGGAGCCATTATGGCTGTTCCTGCTGATGATGAACGCGATCAGCGATTTGCCAAAAAATTTGGATTAGAGATTTTGCCTGTAGTGGATAAGTCTAAATATCCTGGTGCTTCTTTAGACGATAAGGTGGGGATATTGATCAATTCTGATTTCTTGAATGGTTTAGAAGTTCCGGATGCTATAGAAAAAGTTATTCAAAGTATTGAAAAACAGAAAATAGGAAGGCGTCAAATCAACTACAAACTCAGGGATGCTATATACAGTCGTCAACGATATTGGGGAGAACCTTTCCCAGTTAAGTACGATCGGGATGGAGTTACTCACCCCTTAAAAGAAGAGGAGTTACCTCTTGAACTTCCAGATTTAGATGACTTCCAACCAGCTGCTGGAAATAAGAGCCCTTTGGCCAGGCTATCTAATTGGGTCGAGACGGCTGATGGAATGGTTAGGGAAACGGATACAATGCCAGGGTTTGCTGGATCTTCTTGGTACTTTCTAAGATATATGGATCCACATAACAGTGATTTTTTTGCAGACAGAGGAGCGGTCAATTATTGGAAGGATGTGGATTTATATGTCGGAGGCACGGAACATGCGGTTGGTCATCTCATGTATTCCAGGTTTTGGCATAAATTTTTATATGATAATGGTTGGGTACCAACGCCTGAACCTTTCAAAAAGTTAATCAATCAAGGGATGATTGGAGGAACTATGCTATATCTTCAAGAATCCGTATTCATCCCCCAAGACCAACCCGAACAGATAACTAAAGTTTGGACATCAGATTTGAATGAACAGCCGATTCAAGGAAATTGGGACGAATTAGGAACCGGAACCATTAAACCTGTTTCCAAAAGATTAATTCCCTTGGCATTAGGAAAAGAAGTTGCAGTTGATGGAGTAGGTGAGTGGAGACTTTACCAAAAAGATCTTTTAAATGCTGCTAAGATAGATGCTTCTGGCTGGGCTTATCTTTCGGGATTTTTAAAGATGGAAGATCAATTTGTTTGGAGAACCAGTGAGGGAGGAGAAAAATATATGGAGTTGACATTTGAAATTGGAAAAATGTCCAAGTCCAAGTACAACGTCATTAATCCTGATGATGTGGTGGAAAATTACGGAGCGGATTGTTTCAGAATGTATGAGATGTTCTTAGGGCCTGTTGAACAAGCCAAACCATGGGATACGAAGGGAATTGATGGCGTAAGCAAATTTCTTAGAAAATATTGGAGTTTATTTTTCAATAAAAATGATGAATTTAACCTCAATAATGAAACCGGAAATAAAGAAGAACTCAAGGTGTTACACAGCACCATAAAAAAGGTAAAAGAAGATATTGAAAGATTTTCCTTCAATACTTGTATTAGTGCTTTTATGGTGGCGGTCAATGAACTTAGGAAATTGAATTGTAATAAAGCGGAGATTCTGCTACCGCTGACTAGGCTTCTGGCTCCATTTGCACCTCATATTTCTGAAGAGTTGTGGTCCTTAGCTGGGCAGCGCGGCAGTATCCATTTAGAAGATTATCCAACTTTCAACGAAGAATATTTAGTTGAAGATTCAATTAACTACCCCTTGAGTATTAATGGTAAGAAGAGGGGAACATTGGATTTACCAGCCGGTTTGGACAAAGAATCTATCGAAAAAGCAGTGATGCAAACCGATATTGTTCAAAAGTGGACTGAAGGGAAAGAAATCATTAAACTCATAGTTGTCCCAGGAAGAATGGTGAATGTGGTGGTGAAAGGATAAGGCTACAGATTGCTGTCTACAATTTTGAAAGTAGTCCTTCTGTTTCTTTGATGTTCCTCTTCTGTGCACCTGGCGCAGATACAATCTGTCACAGGTGCTGTTTCACCATAGCCTTTAGCTCCTAATCGGTTGGCACTTATTCCCTTATCGATTAAGTAATTAACCACTGATTGGGCTCTTTTTTGGGAAAGCTCTTGATTGTATCGGTCCTGACCTCTACAATCAGTATGGGATGCCAATTCAATGGAAATATCTGGATTCAATTGCAACACTTCTGATAGCTTGTCTAAAACAGGGGCTGCATCTTCCCTAATATCCCATTTGTCTAAATCGTAATATACATTAGCCAAAGTAATTTCACGTTGTTCAAATATTTTTTCGAGTTCAACCTCTAATTCAAATACTCGATTTGGTTGGTTGTTATCCAAACCAACATTTAGCGAATTGAATAGCGTTTGATTATTTAAAAATCCATTTTTAGAGGCAAAAATTTGATAATCAGTATTTTCATCTATAGATAATTCAACATAGCCCTCCTCATTGGTAATGAAATTGGAGGGCGCCTGAAAGATTGGTGAGTTAACAACCACTTTAGCATCTGTTAATGGCTTTCGACCCAGAATCTTACTTTGGGGATCTTCGGGATTGGCATATATTTTTTCAAGAATATATATTCTAAGCGCAATGCCTGCTATCTGATCAGCGGAAATTGCTTCCTCTGCAACTGCTTCGGGTATTTCAGATAAAGGAATAGATTTGAAACCAAAAATATCATCTTCACCCACCCCCTCTAATACTCTCTTTGAAGTAAAAAAACCCTGACCATTGGGTAATTTCAGCAAACTGAAATCGTCGTTACCGGAGTTAATTGGTGGTTGAAGGTTAGCAGGAACGGACCACCCTTTCTCAGAAATTTTTACTGATTGAAAAATATCTAAACCGCCTAAACCAGGATGATAATCAGATGAGAAATATAGCGTGTCTTCTAAGATAACTGGAAATTGCTCATTACCGGGGGAATTTATTCCTCTTCCCAGTAATTCAGGTTCATTCCAACCTACCTTATTTCTAGTAGTTTTCCAGATATCATATCCCCCAAATCCATTGGGATCATTGCAAGTAAAATATAAAATTTGCTCATCATCAGATAAGGACGGATGAGCATAATTGATATCTGGTCGTTGAAAAGGCAATGGAGTGGGGACCGACCATCCACTATTTTCTTTTTTCACCACAAAAATTCTACAAAAGGCGTCTTTGCCTTTAGGGGCCGTACACCGTGTAAAAAAGGCGGTATTTTGTTCTTGATTGATGATAAAATTGGCTTCGTGCAGAGGCGTATTAATTCCCGGTATGGATAAAGGAAGCACTCTATCATCTTTGAAATGATATTCAAATATATCAGAGAATTTTCGCCCAGTCCTTTCATAGTTATTTTCTCCAGTACTTTCCGTTCTATCGGACGAAAAATACAACACCCCCTCTGAGTAATCGGATGGACTGTAATCAGAAAAGGAGGAATTCAATGCTATTTCTTGAATCGCATAAGCAGGAGGTTGTTGCGCCCATTCCAGCGCTAACTCACAAGCTTTAATTTCCATCCGATATTCGTAAGGACTGCCAATTTCAAAGCCTAAATCCCTAAATGCTTGAATCGCATCTTCGTAATTGCCCACTGCTTTTAATGCAAAGGCATATTCCTTAAGCGCATCGATGCCATACTGATTGTCGTAAGCAATTTTATACCAATTGACCGATTCATCTAACCGATTGAGATTGGCTAAAGACCGTCCTATCAAATAGGCAATGCTTCCTCTTTCAATTCTGGATTCAGCTTTTTTATATTCCTTTTCTAAAAATTTCAATGCAACAGCGTATTGTTGTCGCTCATAGGCGAACTTGCCGTCTTTTACCTTTTGAGTATAGGTGCACTGTGTAGTTGAAGCTAATAAAACAAGGAAAAACAAAATCCATCGCATAATGTCCCCAATTTAAATAAATAACCCCAAATTAAAACCTTAGTTCTATTTGGGGTTATTTTATTATTGGAATTACCTATCGGTAAAAATTCCCTATGCTTTAGCGGCTGCTTTGGAAAATCCTTTTCCCTGAGCGTTGCCAGCTTTAACTTTCAAATCTTTACTTAAGTCAGAAAGAACTGGGGTGGCTATAAATACAGAGGAATAAGTACCCACAATGATACCTATTAGCAATGCAAAAGAAAATCCTTTGATGCTTGATCCTCCGAAAATGAACAATATGGCTACCACCAATAATGTGGTTAAAGAAGTTATAACGGTTCTACTAACAGTACTGTTGATGGCCTTATTAATAACTTCCGTCTTGTCATTCTTGGTGTAGATGTTCAAGAATTCCCTTACTCTGTCAAAAATGACCACGGTATCGTTAATAGAGTAGCCTATCACTGTTAAGATTGCTGCGATGAACGCCTGATCAATCTCTAAGGAGAAGGGAAGGAAACCGTGACCAAGAGAGAATATGGAAAGAACGATTAAAGTATCGTGAAATAACGCAGCAACAGCGCCCATACTGTACTGCCATTTACTGAATCTGATGAAGATGTATAAGAAAATTAACAACAAAGCAAATATGGCAGCGTAATAAGCACTTACTTTAATGTCATCTGCTATAATTGGGGTCACCTTACTAGAACTGGTTACGTGGGTTCCCGTGCCGTCAGGATCTTTGAAATTATCGAAATTAATATCAGTTGCCATCATACCATTTACCCCTTGATATAGAGCCTCCATAACCAAATCAGCTGCATTGGCATCCGTATTATCTACTTGGAAATCGGTAACGACATTATAAGTGTTCTCTGAATCCACTGCTTTTACGATAGGTGTATTCCCCTCAAACGCAGTAGTTAAAACTGTTCTCAAATTCTCAGCACTAACTTCTTCACCTTCAAAAGTAATATTGTAAGAATATCCTCCCTTGAAGTCCACTCCTAATTCAAATCCTCTGGTGAAAAAAGAGGTCATTCCCGCTAAGATGACAATAGAACTTATGATATATCCTTTTTTCCTCATTCCCAACCAATCAATGTTGAGGTTGGCAAAAGCATTTTTGGAGATAGATGAATTGAATTGAATGGTCCTTGATTTTGACCACCAATCAATAATCAATCGTCCTACTAAAACGGCGGTAAACAAAGAGGAGATAACGCCAATAAGTAAAACTACTGCAAAACCTTTAATTGGACCCAAACCAAAATAAGCCAAAACGAAGGCAGTCAAAATGGTGGTGACGTTGGCGTCAACAATTGCAGAATATGAATTATTGAATCCATCCTGAATGGCCATTAATAAAGATTTACCTTCCCTCATTTCTTCCCTAACGCGTTCAAAAATGATAACATTAGCATCCACGGCCATACCTATGGTTAAAACAATACCTGCAATACCTGGCAGTGTTAATACGGTTCCGAATGATGCTAAAGCCGCGAAAATGAAGAATAGGTTAAGTAAAAGAGCGATGATAGATACAATACCAGCTCCACCGTAATAAAGAATCATGAATACTAATACGATAGAGAATCCAATAACCAATGCGGTTATACTTTTGTTGATATTTTCTTGTCCCAAAGATGGCCCTACCAAAGATTCTTGAATGATTCTGGTTTCAGCCGGCAATTTACCAACCTGAAGAATATTTGCTAAATCCTTAGCTTCTTGGATATCACCTACACCAGTAATTTGTGAATCACCGGTAGTAATTGGGTTGATTACTCTTGGAGCAGAAACTACCTCATCATCTAATAGAATAGCAATTTCTCTATTATTATCCTGGGCTGCCTTGGTAGTCATTTGACCCCAAATCTTAGTTCCCGTATTATCCATTTTGAGAGAAACTGTCACCGCGTTGGTCATCGGGTCTGGCTGAGCCCTGGCATCAGTAACATGGTCACCGCTTAAAGGAGCTTTTTCAGTTCCTCTCTCCAATCGGATGGCATATAGTTCATACCTATCAGTTACTTCTCCAGTCTGAAAGTCTTTAAATGGATCTTTAGCCCAATGAAATCTCAAATCTGGAGGAAATAGAGAAGCGACTTCTCTTTTAGCCAATAACTCGCTAATGGTTCCTCTTTTGTTTTTATCGGCTAGACCCATAACGGCTAACCCGTATTGTCCTGTGGAGTTGACTGTTAGGTTACTGAATAATGGACCTGCATTATTCAACGTTTGATTGAATACTGTATCTACAGATACAACAATATTTCTATCCTCGTTACCCAAAGAATCAATGGCATAAGTAGTATCAATGCTCAAAATCTCAGGGGTCAAGTCAGTACCCATGGTTGCGGCTAACTTTTCATTAGCTTCTACCATAGCGGCTTGGATACCTGGATCAGATATGCGATAGACGTTTTTGAATTCTAATTTTGCTGCAGCTTGCAAAAAAGACCTGGCTCGCTCCGGGTTGTCAATACCGGGTAACTCTACCAAAATAAGGTCCCTGTTCTGATCAAGAGACACATTGGGTTGTGTTACTCCTAATTTGTCGATTCTTTCTTTCAATAATTTGAAAGTTAAATCGACTGTTTCATCAGCTTTTTCTCGGATAATCCTAACTACTTCTCCATCACTGGTTTCGAAGTTGATTTGATCTCTCAATGCTTCATTACGTGCAAAAATAGCAGCGAGGCTTTTACCCTCAGCATTTTTTCTATAGGCTTCAGCAAATAGGGTTACATAATCCGTTTGTGCATTTTTTAAAGCTTCGTCAGCTTCATCCAAAGCATTCAGGAAGATAGGTTCCTTACTCTCGTTAGATAATGCTTTTAAAAATCCCTTAAGATCAACCTGAAGTAATACACTCATACCACCCTTTAAGTCAAGTCCCAAAGCCAACTGCTGTGATTTTAACTCTTGATAGGTGTAGGTCTTTAAATAGGGAATGGTGAAAACCACTTCAGATGAAATGCTATCCAAATAAGCGGTTCTGGCCGCCTTATAGACATCTCGTTTTTCGTCTTCATTTACGTTTGCCGCTGCCGCGATTGCTGTCTCCTCCGCCTCCTTTTCCACCCTGTTAGTAGGTATTAGAAATAGGTATTGAACCAATGTTACAATGGCCATTACGACAAGGAAGAACTTCACGATACCTTTGCCTTGCATAGTTTTATTCTTTTTTTTGCTCGTTTAAAAAAAACTTCGCAAATATAGTCGTTTTGGTAAACTTTTCATTTTTTTATAAAAGAGACCTCACGTTTTCTAAAGTAATTTCCATCAGTTTCTGTCGAGCCTCAATACTCGTCCAAGCTATATGAGGGGTGAGGATACAAAATGGATTGGAAAATAAGGGATGGTCTGCTGCTGGAGGTTCGGTATTGAGGACATCCAAACCCGCTGCAAATATTTTTCTTTCTAGCAGAGCTCTATGCAAATCAGATTCCACTATCAATCCTCCTCTAGCAGTATTAATTAATATGCCACTTGGTTTCATTTTACTCAATAATTCATAGTTGATGATACCCGCATTAGAAGCAGTCAAAGGGGCATGCAAACTAATGACATCAGCATTGGAGAAAAGATTCGGCAAACTTTCGGCATTGATTTTTCCCGGAACGGGATGACCTCCCTCTCTTCCAAGTGCTAAAATTTTCATTCCAAAAGCCGCTCCTATTTTTGCTACAGCTTTACCAATAGTGCCGTAACCATAGATCCCTAATGTTTTACCAGATAACTCATGCATAGGATGCAACCAATAACAAAAATCTTTTTGTTTGGACCAATCCCCGGCTTTAACACTGCTATCGTGAATATCAATCCTTAATATAAGGTGTAATATCAAACCGAAAACCATCTGTGCAACTGATTCCGTGCTGTAACCTTTGGCGTTGAGAACGGGAATTTTCCTTTGGGAAGCAGCCTCAATATCTATAATGTTGGTTCCAGTCGCAGTAACTACAATTCCTTGCAATTGTGGAAGTTGATCCATTATCTCCGGGGTAATACCCGCCTTATTTGTCAAAATAATATGTGCATCTTTAGCCCGTTCTGGAATTTGATGAGGTTGAGTACGCTCGTATATGGTAACGGATCCCAATTGTTGTAAAGGGGCCCAACTTAAATCACCGGGATTTAGGGTATATCCATCTAAAACAACTATGTTCTTCATTTTGTATAATTGTATTGTAAAATCTAAATTTAAAAATTTTGAAATTTCTACCCGATATTAAGATGATTTTAGTGGGGTGCGCTACCCTGGGTTTGGCCCCTTTCACTCCAGAGCCACATATAATGGGAAAAATCCAGTGGATCCTTGGAGGTGCTGTTGGTATGAAACCCATTGACTGGTTTGATTCCTTGCTCCATGGGCTTCCTTGGATTTTGTTGTTGCTTTGGATTTTCGATTATGTCAAGCGAAAATATTTTGTGGCCCCTAAGCAATAAAATGCACTATCTTTTTTACGCTTGCGTTATAGTTGGGAAATTTTTGGTTGAATGAAAAAATTACTATCGGTTATTGCTTTACTGAGCATTCACCTCTTTAGTTATGGACAGTTTATCACTGCCTCATTAGTGGAGTCTTGGAAACTTAACGAACTGCCTGGAGATGATTATAATTTGAATGCGGCCTACGTTTTTCTAATTAATCCACAAGCACTTAAAACTACTTTTGAAGGGGAAAATCTTCAAAAAAGTGAGAAAAAAGAAATAGGACTGAGAAAAGGGGATTTTCCCAGATATATGTACTTGGCTGTTAATATTCCCAACCCAATGGAACAGGGAGATAATATCACGATTCCTCTAATGATTCAGGATATGCAGAACCCCTCTCAGATGTCAAGGGTAACCGGATATGGGGGTCGGGTTTTGGAAAACATTCCCGATGAGGTTTTAGCAGAGGGCGATATCACGGCCAGTATTCAATTTGAAGCCATCAAAGACAACAATACCGTTGAGTTTTGGCAAAAAACAGCCAAAATCTCAATAGACTTAGGTAAAACGGCTACTTCATTGGTAGCCAATCCTGTGGCAGGGGGGATTTTTACGCTCACCCAACAAATTATCCCTCAGGTAAGTAAGGGTTTAAATTCTTTGCAAGCCGTAGATCAACCTGAAAAAATAAGTAGTGAATTTTTTATCAAATTGCTGAATCAAGAGTTGAGTGAAGACTACAAAGAAAAGGTCGTAGGGGCCAATTTGTATAAAATTCATTGGGATGCCGACAAACCATCGAGGACGAGATTGATTCGAAAAGAGTCTTATCCCAATGTGCAGGCGGTAAAAGATGAAATCACCCTTTCCAAAATTCCTTTCATTCTAGTGGTTCAGAGTAAATCCGCATTTACTCCAAATCATAATCAATTAAATATTTCTGAGGCCTATTTAGCAGAAAGTAAAAAGGCATTAGCCAAAATTCATAATGACCAGCTCAAAGAACTGGAAAGGGATTTTTTAGTTTGCCTGGAACAAGCACTCTACATTAAAGAAGAGGTTGATTTATTCAAGCGAAGCCTCAATGCTCGGTACACCGATTGGTTGGCTTATGCGAAAGGGCTAAATGGATTGATGAAATTATATCGGTACTCCCATGTGTTTTCGAATAACTCGGATTACAGTCGGTGGTATCAAACCTTGGAAAGTGAAGTCAGGCTTTGGTTTGATAATCCTCTTTTGGTTCAAGGCCTCGCGATGACGGACTTGCTAAATCAACCGCAAAGGGTCAACGAGAATTTAAAGGAATTGAATACGGCTTATGAGCAAATCAAACTTTTAGATTTTTTTAGAGGTAAAATGGAAGTTTTGAAAGTCGGTGGTGTTTTACCAGAGGAATTGGAGCAGATGGAAATCAATCAGCGAATCAATAAGTTGCTGTTCAAATCGGAAACTGCTGTATTTGAAAAAGGTTTTCAATTGCCCAATTATATTACAGAAGGAGAGCGGCAAATCGAATGGTTAGAGGAGGAATTGAATCAAATGTATCCGCTCTGCAAATACTGCAGTGAAAAGGTTACGGATTTGACCACAGCCATCAGGCAGGCCAAATTCATGGAAAATCAAAGAAAATTTAGGGCTTTAAATGCAGAATTTTACGATCGTTTGGCTTGTTTGGAAGCCCTTGGAAGCCAGATAGACGGATACCTAGAAGCCCAAAATGAAAACCCTACGGTTCCGGAATCGGTTTTGTCGGGCATCAACGATGACTCTAGGCAATTCCGAAATTTTCTAAAAGAATACGCCATTATTGTCAATAAAGATGCAGCCATTCTCAAAGACGAGGAATTAGTCGATCAATTAGAAGCTTATCGAAATAACCGCATAGCTTTAGAATCTATTATCAGAAAATTAGAAAATATTGTCTTTGCTTCTGAAGAATCTAATTGTTTTTGGGCGTTAAGACCCTAGGATTATAAAGTTTTCAAATACTCAATTACCGCTTTTCGCTCATAATTTTCGAGCTGATCTCCAAAGGTATGTCCTTGATTCCCATACCCTGGCAAATCGGTATCGTAGCTGAATTTGGAATTTCCTTCGGAGTCGGTTACTTTCCACCCCAAAAGCTCATAATCATATTGTGCAGTTTGCGGATTCCTGTCCCATTTAGTTGGTCTTTCTGAAGATTTTAGTAAGGTCCACAAGTTGGGAACTGAACCGTTATGAAGATACGGAGCAGTGGCCCATATCCCGTCCAATGGGGGAGCAATATATCCTGCAACAGGTTCAAACCACGAAGTAGGAGAGGAGGTGGCAAACCAACTTTTGTTGTACCATTCCACGATTGGTGCCTCTACAGCATAGGACGCATAATAGGGATCTGTTCCAATAAGAGACAAACTCACCACTTTATTGGGATAGGATTCCTCTGCCCCATAAGTGCCATGGCATTTGGCGCAATGTTGATCGAAAATAATAGCGCCCTTTGCAGCCAAGGTAGGGTCAGTTTCTCCCGGAAAAGGAGGTGGAGTCAAACTTTTCAACCAAGCGACTACATCGACAAAATTGTTGACTGCCTTTCTTGCTGCCACGGTGTCTGGGATTCCTAAAACGGAGGCTTGAAAAATCAACTTTGAGAAATCTCCTCTTCCCACTGCCGTATAGTACAAGGCGTTTTTTTTCTTCACATTCCATAAAGGGGGGACATCGCTTGCAAGCGTATATCGGTGCATGGGATAGGTTGGGTTATAGGTATAACTTAAATCTTCCGGGTCGCGGTACATGGCACACGCCTCTGCTAATCTAGCTGCTGGATTGACCCCCACCTTCGCTGTTTGAATATAAGGACCAATGGCCTCGAAATATTGGCTGAAGGATTCATAGGCCTCCCATTCGGGTGAATTTTTACCAAATTTAAGCTGAACCCCAAGGTCTAGAATTTTTGCCGCAGGCGTAAGATTATTAGTGAAATCAGAAAATGGGTTTCCTAACCCTAAGATGACCTCGTCTCCAATTTGGCCAGCATGACAGGTAAAGCAATTGCCATTCATAACGGGAACGCCATTGGCAGCTTTAAAGGCCGTTACAATATGGGGTAAATTTTCATTAATTCCGGAGCGTTGGAGGACAGGATCTACAGAACGATTGGTCATCCCTTCGGGAAAAATATCTATGGGAACACCCGATCCGATATAATCACCAGTGATTAAATATTGAAAGCCCGCTGATGGATTTCCACTATCATCAGATGGCGTCCGGGAAATCGTTTGGGTCTTCCAATCAGCTGGGTTCTTGACCAGGGGTAATGACCGATAGCCACCACAGGCAATGACACTTATGATTAAGGTAAATATGAAAAAATAGCGAATCATTTCGGCAGTAATTGATGGTTTTGAAGATAACTCACTACTTCGAGTGTTGAATTTTTAACCGCCAAAATTTCCAATAGTTCATAACTGTTATAATCCAGTGGGTTTTCTTCTTCGTTTTCAATTTCTCCTTCCATAAATAGGGAACCAATGTCCAGCAACATGGGATGGCGACCATGGCAAATAGCATATCCCGATTGGAAGGGATGGAAAACTATGGCGATGAATTGATCTGATTCACTGGAATAAGGTATGGTGATGAAGAGGGGATGGTCTAAAAGAGGGCCAAAATTCAGCCAATCTTCTGTGTTGTGATTATAGTCTTTTTGTTGCCTGATGGTAAAAGGAATGTGATTTTCGCGAAGTACTTTAGCCAAAACGTTGATTTTTTGACTCATTATTTCAATCAAATCGTAAGCCGGTCCAAAAGATTCCCACGGTATCCAAGTCTGTTCTGGAGGGTGGTAGAATTCCATTGGCTTGATTCGGAGTTTGTAATCAAAAATTGGATTCTTTAAAACTACATACCCTGGATAATAATAATCAAATCCATTTTGGATGCCGTATTCTACCTCGGCCAACATGGTGAAAATTCCCAAACTGTATTTCTGGTAATGAGGGTGAAATACCCCTAAGATACTGGCGATGGAATTTTGACCCAAATCAAAATAACTGAATGCAATCAGTAGATCACCATCATATACATTAACTTCGTAGGTATCAAATCGATTTCCTACATAGGAGGCAAATGACCCACTTCTTTGTTTGAGGTCAATCACATATTTCTTGTACAAACCCTCCTGATTTTTGGAGTAGGTGGCTTTTCTAATTTCAACCCTAAAATTGGAATAGACCCGATTGTATATTTGCCGCAGGCTTTTGGATTTTTTGTAGTGTCGGAGTGGCAGCCTAAGCCATAAGACAGAACTGACCATGTTTTCAAAAAACATACAATGGATGGTAAATAAATAATTGTTCATTCGGTACCATCCTTTGGCCAAAAAGTCATCCAAAACCCCTTTGACTGGATGGACTTTGTGGTTGGAGTCTGTAAGGTTTAATTCTTTAATGGAGTTGAAAAACAAATTCATACAACATTATACAATTCCCCTCCTTTAGAAAAAAGTTTATCGACATTTTTTTGTACATTTTTATCTGGAAGGAGTTCTGGAGCGTGGTGTTTTTTTATCCGGGCATCGATAATAAGTGGCCCTTCACATCCCCAATGTTTGTCGCGGATGAAAGCTCCTACTCCATATATATCTTTGGCTGGATTAGATCGAGTAAATACCGTCCAAACAAAATTGTTGAGCGAAGCTGCCGTGAAGCGCGGTTGATCTACGACGACAACTAATGGGAAAGAGGACATATTTTGGTTTTGCAAAGCTTGTATCAAGTCTTCCATTGGCTGTTCGGGAGTCAGTTGAATCGCTAATACGCCGGGGCGGGCAATAACCACTTCGTGAAAAGATGGAGGTAGGCTAAAGTCTCTAGGAAGTTCCGTACCCAATGTTCTAAGTATTGGTCCACAGCAAGCAATGACCACCTTAGATCCTTCGTTCCATCCATCTCCTGAATAGTCTAAGGTATCAATGGTAGTTTTAGTGTGGAAATGTAAATCCCTTTTCCAATCCACTCTTTGTAGGACGTGGTTAAAAAAATGATCGGTATCTCTAGCGTTTAATTCTGGGTGTCTGTTTCCAGCGGCTATAAAAAGGTATTTGGCTAAAGAAGTCTGTCCACTTCCGATGATTCTATTGGCTTGAGTGAGGATTTCTTCAGGTTTTTCTTCGCGAAACGGCATATAGCGTTCGCTTCCTACCGCCAACAATAATGGGTGTACTCCAGCTGCATCTACAGCGTGAATACTGGTTACACCAGGGAATTCCTGGGCAGTGAGATTTTTGACCATCAAATGAATTAGATGACCGAAACTCGAATCTTCCTGAGGAGGTCTTCCCACCACGGTGAAATGCCAAATGGCATCTTTTCGATGATAGACCTGCTGTACTTTTAGTACTGGAAAAGGATGTTGAAGACTGTAATAACCTAAGTGGTCTCCAAAGGGGCCTTCGGGTTTCTTCTCATTTTTCTTAACCACTCCAGTGATGACAAAATCAGCATCGGCTGATAGGTAGTAACCATCTTGCCTGCAATAGGCAAATCGCTTTCCTCCTAACATCCCTGCAAAGGTCAATTCTGACAATCCTTCGGGTAAAGGCATGATGGCAGAAAACGCATGTGAGGGTGGACCACCTATAAAAATACTTACTTTAAATTCCTCCTCGGACTCATTATATTGGGTATGGTGAACCCCTATTCCTCTGTGCAATTGATAATGAAGTCCTATTTCCTCATTGGTGGAATAATCATTACCTGTTAACTGAATTCTATACATGCCCAGATTGGATTCCATGATTTTTGAAGAACCTGGAGGCATGGAGAAAACTTGTGGTAGGGTGACGAAAGCACCTCCATCATCAGGCCATGATTTGATTAAGGGCAATTGGTCAATGGTGGTTCTTCCATACAAAATGGGAGCCGACCTTCTTTTTCGAGGAAGAGCCGTCATCGCAGTCAATGGAGCAGATAGATAGGATAAAGGGTCTTTGATGAAAACGGAGGGGTCGGCTTTAAGCGCAATAACTTTAGCCACCTTGGGTAGGGTCTGTCGAAACAGGTATTCCGTTCGCTGAATAGTTCCGTATAGATTACTCAGAGCGGGAAATTTGGTTCCCTTTAGATTGGTAAAAAGAATGGCAGGCCCCCCTTTTTCAAAAATTCTTCGGTGAATTTCAGCAACTTCTAAGTTGGGGTCTACCTCACTTTTAATCGTCAATAATTGCTTGGTACGCTTCAAATCCGCTACGGTATCCGATAAACTATGGTAGGCCATTTTTAGTCTTTTACGGCAAACAACCCAAAAAAATTAATGTTTGACGGTTTTTTCATATATCCTTATAAAAATTCAAAAATTTATATTTGTTTTACGCAAACATTAATAAACACATGCAGGCCTACCATCGGCTCATCGCGAAGATACTTGAGGAAGGTACTAAGAAAACAGACCGAACGGGAACTGGAACCCTAAGTCTTTTTGGTCACCAAATGCGTTTCAATCTCAATGAAGGTTTCCCTTTAGTCACTACTAAAAAAATTCATTTCAAATCGGTTTTACATGAACTCCTTTGGTTTCTAAAAGGAGACACTAACGTATCTTATTTGCAAGAAAACGGGGTAAGGATCTGGAATGAATGGGCTGACGAAAATGGCAATCTTGGGCCGGTTTACGGCCAACAATGGGTCAGTTGGAAGGGATATGATGGGCGCGTTATTAATCAGATTCAGCAGGCGGTAGAAACTTTAAAGAATAATCCAGATAGTAGAAGAATTATAGTGAGTGCCTGGAATGTTGGGGACTTAGAAGAAATGGCTTTAATGCCCTGTCATGCCATGTTTCAATTTTACGTTGCAGGAGGCCAATTGAGCTGTCAATTGTATCAAAGGTCAGCTGATGTTTTTTTGGGGGTACCTTTCAATATAGCTTCATACGCTTTATTGACGATGATGATGGCTCATGTTACTGGGTTGAAGTTGGGAGATTTTGTTCATACTTTTGGAGATGTTCATCTATACAGCAACCATATTGAACAGGCAAAACTGCAGTTATCAAGAGCAGTAAGACCTTTACCGCAGGTAAAAATTAAGAGGGAAAGGTCGTCCATTTTTGAATATGAATTCGAAGATTTTGAACTTATAAATTACGATCCTTGGCCACATATACCTGCAAAAGTAGCGGTTTAATTTAGATTATATCTAAATAAGGTAAGTGGTTCTTTATTTTTACATAAAAAAGCCTTTGAATTTTATCTTTGCGCTGACAGAAATATGACACAATTAAATCTAAATAAAGAGGTGTTAAAATCCATATTTAAAATGATCAAGAACATCATTTCAAAAAAACGAGTAGTGCTATCGAGCCTCATCTGTATGATGACTTTAGTAGGTACTATTGGAGCGGCTGATATCGATGCGGGTAAAACGCTTTTCCGCAATCAGTGTGCAAGTTGCCACAACAAAGACATGAAGTCCGATTTGGTGGGACCAGCTTTAGGAGGAGTTCAGGAGAGATGGGCAGAATATCCGCAGGAGGATTTATATGCATGGATTAGAAATTCTTCTGCCATGATCAATGCTGGGCATCCAAGAGCGACAGAGTTATGGAATGAGTGGAAGCCTAACGTAATGAGTAATTTCTTGAATCTAACCGATGATGAAATTGCCAGCCTATTAGAATATATTCAATGTACTTATGATGGAAGTTGTGGACCACAGCCTTTAGCGGTGGGCCCTGCTGGAGGAGCCGCTGATCAGTCAGCTCAAGAGTCCAATAATACTTTATTGTTTGCTGTTCTTGCGCTTGTATTAGCCTTTTTAGCAATAATCCTGGCAAGAGTTTTATCCAACTTAAACTACATGGTAGCCATTAATGAGGGTAAAACGGATGTTCAAAGAAAATCTTTGGTTGAAATTCTGACCAGTAAAGGTATTATAGCATTTGTTATTTTCGCATTGGTAGTTTTAGGTGGATACACTACTGTTAATAATGCAATTATGCTGGGTAGGCAACAAGGATATGAGCCGACTCAACCCATTGCCTTTTCTCATGCTACGCATGCGGGGTTACACAAAATCGAATGCCAATATTGTCATGATGGAGCCAGAAGGTCAAAGCACTCTGTCATTCCTGCTGCAAATACCTGTATGAATTGTCATAAGGCTATTAAAGTAGGTTCAAAATATGGAACAGCTGAGTTAACCAAAATTTATGCGTCTATTGGATTTGATCCCAATACTGACACCTATTTAGAAAACTACGATGAGTATTCTGAAGACGATATTAAGAGGGTTTACATGAATTGGATTGCTGATACTTATATTAAGGAGACTGGAACTCTTGATGCCAAAGGAGAGGCGTTAATCGAAGATCAGTGGGAAGGAATCAAGACTTCGCTTACTAATGAGACCAAAGATAAAATTCAAGGTCCAATTGAATGGGTTAGAATACATAATCTTCCAGATCATGCCTATTTTAATCATGCACAGCACGTAACTGTTGGTAAGTTAGAGTGCCAAACTTGTCACGGTCCGGTTGAAGAAATGGAAGTAGTCGCTCAATATGCACCTTTGTCCATGGGCTGGTGTATCAATTGTCATAGAGAAACAGAGGTGCAGTTTACCTCCAACGAATACTACCAAGATTACGAAAAATTGCACGCCGATTTGGCATCCGGTAAAAAGGACAAAGTTACGGTTGAAGATATAGGGGGTTTAGAATGTCAAAAATGCCATTACTAATTAATCGATTAAAATGGATCAAAAAAACGAGATGAAAAATGATATGGTTTGGGTAGGTTTGGAGCAGTTGACCAACGACCCAGAATATACAAAGTCAATCGAACAAGAATTTTCTAGCCAACCCTCTTTAGCTGAGCAACTAGTTGAAAAGGGAACTTCTGCCAATCGAAGAGATTTCTTAAAATACTTGGGTTTTGGATTGAGTGCAGCCACAGTGGCCGCGAGTTGTGAAATTCCTGTTAAAAGGGCCATCCCCTATGTCGTAAAGCCTGATGAAATAGTTCCGGGTGTGGCTACTTACTACGCTTCTTCTTTTGTTCAGGGAGGTGACTATTGCCCCGTTTTAGTGAAGACAAGAGATGGTAGGCCGATAAAGGTAGAGGGGAATACCCTTTCTTCAGTTACTAAAGGTGGAACAAGTGCTCGTGCACAAGCGAGTGTTTTGAGCCTTTACGACAACAATAGGTTGCAGGGACCTGGTAAAGTGACCAATGGAGAAATAGAGTTTTTTAATGCAAAAACGGATGATGCAGCCGGAGCTTGGAGGATGGTGGACGATGCAGTCAAATCTAAATTATCTGCAGATGCGTCCATTAAGATCGTTGCTAATACGATAATGAGTCCCTTGACTCTAAAGGCAGTAGAAGATTTTTCCCGGGCTTTTCCCAATACAGAATTAGTGCAGTACGATGCGGTTTCCTCTTCCGCTATGATTCAGGCCAATGAGGCTACATTTGGTGTGGCGGGTTTGCCTACTTATCACTTCGATCAAGCTGATGTAATTGTTAGTTTCAATGCTGATTTCCTGGGAACATGGATATCTCCAGTGGAATTCGCTACACAATATTCAAGCAAGCGTAAGATTTCCAAGGATTTGGAATCTGCTGCTATGTCTCATCATATTCAGGTGGAGAGTCATATGAGTCTGACTGGTTCCAATGCTGATAATAGGATATTGGTTAAGCCAAGTGAACAAGGTGCTGCAATTCTTGCACTTTACAATGCATTAGCCGCTCAAAATGGCAAAGAAAGATTGAATGGACCAGCACTTAACGCTGAGACTAAAGCTCAAATAGAAAAGGTCGCTGCAAAATTATTGAATGCAACCGGTGTTGGATTAGTGGTTAGCGGAAGCAATAATAAGGCAGAACAAATTCTTGTTAATGCAATCAATCAAATGATTGGTAGTTATGGTTCAACGATAACTTTTGACAGAGTAGGGCACCAAAGAAAGGGAATGGATCAAAGTATTCAGTCCTTAGTAAAGTCTATGAATAGTGGTGCTGTGGATGCGGTATTCTTTTTAGATGGAGCTAATCCAGCTTTTGATTTACCCAATTCATCTGACTTTGCAGCGGGAATGTCTAAGGTAGGTTTGAAGGTATCATTAAGTGGTTTACCTAACGAAACTTCCCTGTTGTGTGATTTTGTAGCTCCAACGCATCATTATCTAGAGAGCTGGGGAGACGTGGAGGTCTATAGTGGTGTATTCTCTTTAGTTCAGCCTACTATTGCACCTTTGTTTGCCACCAGACAAACGGAAGAGTCGCTATTAGTTTGGTCAGATAGTTCTTTTTTAACTGGGACTAGTGATCAGCCAGTTTTTGATTATTTAAAGGCTTCCTGGGAAACTATGTTTGATAAGCAAGATACTTATGCTTCTTTTCAGATGTTCTGGGATCAAACCCTTCATGATGGGGTATTTGAATTGCCAGCGTCCAATAATATAAATACCAATATTGCTATTTCAGTTTCAGGTTTAGGAAGCAAAGTTACCAAACCAAGTCAAGAAGGTTTAGAAATTTCCTTCTTTGAAACGGTCAATATGGGGGGTGGGCAATATGCCAATAACCCTTGGTTACAAGAAATGCCTGATCCTATCAATAGATGTGTTTGGGGCAATTACCTTGGAGTGCCTGTTAGTTGGGAAGGTGGTAATGAGTTTACCTCTCTTAATAATCTGAATGGTAGAGAATTCTACGGAGAGGCTGATAAAGTGGACGTTACGGTTAATAGCGAGCCAAAGGAAGTTACCGTGGTTAGACAATTCGGTCAGATGGCAGGTACGGTATCCTTGGCATTAGGATATGGGAGAACATATACGGGAAAGCAAGGATTAGCGTTAGGAAATAACGTGGGGACTTCGGTTCAATCTTGGTTGACAATAGATGGAGACGGCAATACACAATACTTTGCTACTGGTGTTTCTGTAAGTGAATCCAAGGCAAAAGAAAAGGATTTCGCCTGTGTTCAATATCATCATTCTATGGGACTCAAGGCAGTAGATCCCGGTAGTGGGGAAACCCTCAATGTTGATGAAAAAGCTGCAATGACGGTAGGAGAGGGGTACCAGGGAGGAATTACAGAGCGTTCAATTATCTATCAATCTACGCTAAAGGAAGTCAAGCATCTGGCTGAACATATTACGGAGAAAAGAGGAGAGGCGGAAAAGTTGAACGAACATACGCTCTATCCTTATGATGAATACAAAGAAAACTATTACGAGCAAGGGCATCATTGGAAAATGCATGTGGACCTAAATGCTTGTATAGGATGTGGTGCTTGTCAGGTAGCATGTATTGCTGAGAATAACGTACCCATAGTTGGAAAGTATGAGGTTTCTCGGCATCACGAAATGACCTGGTTGAGGATTGATCGGTATTTTTATGGTGACTTTGAAAATCCAAATGTTGTTTATCAACCAATGTTATGTCAACATTGTGATAACGCTCCTTGCGAGAATGTTTGTCCTGTTGCGGCTACCAACCATAGTAGTGAAGGGTTAAACCAAATGACTTACAATAGATGTATTGGTACAAGATATTGTGCCAACAACTGTCCATACAAGGTTAGAAGATTCAATTGGTTGGATTATACCACTGCAGATTTATTCCCATCCAATGAATACCCTGTCAATGAAGAAGAATTGCCATTTGGAGCTGATAATTTAACTAGAATGGTATTGAATCCAGATGTTACGGTTAGATCTAGAGGGGTTATCGAGAAGTGTAGTTTCTGCGTACAAAGAATTCAGGAAGGTAAATTAACCGCTAAGAAGGAAGGAAGAAGGTTGAATGAAAACGATGTTAAATCTGCTTGTCAAACAGCCTGTCCTACGGGAGCTATAGTATTTGGAGATGCCAATAATGAAGAAAGTGTGTTAGCTGAACGATTAAATCATCCACTGAATTACTTGGTTTTGGAAGAGACCAATACAAGATCATCAGTGAGTTATTCAGCAAAAATTAATAATAAAGACGAAGCTTTAAACGCGTAAAATAAATTGTAAAAAATGAGTGCAGTCGTTTCTCCAATTAGAGAGCCGTTAATTACCGGTGGGAAAACCTACCATCAGATAACGGAAGATATTTGTTCTCCAACAGAGCGAGTCCCAAGCTTGTCCTGGATAATAGCTTTTACTATTTCAGCTGGATTTTTGGGTCTTTATGTATTCTCTGTTTTTTGGACTATTTGGAAAGGTATAGGTTCCTGGAATTTGAATAGGACCATTGGATGGGGTTGGGATATTACCAATTTCGTTTGGTGGGTAGGAATTGGTCATGCTGGGACGTTGATCTCTGCCATTTTATTGCTCTTTAGGCAAAAATGGCGTACAGGGGTAAACAGAGCTGCTGAAGCGATGACTATTTTCGCAGTAATTTGTGCCGGGCAGTTTCCTTTAATCCACATGGGTAGATTGTGGTTGGGATTCTTCATTTTCCCTTACCCCAATACTAGAGGACCGTTATGGGTTAACTTCAACTCTCCCTTGTTGTGGGACGTATTTGCGATTTCAACTTATTTTACGGTTTCGCTTTTATTTTGGTATTCTGGGTTGGTTCCTGATTTTGCTACGGTAAGAGACCGAGCAAAGGGATTCCGGAAGAAAATTTATGGATTTCTATCCTTCGGATGGACTGGTTCCGCTAAGCATTGGCAGCGATTTGAAAGTTTGTCTTTAATCTTGGCTGGTTTGGCGACTCCACTTGTTCTTTCTGTGCATACTATTGTATCTTTTGACTTCGCTACCTCAGTAATTCCTGGGTGGCACACCACTATATTTCCTCCTTATTTTGTAGCCGGAGCTATTTTCTCTGGTTTCGCAATGGTACAGACGCTCATGGTCATTACCAGAAAGGTATTGAACTTGCAAGACTATATTACCTTGGGGCATATTGAGAGTATGAATAAAGTGATTCTCGCAACTGGTACTATTGTTGGAACCGCTTATTTGACCGAACTTTTTGTTGCCTGGTATTCTGGTTACATCTATGAACAATACGCCTTTTACAATAGAGTATTTGGGCCTTACTGGTGGGCATACGTAGGTATGATGAGTTGTAACTTATTGTCTCCTCAAATCTTTTGGTCGAAGAAGATTAGAAGAAGTATATTCTGGACGTTCGTAATGTCCATATTTGTTAATATCGGTATGTGGTTTGAGCGATTTGTAATTATTGCCTCTACCTTGGCTAGAGATTACCTGCCAACAAGTTGGAGTTATTACGTTCCGACTTGGGTGGAAATTGGAATTTTCTTAGGCACCATCGGTTTGTTCTTTACCTTGTATTTGATTTTTGTAAGAACGGCACCAGTTGTTGCGGTAGCTGAGGTAAAGAGTATTTTGAAATCATCTGGAGATCAATACGTGATGGATGCGGATAAATACAAAGAAAAGGCTGTGGTAACAGAACATGCTGAAACTCATTAAAATAACTTTACAACTTCAATAATAAAATGGAAGGACAAAAAGAAGTATTATTTGGTCTTTACAATGACGAAGAGATTTTAATGAAAGCTGTTCGTAAAGCCAAGGAAGATCATCTGGAAATTATGGATGTCTTTACGCCTTTTCCCGTGCATGGTTTGGATCACGAAATGGGATTATCTGAAAGTAGGTTGCATATAGCAGGTTTCTTCTATGGTGCTATTGGAACATTAACTGCTTTTCTTTTTATGACATGGGTCTTTACTCGAGATTGGCCTATTATTTTTGGAGGTAAACCTTATTGGTCGGTTCCAGCATTCATTCCCATTACTTTTGAAGTTACTGTTTTGTTTGCTGCAATTGGAATGGTGGTTTCGTTTTTCACTGTTAATGGGTTAGGACCTGGAACAGAAGCGATTACGCTAGATGATAGAATTACTGATGATAAGTTTTGTATTGCATTTGATACCAGTTCGCAAGACGAAAGCTTGAAAGAAAGGATCAATCAGTTCTTTAGTTCAACAGGGGCTGAGGAGATTAATACAAAATCTATATAAAATTTAATTTTATAAAAATGAATACTTCAAAATGGGCATTTTGTGCCGTGGCTTTTCCACTAGTTTTGGTTGGATGTCAACAAGTAGGGGTCAATTCGCCTGGTACTGAGTATATGCCAGATATGGCTCATTCGGTTGCTGTAGAAAGTAATGTGTACATCAATTATGACCATAACACTTGGAATGATGAAAGTGCTCTTTCATTAAAGGACTTATCTAATCCTAAATTACCTGTGAGGGGAACTGTTCCTCGCGGATATGCAGGTGTTGCTGGTGCCAAAACTCCAGGAGAGCGTATGAAGAAGGAGGAATCCATCAGAGGAAGAAATGCTGTTAACGCGGTGGCGGTACCATTAAATGGTCATGTTCCTTATTACTATCAAGATACTGAGGATGAAAGGGTAAGGGCAACCAATGAAATTATTGAAAATCCTTATGCAATTACCGAAGATGGATTAGCTAGAGGTAAAGAATTATACAATACTTTTTGTGGTATATGCCATGGAGAAAAGGGTGATGGCCTTGGATACTTAGTAAGAGATCCGAATCCCGCTACTGGTGATCCAGGTGGTGTTTATCCAGCTGCTCCGGCTAACTTCTTAGTAGGTGATTTAGCTACCGCTAGTAATGGTCGGTATTACCATGCTATTATGTATGGTAAAAATGTAATGGGTGGTTATGCCGATAAACTATCTTTTGAGGAAAGATGGCAAGTGATACATTATATCAGGTCTTTACAAGCTGCTGATGTAAACGCTAATTACGATGAAATGGAAAATTCTTTAAATAAAGCATACGGAACACCAATGGCTGTTATTGAGCTTGGTGGGGAATAAAAATATCATACAATGAACCAATTTGTTTTTACATCACAAGCTAAAAAGGTATTAGGTGCCTTCATGGGACTCGGTGTGCTGTGTATGTTATTAACCTTTTTTGTAGCGGATGATGTGCTGCACAGTAGATTTTGGTCTAATTTTTTGCATAATTCAGTGTTTTTTACTGGAATAGCGTTTATCTCTCTCTTTATTATAAGTGCCTTCACCACTGCTTGGGCTGGATGGTACACTCAAATTAAAAGAATTTGGGAGGCTTATTCACTATTTATGATTCCTGGATTATTACTAATGCTAGTCATCATAGCAGGTATTTGGTTACATGGGCATCATCTTTACCATTGGACTGACGCTGCTGCTTTGGAAGAAGATGAAATTCTTGCCCACAAATCATCTTTTCTAAATCCTGTCTGGTATACTTTAGGATCCTTAATAATTGTTGGAATATGGATCTTTTTTGCAAAGCGAATGAGATCTCTGTCTATTGACGAGGATCAATCTGGTGATAATTCCTATCAGCACCACAAAAAATATAGAATTTGGTCTGCAGCCTTTCTTCCGGTCGCTGGTTTTTCCAGTGCTGCTATAGTTTGGTTATGGGTCATGTCCGTAGATGCACATTGGTATAGTACTTTATTTGCTTGGTATACTGCTGTTAGTTGGTTTGTTGCAGCTATGGCTTTAACCATAATTACTGTTTCTTTTTTAAAGTCTTTAGGTCATTTAGAAGGAATAACTGGAGAACATCTACACGATTTAGGCAAATTTTTATTTGCCTTCAGTATTTTCTGGACTTACTTATGGTTTTCTCAGTTTATGCTTATCTGGTACGGAAATGTTGGAGAGGAAACCGTTTATTTTCAAGAACGTCAAGAGAATTATCCAGTATTATTTTATGGAAATCTCTTCATTAATTTTGTCCTACCTTTTTTCGTACTGATGAGGAATGATACTAAGAGAAAATATGGTACCCTGATTTTTGTTTCCATTTTAGTCTTCTTTGGACATTGGTGGGATTTCTTTCAGATGATTAAACCTGGTGTTTTACATACCACTCATGAGGCGCTTTCTCATTTGTCCACTGCTGTTGATCACGGCGGGGGAGACCATCATGGCAGTTCTGCTGTTGCTGGTTTTACTTTACCAGGATTATTAGAAATTGGAACTATGCTGGGCTTTTTAGCTGGATTTATTTACGTGGTGTTTAATCATTTATCAAAGGCTTCTTTGGTTCCTAAAAATGATCCCTATTTGGCAGAGAGTGTTCATCATCACGTTTAATTATTGAATGATTAAGCAAAAATTTGATACGGTTGTTTTAACCTTATAAAAATCTAAAAAATGACATTTATTCTGATTCTAATAAGTTTGGTTTTGATAGCTATAGTGGCTATTCAGATTGGAAAGGTTTCAGATTTAACCTCTAAAATAAGAGGTGAAGAAGAGGTGCAAGAAATCAACAATAAAAAACAAGGGTGGTACTCTTTCATTTTTATGTTTGTTTTCTTAGGTGGAGTAATCATCTCTGGAGCCTATTATCAAAACTATTTTTTAGGGTTTGGGCCCCACGTTCCTGCCTCCGCACATGGTGGAGAATTGGATAGCATGTTTAAGGTAACCTTATTGCTTACTGGAATTGTTTTTATCATCACCCATATTCTATTATTCTATTTTTCTTTCAAGTACAGTGGAAGCAGGAGTAAGAGAGCAGCTTTTGTTTCTCACGACAACAAATTAGAGTTGATTTGGACTGGTATTCCGGCAGTCGTTATGGCTTTTCTCGTTATCAAGGGTTTGGATGCTTGGAATGATGTAATGGCAGATGTTTCTCCTGATGAGGAGTATATGGAAATCGAGGCTACAGGATATCAATTTGCTTGGATGTTGAGATATCCTGGTCCTGATGGTTTAATTGGTGAAAAGGATTTCCGGTTAATCAGTGGCAATAATCCTTTGGGTCAAAATTGGGAAGATGTCAAGAATTTGGACGATATTCATGTAGATGAGTTGGTTTTACCGGTAGGTAAGAAGGTAAGAGTCAGAATCACCTCCAGAGATGTATTACATAATTTCTATTTACCTCATTTTAGGGTAAAGATGGATGCTGTTCCCGGAATGCCTACTTATTTTGTTTTTACGCCTACAACGACCACAGAGGAATATAGACAGCAGTTGAAAGAATATGACGAATACAATGTTCCGGTTAATCCAGAAGATCCCGAAAGTCCAATGCTTTGGGAAGATTTTAATTTTGAATTGGCTTGTGCAGAATTATGTGGTAAAGGCCATTTCAGTATGAGAAAAATTGTAAGAATTGTTCCACAAGCGGAGTATGATGCCTGGATTGCTGGTCAAGCTTCCTATTATGATGCAGCAGTAAAAGGTACCGATTCTGATCCCTATAAGAATAGTGAATTATAGTAAATTAAATTTTCTAAAATGGAAAAAGCAGTAATTCAAGAGTCTCCTCAGGTTAGTGAAATTGATTTGATTGAAAAAAATGGTTTTGATGATCATTTTCACGATCATCACCACGGAGATAAGTTTCAGTCTAATTTTATAACTACCTATATTTTTAGTCAAGACCATAAAATGATTGGGAAACAATTCCTGATTACAGGTATGTTTTGGGCTATTATTGGTGGTTTAATGTCCTTGGTTTTTAGATTACAATTGGGTTTTCCTGAGGAAAGTTTGGCTTGGATCAAGCCTGTTCTTGGGAAATGGATTGTAATAAATGACGCTGGAGTGGGTACTTTAGCACCAGAGTTCTATTATGCTTTGGTAACGATGCACGGTACTATTTTGGTTTTCTTCGTACTTACAGCGGGATTATCTGGGACGTTCAGTAACTTGCTAATTCCTTTGCAGGTTGGAGCTAGAGATATGGCATCTCCTTTATTGAATATGCTATCTTATTGGTTCTTTTTTCTGGCTGGGGTAATTATGTTTGTTTCCCTTTTCTTGAATACAGGACCTTTTGCAGGGGGATGGACTGCCTATCCACCTTTAAGTGCATTACCTATGGCCTCTAGTGGTTCAGGTACCGGTATGACGTTGTGGGTATTAAGTTTAGTTTTCTTCGTAGTCTCTGTTCTTCTTGGGGGAATCAATTACATTACTACTGTATTAAACTTGAGGACTAAGGGAATGAGCATGTGGCGTTTGCCATTGACCATTTGGGCGTTCTTCATTACTGCTATTATTGGTTTGTTATCTTTCCCAGTATTGGTTTCTGCTTTTCTTTTAGTCATGTTTGACAGAGGTTTAGGGACTAGTTTCTTTTTGTCTGAGATTTTTATTGGGGGACAGGCTTTAGATCATGTGGGAGGAAGTCCTGTTTTGTATCAACACCTTTTCTGGTTTTTAGGTCACCCTGAGGTTTACATCATTATCTTGCCTGCAATGGGAATCGTAAGTGAAGTTCTTTCAGTACATTCTCGAAAGCCAATTTTTGGATACAAGGCAATGGTATTTTCAATCCTAGCAATTGCTTTTCTATCTTTTATAGTTTGGGCGCACCACATGTTTATGTCAGGTGTAAATCCATTTATCTCTAATATTTTTGTTTTATTTACTTTAATTATCGCTGTTCCATCTGCTGTAAAGGTATTTAACTGGATTGCTACCCTCTATAAAGGTAATATCCGGTTCAATCCTGCTAGTTTGTTTGGTATTGGTTTTGTGTCCATGTTTATTTCTGGAGGTTTAACCGGTATTTTCCTCGGAAATTCAGCTATTGATATTCAAATGCACGATACCTATTTCGTTGTTGCACACTTCCATATCGTTATGGGTGTGGCAGCTTTCTTCGGTATGTTCGCCGGTATTTACCACTGGTTTCCTAAGATGTATGGACGTTTTATGAGTGATACCTTAGGAAAGGTACACTTCTGGGGAACTATGATTGGTGCCTATGCAGTATTTTGGCCTATGCACTACATTGGAATGGCCGGTGTACCTAGAAGATATTATAGATTTGATACTTTCGGCAGTTTTAGCCATTTTACAGAATTAAATCAGTTCATTACTATTGCTGCTATTGTAACTTTTGGTTTCCAATTACTATTCGTTATCAACTTCTTCTACAGCATCTGGTATGGTAAGAAGATGACTACCAAGAATCCTTGGAAGGCTACTACTTTGGAGTGGACCACCCCTATTGAAACTGGACATGGGAATTGGCCAGGTAAACTTCCTGCGGTAGAGCGATGGGCGTATGACTATAGCAAGAACGAAGGTGCAGACTTCACACCTCAAATCGTTCCTTTGTCTGAAGCTGAAAAGGCAGATGTTAACCATCACTAATTAGAAAGTATCAACACGAATAATGAATAATAGAACACATATACAAAATAATAGCCTGACAAATTCTTGGTTAAAAGACTTGAGTCTTTTAATCAAGATGAGGCTAACTATTACGGTGGTGTTCAGTTCCCTTTTGGCATTTGTTATTGCTGTTGACGCCAATAATTTCAGTTATACTTCTTTACTACTGTTATCATTCGGTGGTTTTTTAATAACTGCCGCGGCCAATATTCTAAATCAAGTTTTAGAACGGTCTTATGATTCAAAAATGAAGAGGACCGCTAATCGTCCGTTAGCTGCTGGTAGAATGAAAGTAACAGACGCAGTTTTATTGGCTGGTATTTTTAGTTTACTTGGAATAGTTTCTTTGGCGTTGTTTAACCCTTTGACTTCTTTCTTGGGGACTTTTGCCTTAGTTAGCTACGCCTTTATTTACACTCCAATTAAGAGAATTTCTCCTGTAGCAGTTGCAGTGGGGGCGATTCCAGGCGCTTTACCTGTTCTTATTGGATGTGTTGCCGCAGAGGGTACGCTGACTTTTTTAGGGATGTCTTTATTTGCTTTTCAATTTTTATGGCAGTTTCCTCATTTTTGGTCTATTGGATGGCTTGGTTTTGACGATTATTCTAATGCCGGATATAAGTTAATGCCTACTAATATAGATGGTCATATTGATCGACGAATTGGCTTCCAATCGGTACTATACGTTTTATTTTTGTTTCCAGTCGGTATTATTCCTTATTATTTGGGGGTTTCTGGTTGGATATCTTTAATAGTCGTTTCTGTCATGACGGTGGTCTATTTGTTCTTTGCCATACGTTTTAAAATTAAATTCAATCGGCAAAGTGCTATGGCGCTGATGTTTAGTTCTTTCTTTTACGTTCCCGTTTCCTTTATTGCACTTTTATTGGATAAAATTTAAAGTAAAGCAAAATGGATGTAGTGGCAAATAGTTCTTTTAGACAAAATAAAATACCTCCTGTATTATTCGCTCTTTGGGTGGCTTGTGCAAGTATAGGTATGATGTTCGCTGCATTTACAAGTGCATATATTGTGAGGCAAGGAGCAGGGAACTGGTTGGAATTTGCTATGCCTCAAATTTTCTATGTGAGTGCAGTAGTTATGGTAATATCAAGTGCAGTTCTTCAATTTTCCTATTATGCCTTTAAAAGGGAAAATACATTAGGGTACCGATTAGGATTAGTTTTGACTTTATTGTTGGGTTTTGTGTTTATTGGAACACAGTACCAAGGATGGTTAGACTTGGCATCCATTGGGGTAGAACTAACGACGAATCCTTCTGGATCTTTTGTCTATGTTATTTCTGGCATCCATGCTGCGCATGTATTAGGTGGAATTGGGATATTGATAGTTGCTTTGATACATGCTTTTTTATTGCCGCACAAGGTAAGTAATAAGCGTACCACCAGATTTCGTTTGACACTTACCTATTGGCATTTTGTAGATGCCCTTTGGTTATACTTATTATTCTTTTTTACACTGTATAGATAATATATTTAAATACTTTTTGATATGGCTACTGAAGCTGTTGTGCAAAATTCTGAACAAACAGACGCCTGGTCAGGCGGAAAAGAACCTTTTAAGGCAAGTTATGGTAAATTGATGATGTGGTATTTCCTATTGTCAGATGCTTTTACTTTTGCTGGTTTTCTTATTGCTTACGGTGCACTAAGATTTAGTTCTCCAACTTGGCCGGTTCCTGATTTTGTATTCTCTACTGCTCCTTTTGGAATTTCTGGTGCACCTTTGATTTTCGTTACAGTTATGTCGTTTTTGCTGATTATTAGTTCAGTGACTATGGTACGAGCCGTACAGGAGGGTCATAGAGAAAATAAAAAGGGTGTTGTTTTTTGGATGCTTTTAACCATAATAGGTGGTGCCGGTTTCTTGGGCTGTCAGGCTTGGGAATGGAATAATTTAATTGGTCATGAGCACATGTCTGTTACTACTAATCCTTTTGGTAGTCACTTAATGTCCGGAGAGTATTTAGATGATGCGCATGGTCATGCTTACGCTTCCGGTGAAACCAGAGAATCCTTTGATGCAGGTGATAGTTACTTAATTCATCAAGAGGATGGGAATTGGATTAAGAGAAGATTTATTTCTACTGATGGCGTTATGGGAGTACAAGAATTTGGCCCTAAAGCATTCGGAGCCTTGTTCTTCTTTATTACCGGTTTTCACGGTTTCCACGTCTTTTCTGGTGTTGTTTTCTTGCTTATTATCATGCTTAATGCTGGTAGTGGGCTTTATGTCAAGCGCAAGAATGGATACGAAATGGTTGAAAAAATTGGTTTGTATTGGCACTTTGTAGACTTAGTTTGGGTGTTTGTATTTTTAGTATTTTATCTTCTCTAATAATTATTAAATAGTCATAAAATGGGACTTAGTTACGAAGAAGGAAAAAAGAAGGTTGTTAAAGGGCTTTATTTATTGGCTGCTGTAACGCTTATCGAAGTTTTTATTTCTCTACTTGGAAAAGGTCATATTATTTCTGGTGTTGAAAAGTATTCAGTTATTCTATACATTGTTGGTTTAGCACTCATTGTTTTATCATTATACAAGGCCTACTTTATTATTTATGAGTTTATGCACATGAAGTATGAAGTTAAGGGACTGGCTTTAACGGTCTTATTACCTACTACCTTACTTATTTGGGCTATTATTGCTTTCTTTCAAGAGGGCAATTCATGGAAAAACAGAAGAGAACTGATAAAGGAAAAGAATGAGGTACAGGTTAAATCAAATCCTGAGCCAACGGGTGAGCTAATTAGATTAGAGGACTTTTCGGGCAACATATAATTAAATGGCTAAATTGGGAGTTAGTAAGTTCATACAAATCAGTGGTTTATTGCTCCTTTTGGTAGTTTTACCTTTAGTTTCTTGGTATTACCTGAACAGGGGTTATGATTATCAATTACAAGCGCGTTCTGAGCTGAAAGACTTGGGTGCTTGGTCAGTTGATAGTTCTGGTATAGATACAGTTGGTTATACGGGTATCTTCACTATAGTCAATCAAGATTCTTTTCGAGACAGTCTACTACGCCAAACGCTCAATAAATTGATTGAACAGTTTGGAGAAAGACCTGACTTTTTAGTTGGATTGATTAAATCCGATATTAATGTTTCGACATTAGATTTATCAGATACCTCCAGAGTCATTTACTTGGACAAGGTTAATTTCCATTCTGAATTAAGTTTTCTTGATGGAATGCTATATTTATCTGATCGTAAAGGCACCGTACGAAACAGCTATAATTATCGCAGTATGGCTGAGATTAGGAGAATGGTGGAACATATTGCTTTAATACTTCCTCAACAACCCTCTTCAGATATCATTTTTGTCCCTGAGAGTGAAAAATAGAAAATGACGCCATGGAAAACAATATTGTGCTAGCTAAAAAATTAAACCGGTGGGCTTGGATTATTTCAGGTGTTGTTCTCGCTTTGGTTTTAGTCATGAGAAGGGTGAAAATTCCATTACCTAATGGTATGGATTTTTCTTTTTTGCCCCCATTTCATGCGATGGTGAATGGGGTGACTGCCTTAATTTTATTAGCTGCTTTCATCGCTATTAAAAACAAAAGAGTAGAATTACACAGAAAATTAGTTTTTACAGCTCTAGGCCTATCCTTATTATTTTTACTTTCTTACGTGGCCTATCACTTTACCACTCCGGAAACCATATATGGAGATTTTAATGGAGACGGAATTCTTGAGGATGAAGAGCGACTGGCTGTCGGAAAAGATAGAGTAGTTTATTTGGCATTATTGCTAAGTCATATTTTATTAGCTGCTTTTTCTTTACCCTTTATTTTATTGACTTTTATACGAGCATATACTCAGCAGTTTGATGCGCATAAGAAAATGGCTAGATGGGTTTTTCCTATTTGGTTTTATGTAGCTGCAACCGGACCTATATGTTATTTGTTATTATTACCATATTACAACTAGACCAATGAAAAAGATAGTACTGAGCTTAAGTTTATTATTCTTTATTGGAATTTTTCCAACTTCCTCGGTTACTGCTCAATGTCCTATGTGTAAAATGTCTGCTGAAAGTAACCTCAAAAATGGAGGCACTGCAGGTAAAAAATTGAATACAGGTATTTTATATATGTTAGCTACTCCTTATCTGATTATTGGTACCATTGGTTTTATTTGGTGGAGAAATAGAATTAAGGAACAAAGATTGGAGGAGACCAGTGGCCAATGACATTCGAATTGAAGATTCGTGGAATCTTGCCTTAAGGGAGACTTTCAGTAAAAGTTATTTTGTTCAACTAACCTCTAAACTTCGCGAGCTTAAACAGTCGGGTAAAACTATATATCCAAAGGGAAGTTTAATCTTCAATGCTTTCAATTTAACCCCTTTACCTTCGGTAAAAGTTGTAATACTCGGTCAGGATCCATATCACAATCCGGGAGAAGCTATGGGGCTTAGTTTTTCGGTTCCCAAAGATGTAAAAATTCCACCTTCTCTTAAGAATATTTATAAAGAGCTCCTTAGTAATAATATAGGTTTCGAGGAAATGCCCAATCACGGAGATTTATCGTCATGGGCGACTCAGGGTGTTCTATTATTAAATGCAATGTTAACAGTGGAAAAGAATAAGCCGGGCAGCCATAGAAACTTAGGTTGGCAGGATTTCACGGATGATGTGTTAAAAACTATTTCAAATCAATTGAATGGAATTGTCTTTATGTTATGGGGTAATTTTGCCAAGTCCAAAGCCAAATTTATTGATACTACCAGACATTTGGTTTTAGAGGCAGCACATCCTTCTCCTTTAGCAGGTGGAGCCTTTTTCGGTTGTCAACATTTCAAACAGGCTAATGAATACTTAAAAGGAATTGGAAAAGGGCCAATAGATTGGACCATAATAAATGAATGATGAATAAAAATTTAGGTATTTGGGGAAGTATTTTTTTAGGTACTGCTGTGGCCTTTGGTGCTTTTGGTGCTCATTATTTAAAGGGGTTACTGGCCGCAGATCAGTTAGAAATATTTCAAACAGGAGTCGATTACCAATTTATTCACGGTTTAGGTCTTCTATTGCTTGGTAATATGGATGGTCCTCATTCTCATAAATACTTTAAATGGGCGGGAAAATTGATGATTATCGGAATTGTTTTATTTTCTGGTTCATTGTATTTACTGAGTATGCAGAATTGGATGGGTTTAAGTCTTAGATTTTTAGGCCCTATTACTCCTCTTGGTGGTTTGTCTATGATTTTTGGTTGGCTGTTTTCGCTAATCGGTTTTATTAAGCAATAATTTTGAGGATAAAATTTGCGGTTTTTTCGATAAATCGTTTATTTTTGCATCGCTTTAAAGGTCCCGTAGCTCAGCTGGATAGAGCAACTGACTTCTAATCAGTAGGTCGCACGTTCGAATCGTGCCGGGATCACATTAATTGACGGGGCTTCATTGCCCCGTTTTCATTTCCCATTTTGAAAAAGCTATTTCGTCTTCCTACAGAAATGCTGAATTTCTGTAGGTACTCGTTTATGGTTTGGCTTTGGATTCAACTCTTCTTTAAAGGAAGGATGATTCATTTTGGTTATTATTTAACAATAGTATTTGTTTTATTCTATATCAATTGCTATTTTAAGTGATATTATTAATTAATTAAAACTTCTTTATGAATAAGGTAGTGGGAATTTGGATGGATAAGAGAAATGCTAAATTAGTACTTTTAGAAGAGGCTAACGAGGAGTTTAGAATAGTAACTTCTGCCATTGAGGAGTTTAACCCCAAAGGAGGTAGCGGAACACCTTTAAAGGGCGGTCCTCAAGACGTAGTTCAGGATGGCAAATACGCCAATAGAGAAAAGCAACAAGAAAAATTCTTCTTTAATGAGATAGTTAAGTTCATTAAAGATTTCGATGCTGTTGTCATATTTGGACCGGCTGAAATGGGTAAGAAATTTGCCAAAGAATTAGCGCATTCCTTTCCAGCTATTGCTAGCAGAGTTAAAGAGGTTCTTCCAGCTGATAGCATGACTGATAATGAAATTAAAGCTTGGGTAAAAGCATATTTTAAATTTAGTGTTGAAGATTAGTAAACTCTATTTGGGTATATGGTTAGTGACTTTTTTGAGTCTTACCATAGAGATTTTGGCCAAGCCTATAACCATTCAATCAAAAATAGAAGAAGGTTCATTCGTAGAGCTCCCAGAAAATTTGTTGCGTCAAACTTTACACTTAAAGGATAGTTTAGAGCAGTATTACGAAACAGATCTGGCAGGTACGCTTATGCTAGAGGATTATGGGTATTACTTGCATTTTCAGGGCCTTAATAGTGTTTATAAATGGTCAGGAAGCAGTTATGTGAATCTTTATAATAGGAATTTTCACGGATTTAATTTTGAATCCATTTCTTTTGTGAAAGATTCTGCTATTTACAATTATGGAGGTTCGGGTTTTTGGCAAAACAATGGAATTTTGACTTTTTTTGAAAAGGAGTTGGGAGAGTGGGAATTTTTGTTTTCAACAAGTCCAGACTTAAATTTATTCCATAATGCTGCTAAAGTTCATTTCTTATTGGATGATGAATTATTTTTTATTTATAGGGAATCATTGGATCAGCGCCGCGTAGCTGTTAAATCTGATTGGTCTATTGGTCGTTTGAATTTAAATAATTTTAATTATGTTGATTTAGAGGTTAATCAGGAGGTGATTAATCGACTGGTTCAAAATAATTGGTTTCGTGGATTTGATGGAAATGATTTTTATATATCATTAAATTATATAGGTCAGAAATTCAATATCATTGATAAAAGAGCCTTCACTTTTACTGAAATTCCTGTTATTAATCTGTCTAGTATTAATTTTCCTTTTTCTAATAAATGGTTGACTGAGCATATTGCTTTTGTTGTCTGTCATGAAAATATATTTGAATTTTTGGATAAGGGATTTCAAAGAATAGGTTATTTAGATTTAACGGAATTAGATAAGGGCCTTTACGATTGGCAGCCATTGATGAAGGAGTCCAGTATTCCATTTTCGTTATTTTATCTTTTAATTCCTATTGCATTGGTTGGATATGTTATTTCCCGACAATACGTTAATGGAGTTTCAAAATATAAAATGCAACGTGACCCATTTCCTTATCCCAAACTTTTGGATTTGGATGGTCAAATTGTATCTCAAAAGCACTTACATACAATTTTGGAGATTGATTCGAGCTTAAGCAGTGATAGTATTAGAACTAAAAGGGCAAGGATACTAAGAGAAATCAATTTACTCTATGGAGATTTAGTAACCATTGATCGAATTGAAGATTTAAGTGACCGAAGGATTTTTAATTATAGAATAAAGGTAAATAAATGAAATGCGCCTATAACAGACCGTACTTATTGGGGATGTATTTTTTACTCTTTACAATTGTTTCTGTAAACTTTGCAAGTGCCCAATCCAATTTTTCGGAAGTAAAACCTAGAATTATTATCACTGCCGATCCTGAATTGGATGATCAAAATTCATTGATTAGATTTTTGTTGTACAGTAATGAGGTGAACATTGAGGGGTTGATCTATGCCAGTAGCGGTTTTCATTGGAAGGGAGATGGCACAAGTAAAAAGTGGTTTGTTCCGGGTCGGGAATACGATCGATTCAATATGAATATTTGTCCTTGTACCTCTTGGCGATGGAAAGAAGCGGAATCTTTTATTCATGATGTTGTCGGGGCTTATAGTGCTTCTTATGAACAATTAAGAATCCATGATAATGATTATCCCAGTCCAGAATATTTATCATCTATCATTCGGTATGGTAATATTGAATTTGATGGTGATTATTCTAAAGATACACCAGGATCGGAATGGATAGAAAAATTAATTCTCGATGATCAACCAGGACCATTGTTTATCACCGCATGGGGAGGTGGAAGTACCATTGCAAGAGCCCTCTATGCTATTGAATCTAAATATAGATATCAGCATGGATGGAAGGAATTAAAAGCGCAAATTTCAAATAAGGTTATTTTATTGCCTTCTGGAGATCAGGATGACACTTTTGCTACTTACGTAGAACCTCATTGGCCTCAAATTGAGATTCGTAAATTTTCCAATGTTCCCAATTATGGATATGGTGCTCAAATAAATGCTAAGCCATCTAATTTACCTTTTTTATCTGCTGATTGGATGACAGAATATGTTACCAGTAGGGGGCCTTTAGGGGCTCTATATCGGGTATGGGGAGATGGGCAACAAATGGTTGAAGGAGATCAATTGGATTATTTTGGATTAAAAGGTTTAACCGCTCAAGAATTAAGAGACAGGGGCTATATAGTTTGGTTACCCCCTCAGGAAGCTGGTTCTTGGCTGGGGGAAGGGGATAATCACACCGTTATGAATATGCTGGGAAATGGATTAAATGCATATAAAGAAGCTCATTATGGGGGTTGGGGTGGTTATGAACCTGTAGATGAAACGGGTCCTTCCCGATTTCAGTTACCACCTGATGCCACGGAAGAAGACATGGCCGCCCTCTTAAGTAGTTCAAAAAATATTCCGTCTGATTTCCCTGATTTTTTTCCTCAAGCACAAAATGATTTTGCAGCTAGAATGATTTGGGCTACCACTGATTCGTATGAACAGGCCAATCATCATCCCCAATCATCTTTGGAAGTTCCGTCGGTCATTAAAGTGGTACCCAATCAAAGCGTTTCATTATTTGCTAAGGCCAATGACCCTGATGAGGATGCCATTTTTGTTAAATGGTGGTTGATGCCTAATGGTACTTATCAAACTCCAGTTTCTTTTGAAGATGCTTTTAGTTTACATCCAACCGTGTTCATTCCAGCCGAATCTAAAGTAGGGGAGGTGTATCATATTATTATGGAAGTTGTGGATTCCGGTACACCGAGTTTGACCACCTATAAGCGAATATTATTAAAGGTATTAGATTAATTATCCCATTTAATTCCTGCAGTCAAACTTGTCCCTTTCCATAAATACAAGTTGCTGTGCCATTCAGGTTGGCCAGATAATTCGTATCCCGGTAAAAAATTAAGGGCAAAGTGGAGGGCCTGCCATTCGAATGCTATACCACCACCTGTTAAAACCCCAAAGCTAAACCACGCATCTTTTGGAAAATTATGGGTGTTTTTTTGATAGGAAGCTCGGGCTCCATAGCCTCCTAAAAAGTAAAAAATAGACAACCCATTATTTCGATCTCCTAATATCCTTTTGTATTGCCCCCAACCTAAAGTTCCTCCTAACCTAGTATTAAATCCATAGGAAAGCCACCCACCAGGTAATCTGTAGCCCAGAGTGCCTATGATTCTTTGTTGATTGGGTAATGACCACTCAGCAGCAATTCCAACAGTGGAGAAGTATCCGGTTCTTAGACCTAAATTGTTTAATTGAGTATTTTGTGAATTTATCGGCCAACTGAGGCCAGAAAAAAGCAATACTACCATCCATTTCATATCATTGGGTTTAATCCGGATGTAGTATTATTCTTGTTATTAATCAAAAATAAGCGGTCTTTAACTAAAAGTCAAGAGTGGCCGGTATTTCCTTTTGAAAATAGGTTAGCAAATACCGCCTTATTATTTATCTCCAATAAATAGAGAATCAAACCAATGTTGACCATTTGGGGTCACCCCTCCATATAGAATTTTATTTTCTTTGAGTTTAAAGAAATCTATATATTTCGACTTCTCTAATGCTATATTTGAAATTAATCTGTTAGAAGATTGGGTTAAATCATTTTCTATCAATTGGTATTTATTTCTTTTATTTTGATTTCCCTGAAATTTTAAATATAAAACTTTATTAGTTGCTACTCTTACCGGTTGTATGGCAATAAAGGTATCATTCTCTATACGCATTGTTTCAAAGGCTGATTGCAAGAGAAAAAATTCTGAATTTAGTTTGTTTTTAGCTACAATTACCTCATTTATTATGGTTTTGGTTCCTGTGTAAAATTCGATGTAGCAATTTATATTTACATTTAGACAGTAATCTTTACTATAAAAATTTGTTTTGGGAATGACCAAACTACCTAAATGAGGTTCAACTGTAGCATTTATTTTGGTTACTGCTTCAAAAATATTAAAAGGGCTTTCTTTTTTGAGCAGGATTACCTCTACATTTTCCAATGAGTTGGGTTCTAATGCCAGCTTGGATAGCTGAAATATTTCATAAGGCTGCGCAGTTAAATTTTGTTGTCCTTGTGCGTTGTCAGTAAGGTAAAAAAGTATAACTGCCAACAAAACCATTTTCATTATAACATATTAATTGCTTATTAATAACACTAAAAGTACAATAATTTTGATTCTAACTTATTTTTTATCCCTTAATTTGGTAATAAACTAATCTTTAAGCTCTTTTTTGATCCCTATCAGATCAATAATGGATGATAATCGATTTAAAATATGACTGAAAAACAGAATAGGGGTATACTTGATTTTGGGGATTCCGTTATTGGTAGTAACTACCAATGAATTGATGTTAGCATAAAAAAAGGCTTTAAGGAATTTCCTTAAAGCCTTATATAAGAGTGCAGGTTTTATAGTATGGTCGTCTAATTAAAAGGTAGTTATCCCTTCATTAGGTTGATAGACATAATTGAAGGTATAATATTTGGACGGTGTCATAAAAGGGTCTGGTTGTACTGGTGCATCTTGATAATAACTCAAAATTTCCATTTTTGCGAAGCGACCATCATGAGTCTGGAATACCAAAATCTTTCCTGGAGTAGGCGTAATCAAATGGGTAGTTGGATTGTAGGTGTACCAACTATTGCCACTTCCTGAAGGAATAGCAGTATCTTCTGGTCCGTCTCCGCTGATTAACGCAACATCTACCGCAGTGATATCAGATAAAGTACCAGTGGCTAAGTATGCTCCCGCATTTCCTGTTCTTTCTGGTTCATCTGCATTTCCTAAAGACTGCCCCCCATTCACAATGATGGTTGTTCCTCTAAATGCAATGTCCCATTCAGTTTCACTTGTTGTAATGGCTCCGGTTTCAAAATTAAATTTTGTAAACGGACCTGATACTGGTTGGCCTTGACCACCTTCCTGAGGTGCGTAAAGGTTTTCAAAAGTTACGGATTGTACCGGAACTAAAGTTGGAGTTTCCTCCTCTTGACAACTACTAAGACCTAAAAAGGTGATGGCCATAAAGAGCATTGGTGCAAGTTTCATATTGATTATTTGTTGGTTAATTAATAAATGTATAATTGATTCTAAAAGTGGCCATCCTTCCTCCATAATTGGGAATTAAAGGATGGGTATAATTCAATAGATTATCTAATCCAGTTGAAGCTTCTAGCTGCTTACCTATTTTTTTATTAATACTAATGTCCAGGATAGCAAAACCCTTAATCAAGTCGTCATACCTATCTATGACTCCATTACCATTATCGTCGTTAATACCAAACTTGCTTCTGTACATCAAACGCGTATTCCAAGACCAGTCTTTCGTTGGAATTGTACCGGATAATTTTAACGTTATAAGATGTCTGGATCGATTAGGTAGTCCTAAATAATCCTTAGTGGTTAGTGTAAAACTTGGTGAGTTGGGCGCAGATCGTGCGTAAATATTTCCTTCCTTTATGGACTGATATGCTTCATTATCAATAGAGAATAGCCATTGATAACCTCCGGAAAAATTTAAGTTTCTTGATATTTTCCAAGATACATTCCATTCCGTTCCTAAAGTTTGAACGTTGGCAATATTGTAATAGCTGAATAACTGTTGTCCGTTTGTTTTTCTAGCAACCAACCTGGTATCGATCAAATCATTCATTTGATTGAAAAACCCATTTACACTCAAACTTAGATTTTTACTTTTTTCAAATGTCAATCCTATATTGAGATTAATCGATTTTTCAGGATTCAACGATTTTACCCAGTCTTGCTCAGGGATGAAAATATTGGCTATTTCTCCACGTTGATTCAGGTTGGGTAAAATTTCAGCCAATGCTTCCGTCCCCAATACTCCATAACCCGCACTTGAATTGGAAAAGTTAAAGTAAAGTTGGCGAAAGTCAGGCGCTTTAAATCCTCTTCCAATAGAGCCTTTTATAGACCATTGATTATTAAAGGGAAAGAATATAGCTAGTTTGGGACTTAATTGATTTTTGTACACGTTGTGCGCGTCCCACCTCAATCCACCAATGATATTAATTTTCTTCAGAATATTACCTTCCCATTGGGCAAAGCCATAGGGTGCCTGAAAGTCAGTTACTGCTGTAAAATCTGTTCGATTAACTTTTTCTAAGGTGGCGCCAACTCCCATTGTGATGGTGCCTTCTTGGCCAATAGCCTTATTAGCTCTCCATTCTGGACGAATTAATGTCTGTGTGAATGCTTGTTCATCAAAAAGATCCCCATTAATATCCTTCAAGTATTCATCAGCTTGGTATTGGGTAGCATACCATTCTATAGTGTGCTTATTAGAAGCATTAGCCTCATAATCCGCTTTGAAATGTAAATTGAATTCATTGATGACTGTAGATCCTTTTAGATCATCAGGTGCGGTATAATCTTGATATTGATGATACCCCCTTCCAGATAGGTTTACTTTCCATTTTTCTCCCCATTGAGTTTGATATTTCGCTTGGAGGGTAGCATGCTGAAAGGGCTCAATCGTTACCCAATCATCGTTGGGGTTTAAATCATATCCCCCACTTGAATAAAAATTTCCAAATATTTGAAAGGACCCCAGCTGATAGGTTCCATTAATATCATGGCTGTTAAAACTACCTATTTGATAGCCTAATTTGCCGGAGGAGGTTTTATCACCTGATTCTGTAATTATATTGATTACCCCACCGAGTGCCTCGCTTCCATAAAGACTGGATGAAGCTCCTTTTACTAGTTCTATTTTTTGAATATTTCCTACACTAATTCTCGAAAGATCTAGGCTTCCTGCGGATCTACCAATTAGCGGCATGCCGTCTATAAGGATTAGGGTATAATCGGGATCAAGCCCCTGCATTTGTACGCCCAATCCACCATTAAAGTCAGGTACCAGAACCAATCCGGTTTGTTCCTCTAAGATATCAGATACTCTCCTGACATTACTTTTTATTAATTCCTCTTTATTGATTAAGGTAGCAGGCAAAGGCAAGGCTGATAATTGCCTTTGTGTGCGTGTTGCAGTCACAATGACTTCCTCCAGATCCCAGATGGTGGAATCCAAACTGCCGAAATAATAATTTGCCTGCTGTCCATTAAGTCCTTGGAAAGCCATCAAAGTCAAAAGGGTCAGTATATGTTTGCAATCAATCATTTGATATTGTTTTCAAGAGCGCATTTGGGTTGGTGGAATCCAAACTGCCGAAATAATAGTTTGCCTGCTGTCCATTAAGTCCTTGGAAAGCCATCAAAGTCAAAAGGGTCAGTATATGTTTGCAATCAATCATTTGATATTGTTTTCAAGAGCGCATTTGGGTTGGTGGAATC
>CAYPID010000005.1:0-71368 GCA_964410725.1 uncultured Saprospiraceae bacterium
GCGACTATTTAGTAGTACATCAGGTGACTTCTAAGGCTGATAGTTGGTTGATGGCTGACTGCGATGGTGATGGGGTGACCAATGGTGCTGAGGAAGTCGACGGGACAGATCCAAATGACCTATGTTCTTATCTAATAGAAAATCAAGGATTGGTTTCCAATCCAGATTCCCTATGGATGATGAGTGATTGTGATGGTGATGGCGCTACCAATGGTCAGGAAGAAATCGATGGAACGAGTACTCAAGATTTATGTGATGTTAATATAGCCTCTATTGATTTGAACTTGGTTTCAGAGGAATGGAAAAATGCGGATTGTGATAGCGATGGTTTGACCAATGAATTTGAAGGTTTAATAGATACGGACGGAGATTTAATACCAGATTTCAAAGATGAGGATTCTGATGATGATGGTATATTAGACCTCACAGAAGGTGATATTGACCTTAACAATGATGGTATTTTGGACTACCTACAGAAGAACACACCAGTTCCTGATACTGAGGAGGTCAAAGTATTTGGAGGTATTTCACCTAATGGAGATGGGTTGAATGACTTCTTAATTATTTACGGTGCGGATCAATTCCCAGATAATTACTTGACTATTTTGAATAGAATGGGAATGGTAGTTTACGAACAACAAGGCTACGGCCAGAATGGAAACTATTTTTATGGAATTCCAACTGGCGGTTCAGAAGTTCTGCCTGATGGTGTCTACTTCTATGTGTTCGAATATAAGGATGCCAATGGGGTTGACCGACAAGTACAAGGATATTTTCACTTAAACCGATAATCTTATAAATATGAAATTTTTAACCTTTTTTCTTGCCTTAGTATGGGTTACCATAGGGTATGGTCAACAGGAGACTTCCTATACCATGCATATGTTAAACCCCTCTGCTTTCAACCCGGCTTACACCGGATCAAGAGGAACCAAATCTGTTTTGGTTCATCACAGAAATCAATGGGTAGGTTTGGATGGTGCACCTAGAACCACTCTGATTAATGCACAAGGAAGAATTTTCAAAAGTTTAGGAATAGGCCTAAATGTTGCGAGTGATCAAATTGGGGCGCTTAATAGGACAGATTTTGCAGTGGATATTGCTTCTTCAATTGCTTTGGGCGGAGAGAATTTTTTGTCTTTAGGCATTAAAATGTCTGCCAATCTTTTGAATATTAATTTTCTGGATTTAGATTATTACGATCTGAATGATCAAGCTTTTGATCGGAATATTTCCAGAGAATTAACTCCTAATGTTGGGGCGGGTTTATTCTACTATTCTCCTAATGGATATTTTGGAATCTCTGTTCCATATATTTTCAAGCAGGAGTATTTTGCTGATCCAACTGACGCTACTTTAATCTATGGATCTGATGTGGCTCATTATTATGTTACTGCTGCTCGTTTATTTGAGGTAGCAGACAATATTAATTTTAAGCCAGGTATTATGGTTCAAGGGGTAATAGGTGTTGATCCCCGAATTGATGTTTCTGCTGATTTTATTATCAATAACAAGTTTTCTGTTGGAGCGGGGTATCGGCTCAATTCTGCAGTGATGGCCTTGTTGGGTGTTCAATTGACAGATAATTTTTATCTGGGATATGCCTATGATTTTAGTACTACTGCCATTAGAACCTATCAAAACGGTTCTCACGAAGTTTTCTTGAGGTTTGAAGTACCGGAAAAGTTGATTAAATTATTTTCCCCCAGATTCTTTTAATGACTACCTATGAAAAACTACAGTTTACTGGTTATTTTATTTGCGCTGGCAATAACCAATGGTATAGCTCAGTCCAAAAAAATAGAAAAAGCCAACGAATATTTTGCTAATTTTTCCTACAATAATGCCATTGAGGCTTACTTGGATTTGGTATTGGGTGGGGAAAGCAGTCAACAAGTTTTATCCAATTTGGCTGATGCGTATTTTTTTACTGGTAATATGGCTGAAGCCAATAAATGGTATGCACAGGTTTCTAGTCAGTACAGCAGTGCTTTGAACCCTGAGGTGGTTTTTAGATATGCAAAATCAGCCCAATCTTTAGGGAATAAGAGCGTGTATGAAACGCAGATGGACAGATTCGCTGAGATGATGCCCGATGATGAAAGAGCTAAAAAATATCTGAATCGCAGTTGGTATGACCGACAAATTACCCGTAATAATACTGCATATAGAGTTGCGTCGGTAGGGTTTAATTCTGAAAAATCAGATTATGGTGCATATGCTTCTCCAAGAGGAATATTTTTTGTTTCCAATAGAGGAAAAAAGGAAGAAGATTCTTGGTCAGGGCAGCCGCTAACCGATTTGTTTGTGATGGAAGGAGGTGGAACGCCAGTACCTGTTTTCAAGAATTCTAAATTACAGTTAGGAAATGCTATCCTTACCCAGAATGGTACTACTATGTATTTGACCCAGAGTAATATGAATCTTTCTCCTAGGGAATTAAAAAAATTGGGCAAGGTAACTTTGAAAATATATCGATTAGATTGGATGGGTGATGGATGGAGTGAACCTGTTGACTTACCTATCAATGGAGAGGATTTCAATACTTCCCATCCTGCATTAAGCTCAGATGGAAGTACGCTATATTTTGCTAGTGATCGCTCTGGTGGATTTGGGGGAATGGATATCTATAAAGCTAGTGTAGAGGGTAATTCTTTAGGCGAACCTGTCAATCTGGGAGAGATGGTCAATACAGAGGGTAATGAGATTTTTCCAGCTTTAGATTCAGATGGAGTTTTGTATTTCTCATCCGATGGTCATTATGGTTTGGGTGGATTGGATTTATTTGCCTATCCTGTAGACTCTGATTATGAGGCACAAAACTTAGGGGCGCCAATCAATAGTGGCTATGATGATTTCTCTATAGCTCCCAAAGATAGAACCACAGGATATTTTAGTTCCAATCGTCCTGGCGGGCAAGGGTATGACGATATTTATACTTACACAAGGACTAGAACGTTAACCTTTGAAGAGCCTAATGAGTCATTCTCTGATGAGGATGATACATTAGAAGAGGAGGAATCAGTAACAGCTTCTAACAATCAGGTTATTACCGGAGCCATTCAGATTCCAGATGGAGGAGGTGGATTAAGTGGCGCAACTGTTTATATTTATGATTTAAATGGCATTTTAGTTGGGTCAGCTCTAACCGATGCTAATGGACAATTTTCATTTCCTAACTATGGTGGTTTAAATGAATATAATATAAAGGTTCAGCACCCTTCTTATGAGATTATGGGTGGTCAGCAGAAAGTCAGTACCGGAAATACTTCGGTCACTAATTTGACACCTACGATGGTGGTTCCTAAGAGCAACCCCGTAGCAGAGGAAACTAACTTAAAGCAATTTTTAGAGTTTAATAATATTCTATTTGCAACCAATAGTGCTACTATAAGCGGAGAATCCATGATTGAGCTGCAAAAAATTGCCCGTTTCATGAGTGAGAACCCAGATGTTCAACTAGATATTAGGTCTCATACTGACCATGTAGGCAATGACGAGGCTAATTTTAGATTATCTACTCAAAGGGCAACGGCTACGAGGGAAAAATTGATAGGTCTTGGTGTTAATCCAAATAGATTAACTGCTTCAGGATATGGGGAGACAGAACCAATTAGTTGCTGTTCGAATATCAGTCAAAATAGAAGAAGTGAATTCATAATTACTTCTGGCAGTGTCAACGCCCCTGGGATGGTTTCCTATAATACTAGAGTCAATAGCATAAATTACCACGTTATAGTGGGTGGTTTCAAAAATGAGCTAAATGCGGTAAAAGAGGTAGTTCGGTTGAGAGCATCTGGTTATAATGCTATTAAATTGCCCAAGAGTTCTAGCGGTGTATATCGAGTAAGTATTTTTAATTCACTTTCTAATGAAGAGGCGGATGCTAAAGCGTCTATCTATAAAGGTGATTTTAAAGGAGCTTGGGTATATCAAACTACAAGAAGCTTAATTCAATAGTCTTCACTACTTGAATTAAATGGAGGTTGCTGATTTAAAAGATGCAGTGGTCATTATTACTGGGGGTAGTTCCGGGATAGGCGCTGCAATGGTTGAAGCTTTTGCTGAAATTGGTGCTGTAGTCTACTTTCTAGATACAGATGAGAAGGCTGGATTTTTATTAGCTGAGTCTTGTAAATCTAGAGCACTTCAAGTTTCCTTTATTCCTTGTAACGTCACTCAGTTCGGAAATTTCAAAGAAGTAGTAACTTCTATAAATGATATTCAAGGTAGGATTGATGTGATGGTCAATAATGCAGGGATTGCTCATGTTGGCAATATTGAGCAAACAGGAGAGGTCGACTTTCAAAATTTGATTGATGTCAATATCAAAGGTGTATATCACGGTATGTTATCTGTGATTCCTTTTATGAAGGGTCAGGGGGGAGGAGTTATTTTGAACGTAGGCTCTATAGCTGCTGAGGTGGCCCTTCCTGATAGATTTGCCTACAGCATGACCAAGGGTGCAGTTCACGCCATGACCTATTCTGTGGCTAGAGATTATTTGTCTTACCATATAAGGTGCAATTGCATTGCACCAGCTAGGGTTCATACTCCATTTGTCGATGGTTTTGTAAAGAAAAATTTCCCTGGAAGGGAGGCTGAGACATTTGAGGCTTTGGCTCAATCTCAACCCATTGGAAGAATGGGTACTACGCGTGAAATTGCCAATTTAGCGGTATATCTTTGCTCTGCACAAGCTAGTTTTATAACGGGTTCCATGATTCCTATTGATGGAGGTTTTATCAGGTTAAATACTTAAAGTATGAAATTAATTAGGTTTGGAACTCCGGGTTCAGAAAAACCGGGTGTCTTAGTTGATGGAATTAGATATAGTATGGAAAGTTTGGTTCGCGATTTTGATGAACATTTTTTTAGTAGAGGGTTGTCTGAATCTCTATTTCATCATTTCGATACCACTCTAGAAAAATTACCTCGAGTTTCTGAAGAGGAAAGGTGGGGCGCTCCTGTGGCCAGACCTTCTAAATTAATTTGTATTGGACTGAACTATGCTGCTCATGCACGAGAAAGCGGGATGGAGATACCCAAAGAACCTGTAGTTTTTTTTAAGGCTACTTCTGCTATTTGTGGACCTTATGATCATTTGATTTTACCAAAGGGATCTACCAAAACAGATTGGGAAGTTGAATTGGCTGTGGTAATTGGGCAGCGCGCCCAATATATTTCCAAAGAGGAGGCGATGAACCATGTATTTGGTTACCTTTTGCATAATGACTACAGTGAACGTGCTTTTCAATTAGAAAGAGGGGGGCAATGGGTAAAGGGTAAAAGCGCAGATACTTTTGCCCCATTAGGACCATTTCTGGTTACTAGAGATGAAATTGAAGATGTTCATCAGTTAAATCTATGGACTAAAGTAAATGGTCTTCAGGTACAAAATAGTTTTACTTCAGATTTGATTTTTAATATCCCTGAAATTATTAGTTACTTAAGTCAGTTTATGACGTTACTTCCGGGGGATATTATCTCAACGGGTACGCCCTTTGGGGTAGGTATGGGCAATAACCCTCCAACCTATCTTCGACCAGGGGATGTAGTTGAGACTGGGATTGAAGGATTAGGTATTGGAAGACAGGAAGTTTTGGGATATGCAAAATGAAAAAGTACTAATTATTCTAGCTTTCATAGCTATTTATTTTGTTTGGGGTTCCACCTATTTGGCTAATTACTTCGCTATTGCTTCCATTCCTCCATTTTTAATGTCAGGATCTAGATTTATGACAGCTGGCTTATTGCTTTACTCCTATGGTCGGTTAAGAGGCAATCAAACCCCCAATTGGGAAGAAATCAAGACGGGGTTGATATCGGGGTTTTTATTGTTGTCTGTTGGGACGGGCAGTATTGTGTGGTCTGAGCAATACATTGATACGGGTTTGGTAGCTTTATTAGTTTCTTTTCAACCTTTGGTGATTGTCTTTATGATGTGGATTTGGAAAAAGAGACGTCCAGGAATAAAAGTAATACTGGGATTGGTTTTGGGAATAATAGGAATGACCCTATTAATTGGTCAAGATCAAATCCTAAACAGTGAACATTCGGCAATCGGTTTAATGGCTGTATTGGTAGCCTTAATTTCATGGTCGGTGGGTGTCATTCTCATTAATGGATGGCCGAGACCTGCTTCAGCAAATATTCATGTTGGAGTTCAGATGATTGGGGCTGGTTTCTGGTTATTTTGTATCAGTTGGATAACAGGGGATTATCAAATGTTTAATTGGCAGGCGGTTACACAAAAGGCTTTCTTGTCTTGGTTGTATTTAGTCACCTTTGGTTCTTTGATTGCATTTTCCGCTTTTAATTATTTATTGAAAAGGATTGCACCAGACAAGGTAGCCACCTCTAATTATGTGAATCCTGTGGTAGCGTTAGTTTTAGGTACTTTATTCAACGGGGAAACCATCTCAGGCCAATCTATTGTAGCAGCTTTGGTTTTAGTTTCTGGAGTATTTTTTATAAATGCCAATTTTCAGTTAAAAAGACCACCGTTGGATCGGTGGAATAAAATTACTAGGGGCAGGTTTGGCGGCAAACCTTAACCACTGATTCCCAAAACGAAGAAATCAAATTGGTGATTTTTTTGATTAGTAGTCCACTCTGGGTCTAAAGCATAGCTGTAACGTATGCCGGCTTTAACATCTAAAAGTCTGATTAATCGAACATCCAGAATTAGTTCTATTCCAGTTGATCGTATATAGTTGGTTTGATTAAAGGGTTCTTTTAGCGAAATACCCGCTGTATCGTAAAACCAATGCGCACTTACCCGCTGTAAAAATGCCAATGGCCCTAATGCGATATCGGGATACCATAGCGGCATTTTATAATCTATGGAATATTTTAACCAACGATCTCCAACCTGATTTCCATAACCTCTCGGATTGAAAAAAGTATTGGGAAATTTGTAATTATCTAAATAGTCTTCCTTTTGATAGTTTACCTGAAACAAAGAGGCATGTGTTTTCATTAATCCGGGTAAATGTAATCCAGCACCTAATCTCCATGAATCTCCGCTTAAGGTTTTTCCAATTGCCCTTCTATTTTGGATTTGTGCAGAAATTCCAAAATCAGGTCCTAATTCTTGGATGGCTGTTCTTTTAGCATATTGAAAGATTATTTGGGTGTTAAGGGTATGTAACTGATCCTCTTGAAAGGGTTCTATTTCAAAGGGTTTCAAATTAATGATGCCTTGGTTACTACCCACTAAGGTTTCTGCATTTCGATTGAGATCAGCTAGTGCATCAGGAGCATCAATTCCTATGAATTGGTAATTTACGCCAGCAGTTAAACGAGTATCATATCCCCTGGAAGTCCATCTCAAGGGCACTTTCAATCCAATTTTGATACGCTTTTCACTCCAATCCGTGCTGTATTGACTAAACACTACTGTTGTATCATTAGAAATATCAAAATTGGCGTAATTAGCTCTTCTATTATAGATTCCAGCACCTAATTCTATCTGGGTAAACCAGCCTCCATAAACCATCTCTCCCAAATAGGTTGCTCTATTCTCATTGAAGTTGTAGTAGGTGGCTAGCTCACTTGATAGGGTACTAAAAGTATTGTCTGATAAAATCCTAATACCTGCAATAGGAGGATAGATATAGGGCAGTATACTATGTGGATTTAAAAGATGATACGATTTTTTAAATTTTTCAACGGGCAAATCTAACGAACTTGGGATATTTGGAATTAATGAAGTCTCTAGGGGTGAAATTTCTTTTTTGTATCTATTAGGATAGCTTTCTTGCTGGACTATTGGAGCAATTGAGTTCAGGGATTGACTATTTTTAATTGGATCAAAGGGGATAGGGGCAACTTCTTTAGATTGTGGTTGGTAACCGTTGGCTGAAAAGGCACTAAAAACTATCTGTTGGGTATATGGATTATAGTTTGGCTGGAAGGCTCCTATCGGATGGTCGGTGAGTTGGTTAATTTTTCCATCAGACAGGTTAACTTGGTAAATATTATTGGTATTTTGGTAGGCTGCTGAAAAGTATATTTGTTGATTATGGGTTGACAAGTGACTGATTTGATAGGGTAATTGTGGGGTTACGATATTCCATTTTTGGGTTTCCATATTATATAATTGTATGGAAACTTGTTCTTCCTTTCCAACGACCACTGCAATTTGGTTGTCATCTATCCAGGTTGGAAAACTAAAAAAAGCATCATCCATTTGGATTGGTTTATCGACAAGATTTCCTTCCAGAGCGTCGAGTACTACCAATTGGTTATTTCCACCAATAAGCATTTCAACTGCAATGATTCTTTTGCCGTCAGGCGATAAACTAGGTGCGAAATATTTAGCCTTTGAGGTTAATTTTTTCTTTTTCCCAGTTTGGAGGTCGAATGTATAGATGTTTTGAAATTGAAGATTGTACCATCTGGGATCAAGATTCAATTCAGACCAAACAATCAAATTTTGGGCTTTGGAAAGGGTGGATTGCAGCGGATCAAAGGTGATCCCGATATTGCACAATTTTTTTTCTTTGCCAGACGAATCTACTTCGATTAAGTGGGGCCATTCTCGATAACTTCTTTTGACTGCCAGCCATTTATATGAATTTATAGGGGTGACGTTATTATACTGGGTAATGGTTTCTGGGGCAGCTCGAGGCAATTGATTTAAGTTGGACGGCGAAGCTTCCTCTTGCCACTTTTGATACAACTGAGAAAGTTTCTGCTCGTATAATTTAGGTGTACTCAGGCCGGTTTTTTTTCGCAATGCTTTAGAAAAGGGAAAAAAGAGTCCTTTGTATCTGGTGGCATCTTTGACGACTTGGGTCCAAATCTGTGGGCCATACTGCGCTCTACCTTCCAGTGTCAAAAAATATCCTAGGGTATACCAATCCGGTACAAAATCTTTGAAGGAACCTGCACTAGCTTTTTCATAGCCATAGAATTTATTTTCGAGTGCGAGTGCTTTATATTCCATATCAAATGCGGGTAATCTTCCTCTTCCAGACGCTGTTAGGGCTGTTTCCATTAAAATGGCGTCCCCTTCAAAAAACCAGCGAGGAAGGGCAGTGCTTACCAAACCTCCCCAGGCCCAAGAACCTAATATCTTTTGACCCAAGCCTGAAAGTCCTTTTTGACTGTTACTAAATTGTTTGACGTGCCTATACTCATGAATAGAGAGCATATCTATCCATGAGGTGGGGGAGTAAAATTGGGGTGCGGATAGGTAGAATTCAGAGCGAAAGGGTCCCACGGTTACAAAGCCATTAGGCACAACGGTATTACCGTGCAGGATGATATCTAGTTTTTTATACTCCTTTCCAATCCCTATATCATTATTAGTTGATAAATAGGTTGCTATGGAGGCTACTCTTTGTGCTTGTGCATTTAATCCGGTGGGATATATAATTTTGACGGCTTCATTTTCTATGGTGCTCCATTTTTGACTAGCTGGATTTAATCCTAGTAAATTAGCTGGAACTTGTGCATTAAGGGACCCGAACTGAACAATCGTTAGGCAACAAATTGAAAACAGAAGGAATTGAGATATTTTGCTTTGTCTTAAAATCATAGGTGGTAAAATATAAATGTTAATTTAGTCAAAATTTGGTTTATCAATGGTGATAACAATAGATATAGGGAATTCTGATATAGTTACCGGGGTTTGGGTAGATTCCATCTGTAAGTGGAAATTTAGAATGCCTTCCAAGGGAGTTGCCAAGGAAGATTATCAGCAACGGGTTCATTCATTTAATGTTGAAAATGCAATTGAGGTGAATGATGTTAAGGGGATTATTATTGGAAGTGTTGTTCCTGATATGACTTCGATTGTCGTTAAACTATATGAGGATATCTATCGTACAACTTCTATTCTTTTTAATCGGCAGGCTTTTGATCAAATGCAATTAAAATTGGTGAAGCCGGATGAAATTGGGGCGGATTTAGTGGCCAATAGCGTTGCCGCTTTTGCTAAATATCAGCAATGTTGTGTAGTCACTGATTTTGGAACTGCTTTGACATTCACGACCATTGATGATCAGGGGGAGGTTTTGGGAGTTGCTATAGCTCCGGGTCTAAAAACGGCTATGGGTGCCTTAATTAGTAATACGGCTCAACTTCCGGATGTTGCGTTGGAGTATCCTAAATCTGTTTTGGGAAAGGATACGATTCACGCTATTCGAAGTGGAATTTTGGTTGGGTATACTGGCCTGGTTAAACATATGTTAACTTCCATTAGAGACGAATTAGGGAAACCATGCAAATTCATCGCCACGGGTGGATTATCATTTGCGCTTACTCCTTTAAATTCTGTTTTTGACGACTACGATGGAGACTTGACCCTTAGAGGGTTGAAAATTGCATTTGAGCAATTGCAATAGCAGTTTATCCTTCTTCTTTGTTCATTGGAGTTTGAAAATTCAAATTAAATCCAATTTTTTTGTTGGGTTCATCATCGTCGTAGTCTTCCCAACGAGTAATTTCGGTTATAAAAGTTTCCAAGTGTCTTAAAATAAAAGGTTCAGTTAGTTCTTCTGGGCGATAGATGGCTATGGTCTTAGGAGGTTGTGGTTGTCCATATCCTTCTATATATGGGTAATTGACCAGCACAATGATTTTGCCATTGAAGAGTTGTTGATAGATTAAAGAACCGTTATTCTTGATTAAATCTCTTTGGAATCCATCGCTGATAATTTGGTACAGGCCACTTTTGGCATCACCTAAGGAGAGGACGATGGCTTCTAAATTTTCAATTTCTACTTTTTCTTCTATGGTCGCATCTAAGCCAGTTTCAGTTATCATTTTGTCCATCAATTGCGTGATGGTTTGTTTGAGGCTCTGTTGCCATTCCTCTCGATATTGGATGGTGTTTTTAAGTACTTCTTTATATTGTGTAACTCTTTTTGCTAAGCTGATAAATTGCCCATTCATAGGGAGATGTTTTTTGAATTTGAAGGGTTTGACTTATATTCAAGGGAAAAATACCTATAAAAATTAACCTTATGAAAAATTGTAAATATTTTTTAGCGTTTAGTTTGGGTTTAATGTGGTTCGTTTCTTCTGGTCAAAAGACTCAGAAGCCAGTACTTCATGGGCAAAAATGGGTAGCCATTACGGGTAAGCCCTTAGCGGCTACAGCAGGGGCTACTATATTTAATCAAGGAGGGAATGCGGTGGATGCTGCTTGTGCGATGCTTGCAGCAACTTGTACGATGTGGGACGTTCTGAGTTGGGGAGGGGAAACTCAAGCATTGATCTATCATCCCGAGCAGAAAAAAGTATGGGCTGTTAATGCTTTAGGGGTGGCTCCTACAGGTGCAACGCCGGAGTTTTTTAAGGAACAGGGAATGGATATTCCTCCTGCTTATGGACCTTTGGCAGCAGTTACTCCTGGCACCCCCGGTGGCTTGTTTACCATGTTAGCTGAATGGGGGACTATGTCTCTTAAGGATGTTTTGAGTCCAGCGATGGAATTGGCTGCGGGGTATCCTATCGAAGAACAACTTTCGAGAACTATTGAGCGGACCAAAGAGCAGATCAAACAATGGCCCAATTCAACCAAAGTTTTTCTACCTCATTTGGGGGCTCCTTTTGAGGCTCCTCAAACTGGTGAAATTTTTCGGCAGCCTGATTTGTTGAAAACACTGCAGCTTTTTGTGGAAACGGAAGCAAAGGCACTCCAGAATGGCAAAGACCGAAAAGAGGCCATATATGCCGTTTATGATTTGTTTTATAAAGGAGCATTGGCGGAGGATTTTGCCGAAGCTGTCCAAGCTGAAGGCGGATTGATTACCAAGGAGGATTTAGCCAACTGGAAGGTTTATATTGAAGAGCCGGTAAAAGTATCCTATAAAGGAATCGATGTATATAAATTAGACCGATGGGTGCAGGGCCCTGTTATGTTACAGGCGTTAAATATTTTGGAAAATTTTGATTTGAAGTCCATGGGATTTAATTCAGCTCAATACATCCACACGGTTTATCAGGCGATGAATTTAGCGTTTGCAGATCGAGACTTCTACTATGGGGACACCTATTTTCCACCTGAGGAACCAATGAAGGGCCTACTTTCAAAAGCCTATGCGAGAGATCGGGCTTTACTCATCAATAGTGAAAAAAATCACCCTAATATTAAACCTGGGGATCCCTATCCTTATCAAGGGGAAGTCAACCCTTTTCTTGAGTGGCTGGAAAACTGGGAAACGGTTAAGGCTGAGGAGGAATTGAAGTCCTCTGAAGAAGTGATGGAACACAGAACTCAATTTAGGGCAGGTACAACAACTATTCAAGCTGCTGATGCAGACGGATGGGTGGTTTCAATCACCCCGAGTGGAGGATGGGTTCCAGCAGTAATTGCGGGCCAGACTGGTATTGGTTTGAGTCAAAGAATGCAAAGTTTCGTGTTAGACCCTTCGGATAATCCTTATAATGTAGTTGAACCTGGCAAACGGCCGAGGGCAACTCTAACGCCAAGTATAGCATTAAAGGATGGTAGACCTTATTTATCTTTCGCCGTTCAGGGTGGTGATACTCAGGACCAAAATTTATTGCAATTCTTTTTGAATATGGTTGAATTTGGAATGAATGTTCAGGAGGCATCAGAGGCTCCCAATTTTAATTCCTTTCAATTGAGAAATTCTTTTGGCAAGCATATTTCGGAGCCTGGCAAATTATTATTGAATGAAGACACTCAAGATTGGACCCGATTAACACTTAGAAAGATGGGGTATCAATTGGAATTCAATAGACGCACTTCTGGACCTATTAATGCGATTTACTTTGATTGGATCAATGGCACTATGCAGGGAGGGTCTAGCAATCATGGGGATGATTATGGCATTGCTTGGTAGGTAAGAGAGGGACAACTTAAAAGGCCAGCGGATCAAACCAAAAGAAAAGCCTTTAAATGACTCCATTTAAAGGCTTTTTTTAGGATTATGGCCATTAAATTAATTCAACAAATTGCCTTCTTCATCCCATTGAGCCACTTCTTCTCTGGTGGATTGATCAATACATTTAGCCAACCACTCAGGATCGTAATCTACATCGTATTGATCGAGTACTTCTTGCGGAACTCCATCCCAAACATTGGGGATATTCCCAACATATCCTAAATCGTCAAAACCGACTCGAGAGGTATAATATCCAGTTAAGGTTAGATTTTTAATTTGATTGAAGAATTGAACATCCATAGATTGCTCACCCATAGGAACATCTGGTATAGGCCAAGCCATTTCGTCTAAAATAGATTTTTGCTGATCGGTTGAACAATCTACAAAATTACTGCCGAATAAAGCTTGTGCATTGCGATCTAAACTTTTGAGTCCCCCTCTTAAAGGAACTTGGAAAGGAGGGTAATCTTTAGCCATAAATTCTATGAACTCAGGCACCCCAGCTTTTTCTATAGATCCAATTTCATTGGGTGGTAAAATTAAGTTACCCAAGACCGTAATGGTTTTCAATTCATGGTCTGTAAAAAAGGATTCTGCTAATATTTTTCTATCGTGTTCCTTTTCCTTTGGAGTTCTTCCATATTGGTAATTATCCAAACTTGTTTGCAAAGCATTCTTTTCGTCATCAGTTTGACAACTTTGAAGCAACAGACCTCCAGCCATTGTACCCACAAGAATGGTTTTGAAACTATCTCTTCTGTCCATGGCTTATATATTTTGTTTTTTTAATTGATCAATAATGTACTCGCTGGTTCTCCATGCTAAAGCTAAAATCGTCCAGGTAGGATTTTTGTCTGCTTGAGAAACAAAGGGGCCTCCGTCAACGATGAAGACATTTGGCACTTCGTGCATTTGCTCAAATTTATTGACGACGGAAGTTCTGGGATTATCTCCCATTCTAGTAGTTCCTACCTCATGAATGATTCTTCCTGGAGCATGAAGTCCGTAATCTTGTTCCTTGGTAGGCTTATTACCCAAGACCTTTGCTCCCATATTGTGGAAAATTTCTTCAAAGGTGTCGTGCATGTGCTTGGCCTGCTTTCTTTCATAATCAGTCCAATTGTAGTGAAAGCGAAGCACTGGTATTCCAAATTCATCCACTTTAGTGGGGTCGATTTCACAATAGTTATCTGCTTGCGGAACACTTTCTCCTCTTCCTGACACCCCTATTACGGAACCGTAATATTTTCTGACATCATTTCTTAAGCTATCTCCATATCCTCCAACCTTTAGTCCAAAGAATTTATTTAAATCATTGGGGTTCCATCCAAATCCATAGGAGGGTTGTCCCATACCTCCCCAAACTTCAATATGATAACCTCTAGGGAAGTCTAATTTTTTGTTATCCAACCACCAAGGGGAGTAAACGTGCATTCCACCTACTCCGTCTTCGTTGTAAATTTTTCGATCAATCAATTCAGGGATAAAGGCCATTCTATCCGCTCCAGTACTGTCGTGTAGATACTTACCAACTACATCACTGCTATTTCCCAAACCATTGGGATGCTGAGAACTTTTACTGTTGAGTAGGATTCTTGCACTACTGCATGCTGATGCAGCTAGGACTACCACTTTGCCGCGTACGCTGTAATCTTGTCTGTCCTCTTTATTGATAAAAGAGACTCCGGTAGCTTTGCCATTCTCATCGGTGGTAACGGTATGTACCATTGAATTGGTATAAAGGTCAATTTGACCGCTGGCTTTTTGTGCAGGTATCACCAAGCAGGAACTCGATGAGAAGTCAGCATATACTGAGCAACCTCTACTACATTGATTGCAGTAGAAACAAACCCCTCTATCTTTATTGATGCGCTTTGTGAGTATAGACAAACGCGATGGCATCACTTTAACGTTACTTTTTTTGGCACCCTTGATATAAAAAAGTTCGTGTAATCGAGGTTTAGGTGCAGGTAAGAAAAAGCCATCCGGTTCGTTTGGCATATTTTCTTTACTTCCAAAAACACCTATTAATTTGTCCACCTTATCGTAATAGGGTTTGACATCATCATAGCTGATTGGCCAATTATCTCCTAGACCATCTATACTTTTTCTTTTGAAGTCATCAGGACCAAATCGCAGAGAGATTCTCCCCCAATGGTTGGTTCTACCCCCTAACATTCTCGATCTGAACCAATCGAATTTGGTGCCCGGTACACGGGTATAGGGTTCTCCATCTATTTCCCATCCCCCATAGGCGGAATCAAAATCACCAAAAGGTCTTTGTGTTCCAGCACCGCGTCTAGGAGATTCCCAAGGGGCCTTTAATTGTGTTCTTTGAGCTGGGTCTGCTGGATCAAAAAATGGCCCAGCTTCAACTACTGCTACGCTCAAACCAGCTTCTGATAAGACCTTAGTGGCCATCCCACCTCCAGCTCCTGAACCTACAATAACTACATCATAGGATTTTGTTGGTTTCTTAATCTGCATGCTAATTCTTAGTGTTTAAAGTTTTGTTTTAAATACCTGTGATATTTTATCTTATAAGATCGATACAATTTTTTAATCTGGGAGTAGCCGTAACTTGGCAATGTTTTGTTGGGAAGATATCCCTGTTGCTTCATCCAGTCGTCGTTGTATATTTTGCCTAAATATCGACTGCCGTGATCAGGGAATAGCACCACCACTACATCTTTATTCTTAAGTTGATTTTTTATTTTAAAGACTGCGTGCATGGCTGCTCCGCTAGAAAATCCCATGAGTAAACCCTCAGTTCTAGCCAACTGTCTTGCTCGCATGGCACTATGCCTATCGGTTACTTTGATAAAGTCGTCGATATAGGTGACGTCTAAATTGTCAGGAATAATATTTTTACCCAGGCCTTCGACCTTATAAGAGTATATTTCAGACTTATCGTAGATTCCCGTTTCCCAATATTTTTTCAATACAGATCCATATGCATCTACGCCTATTACTTTGATATTTGGATTCTTTTCTTTTAGGTATCGAGCTGTTCCACTTAAAGAACCTCCGGTACCTGCGCAGCAAACATAATGAGTGATTTTGCCTTCGGTAGCTTCCCAAATTTCTGGACCTGTCGTGAGGTAGTGTGCTTCAGCATTATCCTTGTTAAAGTTTTGTGCTATATAAAAAGAGTTCGGTATTTCTCGGGCCAATTGTTCTGCCCGTGAATAATAGGATTGAGGATCTTCAGGGGCAACGTTAGCAGGGCAAACTACCACCTCAGCTCCCATTGATTTCAGCAAAGAAATTTTTTCCTTTGAAGCCTTACTGGTTAGTGTTAAAATACAATGATAACCCTTCATGGTGGCAATCATCGCCAAACTGTATCCCGTATTTCCAGAAGTAGCTTCAATTAGAGTTCCCCCCGGTTTAAGCAGGCCGCTTTTCTCGGCTTTGTTGACCATGTGCAGAGCGATTCGGTCTTTGGCGGAGTTGCCTGGATTGAACGATTCTACCTTGCCAATTACAGTGCCTGGGATTTCAGCTGCAATACTTTTTAATCGGATAAGAGGAGTATTTCCGATGGTCTGAAGCACATTTTCATAAATCATTTTCAATGGCTTGGTTCTAAAAACAAAATAACAAAAAAAAATTAACAATCAAATCATGAAAAGCGTTCTTGATTCTAATACTTAAATCCAAAACATTTGGCAAATTCTAGTGTAAAAGTCAGATTGATTTTATACCACAAGGGTAAAATCTTATTGCTCAGGCAGTTGAAGGTCAAAGGGGGCAACTACACCTTAGTAGGTGGAACAGTGGAATTTAATGAAACCCCTAAACTGGCCTTAGTTCGGGAAAGTTTTGAAGAAGCGGGAATTGTTTTGCGCCCTTCAGATTTGCGTTTGGTCCACGTATTGCATAAGAATGCCAGAGGCAAACATAGATTGGTCTTGTATTTCAAGGCTTTCTATTGGGAAGGTGAATTAAAAGCCAAAGAAACCCATAAATTCAAGGAAGCAGAGTGGTTTGATTTGGAAAACCTCCCCAAAAAGCTAACCCATTCTGTCCGATTGGTCCTAGAGGGCTACCGCAGCGGTCGAATGTACACGGAACTGGTCTAAGCGCAGGGGAATTTTGCCGAAGGCGTATTTTTACAACTAAAATTTTAGTTATAAAACTTTTTTATTAGTTTTATGGCTAATTAAATAGTTGAATGTGAAAAAACTAACGCGCGCAGAAGAGGAGGTCATGCAAATTATCTGGCAATTGGGACCTTCAACCGTTGCGGATATCAGAACTTATATGGCGGAAACTTCAGGGCAACCTAAGCCACCTCATAGTACTATTTCCACCATTGTTAGAATTTTGGAAGAAAAGCAATTTCTCTCTCACAAAGCTTATGGCAGGACTTACGAATACCATCCTTTAATTCCTAAAAAGCAATATAGTCGACAGACGTTGGATAAGTTGGTTAAGGATTACTTCCAAGGTTCTCCCAATGAATTGGTTTCATATTTGGTAAGGGAAAGGGAGGTAAGTGCGGCTGATTTGCAGGAACTATTAAAGGAATTAGATAATTAAAAACAAGAATCATAATGATGACAAAAAAATCTTCCAATCGAATGCAGTTAGGCATGTATGCGTTGAATTTCCCTATAATTTTTTTACTGATGATTGGGTTATCAGATGGCATTCAATCTCCCTCTGAAATTAGGGATTTGGTGAAAAATGAATTTGAGATTTTCACCGTTTCAGATGCTTACGAACCACCTGTTTTCCCTGGCTGTGAGCTATTGGATTCAGAAGTCGATCGACAAACTTGTTCTCAAGAGAAAATGATGGGATATATTTTTCAAAACCTAACGTATCCCCTGTCGGCTCGTGAGAAAAATCAAATGGGAACGGTAGTCTTTTCATTGAAGATTGGAAAGGATGGGAGTCCTCAGGAAATCAAGCTAAAAAAATCCGTAAGTGATGAATTGGACCGTGAACTTAGAAGGGTATTAGAAGCCATGCCCAAATGGTCGGTTGTGTCTGGAGAGGAACTTTCTGAATCGGTTGTTGTAGACGTCCCTATTCGATTTCAACTAGAGGGAGTGGCCCCTCAGGTTTTTGAAACCGAAGTGGAAATGGACTTAAAGAGCCAGTATGGCAACAGATTAGGAGTGGTAGTTGGTTATCCTTCGGAAAAAAGTACTTCGAATGAAGGTGGAGTGAAAATTAGGAATTCCGAGGGTGCTGACTTGGTAAAGTTTGCGGAAGATAAAGAACCGCTTTATATTATTGATGGAAAAGAAGTAGAAGGTTTTGTAGATATGGACCCTGATTTCATAGTTTCGATTAATGTGTTAAAGGGCGATTCTGCGATAGAAAAGTATGGAAATAAAGGTAAGAACGGGGTGATTGAGATCATCACTAATGGCAAAGAATCAGTTGGGCAAGTTGGCTTGGAGAGTCAATATGGGCAAGAGGTGGAAGTATTCGAAGTAGTCAAACAAATGCCATTGTTTGCCGGAGCAAAAAACCAGGAGGAATCTAATCAAAAGTTGGTTTCTTACATCAGCAGTAATTTAGAATATCCCGAATCGGAAAAAGAGAGGGGAGCTGAAGGAACAGTCGTGGTTCAGTTTGTCGTCAATCAAGAAGGCTCAGTCTCTCGAATTGAGGTATTAAAATCTTTTTCTGATGCATGCAGTGCTGCGGTGGTTCAAATGATTGAAAATATGAATAATCTTCCGGAGAAGTGGACACCTGGTTTTCACAAGGGTAAGGTGGCAAATGTGAAATTGGCCTTGCCGGTGAATTTTAAATTACCATAGAAGGATGTTAGTTAAGTCCAAGGTATTTGGTCGGCTATTTTTCGATCGTTAGCTAATCGCGGGACCTTGTTTTGTCCTCCTAGTTTGCCGATGGATTTCATATAATTTCTAAATGTATTAGGGGCCACTGCTCGGATGATGAGTGGCCTCAAAATTTTACCCTCTATCAAGTCTTTGTAATAGATATTTTTTTCACAAAGGCGTTGGTCGACTTCTTGGGCGAACGCTTCTAGGTGAGCTGGTGGAATATCGAATTCGACAAACCATTCATGGTAGGGGAGGTCGCTATCGGGGGGATTGACTTGGGGGGCTACGGTAAACTCAATAATATTGATATGATGTTTTTGTGCGGTTTCCATCAAGGCTTCCTCTACTTCCTTTCCTATAACATGCTCTCCAAAAGCTGATATGAAGTGTTTGACTCTACCAGTAACTTTAATTCGGGGTGGCTTTAGGCTGGTGAATTCCACGGTATCTCCGATATTGTATCCCCAGAGTCCAGCATTACTGTTGATGATGAGTACATATTGAACCCCCAATTCTACCTGATTGAGGTGCAGGCGATTGGGATGAGGCTGATGAATTTCAGAAAGTGGTATGAATTCAAAAAAGATACCAGAATTGATGTTTAACCTTAATCCGGTATGTGGAAAAGTATCTTGCCAAGCGATGAAACCCTCGGAGGCAGGGTAAGTTTCCACCGAATCTATCGAAAATCCAGTAAGGGCTTCGAGTTTGGATTGATAAGGAGCGTAATTGACTCCTCCGTAAACGAAGACAGAAAAATGGGGGAAGATTTCCTGAATGGTCTTTTTCCCCGATTTTTCTAATAGTTTTTCGTAATACATCTGTACCCATGGAGGAATACCGCTGATCAACCTCAAATCACTATTGATGGTTTCTTCGACGATTAACTGGACTTTTTCTTCCCATTCTTCAATGATATTGGTGGAATAGGATGGGAGCTGGCTGGCTTTAATCCAGGCGGGTATTAGGTGATTACTGATTCCCGAAAGCCTTCCTGTTGGAATACCTGCCTTTTTTTCAAGTTTGGGGCTACCGGAAAGAAAAATCACTTTACCGTCCAACCAATCTGCATTTCCAGTTTGAGCTACATAGTTGAAAAGGGCATTTCTAGCTGAGCCAAAGTGATTGGGAATACTGTCTTTAGTAATAGGGATGTATTTGACCCCAGAGGTAGTGCCTGAAGTTTTTGCAAAATATCTAGGTGTGCCGGGCCAAAGTACGCTGGTTTGCCCACTAATAATTAGATCTATATATGGCTTGAGTCCTTCGTAATCTCTTATTGGTACTCTTTTTTTGAAGTCCTCGTAACTTTTTATTTCGTCAAAATAGTGGTCTTTACCAAAGGTGGTATTCTGGGCTTTATGAATTAGATGTTTAAAAATTTTTTGTTGGTAGTGCCAAGCATTTTGAGCTTGTCGTTCGGATGTTCGAGCGATAATTTTCGCAATTGGTTTGACGATTAGGCTTTTGAGGCTCATTTTTGTAGTTATCTCAGATCTTCAATGTGGTACCCAGGGTATTTTTCTGCATCAAAGGTAAAAAGTTCCTCATCAATAGAAGGGGTGCTGTTGAAATCTTTAATGCTGAAAACATAGGCAATTCCATCTTTTCCAAAAGCTTCTACCATAGTAATTTGCCTTTTAGTTTTTTGAACTGTCATTCTAATTTTAGCATACTCTGACCATTGGTCTAAAGGTTTGAATTCAATCGCTGTCAGATTTTGTCCATTGATGGTTTGACTTCCAATTACAGCATACTCATAAGGTTCATTTTCATAAAAACTAAAGATGTTTTCAGGGGAAAGGCCTCCTGGAGTATCCATTTCCGAAGCATTCATCAATTGCACTTCCTTATTATTCTCCAATACGGTTACTAGTGTTTGGCCATCTGAATAGATGGTTTGGGCGGCTAATTTCAACAGAAATTTATTTCCTTTCTTGATGAGGGTACCTTCTTGGATTTCGGGGGATTGTTCTGGAAAATCAAGGGTAAGTTGAAAGTTGACTGAAAAATTCGGCAGGTTTTCATAGTAGTGGCTAATGTTGTCTAGGATTTCTTTGGATTCAGAGTCCATCGGTTGAGCAACAACCATAAAAGGAATTAAAATCAAAAGGATAATTTTCATAGAAATGGTTTCTTCACTTAACGCGAAAAGGGCAGTAAATGGTTTGATATGTAGGCTTTAAAAATTCATCATTTCAAGTTTGGCACGAAATAAAAGACTGTTTGCCAAATAAATATTGGGTGAATTGTTTTGATTGTAACAATCTTTTTTATTTTTGTGCTTAAACAACATTTAATTGCAAAAACAAGAATGTTGTCAGTCCTACCATCATCAAACTAAATTATCAGGAATAACAATCTGATTAATGGATTTTTTATTTCGGAAAAATTTTTAATTTTTTAATCAACTTTAGTCGTATGAAGAAACTATTGACAATGGCTATTGCTGTGTTGACTGTTGTTTTGCTAAGTTCTATGCAATCCATGGCTCAGCGCACGGTGTCAGGAACAGTTACCGATGCTTCAGGTGAGGCGCTAATTGGCGTTAATATTTTGGAGCAGGGAACTGACAAAGGTACCATTACTGATTTTGATGGCAACTATGAAATCTCGGTATCGGAAGGTGCTACTCTTGTGTTCTCCTACACAGGATATACTTCTCAGGAAGTAGTTGTAGGAGCACAATCTCAAATTAATGTTATCCTTCAAGCGGGTGCTGTATTGGAGGAAGTGGTGGTTACAGGTTACGGTACCCAGCGTTCCAAAGAAGTTACAGGATCTATTGCTTCTGTAAAAGCGGAGGATTTCAACAAAGGTAATGTTAATGATGTAGCACAACTTCTGCAAGGTAAGGTAGGAGGTTTAGTGATTTCCAGACCAGGTGCTAACCCAAATGGTGGATTTAATATTCGCTTAAGAGGTATTTCTACTGTTGGAGCTAGTACAGAACCATTAGTGGTAATTGATGGTGTATTGGGGGGAGATTTAAACAGCATTGAGCCTCAGGATATTGCTTCTATTGATGTCTTGAAAGATGGTTCAGCTGCTGCTATCTATGGAACCAGAGGTGCTTCAGGGGTTATCTTAGTAACCACTAAAAGAGGTTCTGCTGGAGTTTCCAAAGTGGATTATTCTGGCCAGGTATCTTTAGATGTGGTCAATCGAACACCAGATGTGTTGACTGCTGATGAGTACAGAGCCTTCGGAGGAGGTACTGATTTGGGTGGCAGTATTGATTGGTTTGATGAATTAACTCAAACTGGAGTTTCTAACACTCACAATCTTTCTATGAGCGGTGGAACAAGTTCTACTACTTATAGACTTTCTGGAAACTACAGAAGCATTAAGGGGGTAGCCAGGACTACTGGTTTTGATCGATTAAACTTCAGAGCTAACGTAACTCAGAAGGCGCTTAACGATCGGTTGACCATTACTGCAAATTTAACTACCAGTTCAAGAGATGCTAGTCTTGGATTTGATGAGGCATTCAGATATGCTACTATTTTTAATCCAACTACTCCTTTTGTAAGAGATGCTTCTAACCCTGCTTTTGCTAGATGGGACGGGTATTATCAGCAAGTATTGTTCGATTATTATAACCCAGTAGCCATTATTGAGCAGAACACTCGTCAGGAGCGGGTCAAGTCATATGCGGGTAATATCAGAGGAGATTTCAAATTAACTGATGAATTATCCGTTGCGCTATTTTATTCTTCTCAGCGTTCTAATAATGAGTTTGGCCAATACTGGAGTAAGTATAGCTTTCTTACTGGTGAGAACGCTAGAGGATTAGCCACTAAGAGAAATCAGGAATTTGAAGATCAATTATTTAGAACGGAAATCAATTTCAACAAAGACTTCTCAAGTGGATTGAATCTTTCTGCTTTGGCTGGATATGAATATCAGGATTTCCTTTATCAGGATTTCTTTGCTCAGGGTGGTACTTTCTTAACTGATGCCTTTAGCTATCATAATTTGTCGGGAGCTGCCGATTTCAACAATGGTTTGGGATCAGTTAATTCTAACAAGGTAACTTCCAAATTGATTTCTTTCTTTGGACGAGTTAACTTAAACTTTAATGACAAGTTCTTCTTAACTGGTAGTTTGAGAAGAGACGGTTCTTCTAGGTTCGGTGCTGATAACAAGTGGGGTCTTTTCCCTGCGGTAAGTGCTGGGGTTGATTTGACGGAGGTAACCAGTATTAATGGCTTTGATCAGTTGAAGGTTAGAGCTGGATACGGAGTTACTGGTCAAAATGTGGCTGACAGTTATTTATCTATTCAAAGATTTGGTCCAACTGGTAATTTCTACTACAACGGAGCATTTACACCTTCTTATGGACCTATTTCTAACCCGAACCCAAACTTGAAGTGGGAAACCAAGTCAGACATCAACGTTGGGGTTGACTTTGCTATGTTAGATTACAAATTAACTGGTTCATTGGAATATTATCAATCCAAAACCAATGATGGTGTTTTCTTGTTTAACGTACCTGTTCCACCAAATTTATTTGGACAGACCTATTATAATGTTGCTGAACTAGAAAACAGTGGTATTGAAATGGCATTGAATTATTTAGTGGATTTAGGCGATAACAAGAGTTGGAATATTTCATTCTCTGGTAGCCGTTGGTTCTCTCCAACATTGGTGTCTTTAACTGATGCTGAAGCTGGAGTATCCTTAGGAGGTTTCAGAGATGGTGCCAACTTAGGTTCACCTGGTCAAAATGGAACGCCATTGGTTAGATTAGAGGAAGGAAAGCCGTTAGGCCAACTTTGGGGTTTGGTAATCGATGAAAACAAACAGATTAATGAAGATGGTACTTGGAATTTCGTTGATGTAGATGGAAACGGTGTTCAGGATGACATCAGTGATAGAGCGGTAATTGGTAACGGATTTCCAAAGTATAACTTAGGTATTAATAATACCTTCAATTTTGGAAAATTAGATCTTAACATTTTCTTCAGAAGCGTTTTGGGTCACGATTTGATCAATACTTTCAGAGCGTTCTACGAAGCACCTAATGTAATTAGTGCGTACAACGTATTAGCGACTTCAGCTGACATCAAGAATTTGACTGACCAACCGCAGTTCTCTAGCAGACACGTTGAGCGAGCAGACTTCTTGACTTTGGATAACCTGACTTTAGGTTACACCTTTGATAGTGCTAGTTTGCCAGGTGGCTTCAGTAATTTGAGAGTTTATTTTACCGGACAAAACTTATTTGTATTAACTGGTTATTCTGGAGTTTCTCCTGAGCCGAGGTTGACTGATACTGGAAGTGATTTTGGTTCTTTAGCTCCTGGAATTGACAGAAGAAATACTTATTTCTCCTCAAGAGTATTCACTTTTGGGTTGAATGTAGGTTTTTAATCATTAAAAAATAATTGATTAATAGTTATGGAAAAATTTAAGATTTCATTAAAGATGCTCATTTTGGCGCTCGGCTTTTCAGCTGTAGCTCCGTCTTGTACTGATCTCGATGAAGAGTTGTTCAGCCAGGTGAGTGCCGATAATTTCTTCCAAACGGAGGAAGAACTCGTATCTGCTCTTGGAGCAGCATACACTTCTCTATATGGATTTGCTGGTAACGGCACAGTATGGGGAATACAAGAAGTATCCTCAGACGAGGTAGTGGTTCCTACCAGAGGACCAGACTGGGGTGATGGTGGTCACTGGGTAAGATTACACCAGCAAAATTGGACTGCTGAAGATCCATTGGTGAACGGTGGCTGGAGTTTCCTTTTTGGAGGTGTTAGTGCTACCAACAGATTGATTTATCAGTTTGAATTGTTGAACAACCCATTAACTGAGCCATTCATTGGTGAGTTAAAGGCATTAAGAGCAATTTATTACTTATGGTTGCTTGACCTTTATGGAAATGTTCCTATTGTGACTTCTTTTGCGGATGCGGATCCTAACCCTGCAACCAATTCAAGGTTGGAAGTATACAATTTTGTAGAATCAGAATTGACATCTGCTTTAAATTCAGTAACTGATGCGGTTGATGGTTCTACTTATGGTAGAGTAAACAAAAATGTGGTAAATACTGCATTAGCCAGGTTGTATTTGAATGCTGAAGTATACACAGGTTCTGCTCAATGGTCAAAGGCTGCCGCTGCTGCCGATGCTGTTATCAATTCTGGTAACTATGCTTTAGAGTCAGATTATTTTGCCAACTTCAATGTTGACAATTCCGGATCTGGAGAAAACATTTGGGTCATTCCATATGATGAAGTTTTCGCTGGTGGATTCAACCTAGTGATGATGACTTTAAGTTACTTAAATCAGCAATCATATAATTTAGCTGCCCAACCGTGGAATGGTTTTTGTACTGTTGAAGAATTTTACAATTCTTACGAAGATACAGACTTAAGAAAAGGTCAACCCAATACTGAAGATGGACCATCTGCAGTTAGAGGTAATTTCTTAGTTGGGCCACAGTGGGATGTAACTGGTCGAGTAAGATTAGTAGATGATGGAACTACAGCTTCTGGTATTGATCCTGATGGACCTCCGTTTACCTTAAGAGCTTATATTAATGAATTATTCCCTACTGCTTGGAGAGAAGCTGGAGCTAGAATTTCGAAGTATGAATTCCAAATTGGTGGTCGTCAGAATATGAATAATGATTATCCTTTATTCAGATATGCGGATGTATTATTAATGAAAGCAGAAGCGTTGTGGAGACAAAACCCTGGAAGCGCTGAAGCCTTGGCTTTAGTAAACCAGATTAGAGCTAGAGCAGGTGTAGATCCTTTCACTGAATTGACAGCAGATAATCTACTAGCTGAAAGAGGCCGGGAAATGTTTGCCGAAGCCATCAGAAGAACTGACTTGATTAGATTCGGCGTATTCACAGATGCATGGTGGGCTAAAGATGTTCAGCCTGAATGTAAGGAGTTAATGCCAATTCCTAAGAATCAAACAGATTCTAACCCCAACTTAGTACAGAACGAATGTTACTAATAATTGGTTAAAATCTAAAAAATATGAATACCCGTATCTTTCCGAGATACGGGTATTTTTTTCCTATGAGAAATTTTGTTTTTGCCTTTGTTTTTTCCGCTGCTATTATTGCTTGCCAATCTGATCAGAATTCTGATGGGGACTCCATTTTTATTCCATTAACCGAACAGGAAACCGGCATTTCTTTTGTCAATCAATTAGATTATACAGAGGAATTCAATGTCTATACTTTTAGAAATTTTTACAATGGAGCAGGCATTGGAGTGGGAGATTTCAATAGAGATGGATTGGAGGATTTATTTTTTGCGGGTAATCAGGTAGATAATGCGCTTTATCTCAACAAAGGAAATTTTGAATTTGAGGAAGTTACCACTACTGCTGGTGTTGCCTCAGAAAATGTTTGGACCACTGGAGTGTCCGTAGTAGATGTTAATGGTGATGGATGGTTAGATTTATACTTGTGTAAGAGCGGAGACCTAAAAGGGGAAAATCGGCACAATGAATTATTCATTAATGAAGGAATTATTGGACAAAAGGAAGGACTTCCTCTTGTTAGTTTCAAGGAGCAATCTAAGTTAATGGGCCTGGATGATATAGGACTGGCTACTCATGCGGCTTTTTTTGATTACGATTTAGATGGTGATTTGGATGTTTATTTGCTTAATAATTCATTCAGAAGTGTTGGTAATTATGACTTGCGCCCCGATCAAAGAAACATAAGAGATGAGGAGGGGGGAAATAAATTAATGCGGAATGACAATGGATTTTTTGTAGATGTAAGTGAGGAAGCTGGTATTTATGGAAGTGCAATAGGATTTGGACTTGGGGTCACTATTGGGGATATTAATAAAGATGGTTGGCCAGATATTTATGTGAGTAATGATTTTTTTGAAAAGGATTATCTATACCTCAATCAGCAAGACGGAACTTTCGGAGAGTCGAGTGACGCGTACATAAGTGAAATGAGTATGGGGTCCATGGGAGCGGATATGGCAGACCTTAATAATGACGGATGGCCTGATTTGTTCGTCACCGAGATGTTACCGCAGTCCGAAAATCGGCTTAAAACAAAGGCATCATTTGAAAATTGGAATAAGTTTTCGATGAATATTCAAAATGGATACCACAGACAATTTTCTCGAAATGCCCTGCAGTATAATTTAGCTGGAAAAGGATTTTCAGAAATCTCCAGAATGACTGGAATGGAGGCTACTGATTGGAGTTGGGGTGCTTTAATCGCTGATTTTGATACTGATGGACTCAAAGATGTTTTTGTTGCTAATGGTATTTATAAGGATTTATTAGATCAGGACTATATCAACATCTATAGTAATCCGGAAACTGTACGGCAGATATTATTTGAGAAAAAGGGTGGGATAAAGGAACTGGTGGAGATGATTCCATCGGAGCCGATTTCAAATTTTATGTTTAAGAACCATTCCAATGCTTCTTTTTCCAATGTAACTTCAGATTGGGGACTCGCAATGCCAAGTTTTAGTAATGGAAGTGTATATGTTGATATAGATAATGATGGTGATTTGGACTTAGTGGTCAACAATATTAATATGCCCCCTTTTGTTTACCGCAACCAGAGTATAGATTTGAATCAACTTCATTACTTAAAGGTTCGACTGATTGATTCAACGCAAAACAATTATTATGCAATTGGTGCAAAGGCAAGTATACATTATTCCGATACCATTCAATGGCTGGAGAATCACCCAGCTCGTGGGTTCATGTCCAGTATTGATAGCAGACTAAATTTTGGTTTAGGCGGAATAGATCATTTGGATTCTCTGGTAATTCAATGGCCTGATGGGACTATTGAAACTGTTCAAAATCCTCCGATAGATACATTCTTAACCATCTTTAAAAAGGAAGTTACCGAACAGCCTCATCAACTTACTGACATGTTCTTAGAACAAGCTCTTTTTTTAGAGGATAATGGCACCGCTCTAAGTACCCCCTTTTTGCATCAAGAACGCCCTTTTTCGGATTTTGACAGGGAGCCTCTTACCTTTTTTATGCACAGCAATTTGGGACCTGCTTGTTGCCAAGGTGATGTCAATAGTGATGGATTAATTGATTTTTATGTAGGTGGAGCTGCCGGGCAGGAAGGGATGTTATATATTCAACAGGCCAATGGCGAATTTGATGCGGTTTCCATTTCAAAGGATGAGTTGCGAGAAACAGTTGATTGTGTCATTGACGATTTTAATAATGATGGCAAGAAAGACCTTTATTTAGCCAACGGAAGTAGCGAATATGGTCCTAATAATATTCAGCAATCTGATCAATTATTGCTACAAACAGGAAACTTAATATTTGAACCTTCTACACAATTACTGCCTACTTTTAATTTCGATTTCAGTACTGCAGTACAGTTTATTGACTATAACCAAGATGGAAATCAGGATTTATTGGTGGGTACTTTTTCCAAAACTAATGTTTACGGGATTCCCGGAAACATCTATGTATTGGAAAATGATGGAACGGGTACATTTACAGATGTAACTGTCCAGGTCCTTCCAGGTGGAATAGAGGTGGGTATGATTACAGATATAGCAGTTGGAGATTTCAATTTGGATGGATATCAGGATTTCGCAGCGGTTGGTGAATGGATGGCCCCAAAAATATTTTGGGGAAATGGAATTGGTTTTGACGAGTATGTATCTGAATCATTGAAAGCACTAACCGGTATTTGGCTTTGTACGGAGGTTGTAGATGTGGATCAGGATGGTGATTTAGATATTTTATTGGGAAATATTGGGGAAAACACCCGTTTTCCAGGGACTTGGCACTTAGTGATCAATGATTTTGATCGCAATGGCAAAGTAGAGCAAGTTTTGGGATACGAAAATAAAGCTGGGGAATTATTCTCTTTTGCACAACGAGGGGATCTCGTCAAACAAATGCCATATTTGAGTAAGAAGTATCCAAATTACAGTGCTTTTGCAGGAGAAACTTTATTAGATATATTTGGAGAGGAAGCCTTTCATAATAGTATTCAGCTTTCTGCAGCTGTTAAATCTTCGGGTTGGCTTGAGAATGATGGAAAAGGCGATTTTGAATTTAAAAAATTAGACAAACAAGCACAAATTTCAAGTGTTTATAGTTTTGCATATGATTCGGCTTCCAATCAATTATTTTTTGGGGGAAACCAATCCAGAATAAAACCTGAATTGGGCAGTAACTTGGGTAATGCCTTGAGTGTTATCAGTATTCAAGAAGGCGTTTTCGGACCTGTGTGGCCGCTAAGTCCAGAAGTTGGTTTGACTTCCGAAATCAGGAATTTGCTTTGTGTTCCAACCCCAAAAGGAAATCAATTGATTGTCGGCAGGAGTCACGATTATTTGAAAATATATAAGTATTAGACCATGAAAATAAACTACCTGCTTTTGTTTTTTATTGGATGGGTACTATGGGCCTGTGAGACTCCTTCAACATACGAAAAAACGGTTCAAGAGGAGTTAGCATCTGGAATTCGAAACGACAGTTTGTTTTTCGGTTTCTATTTTGGGATGCCTTCTGCTGATTTTTTTGCCTATTGTTGGGAAAAAAATAAATCTGGAGAATTTACCTCGGGTGGCGGAAATACAATGGTTCAAACCGAAATTCAGGGGTTGCCTTACCGTGCTAATATGCAATTTTATCCTTTATTTGAGGATGATAAGATTCAGTCCATGACCCTTAATTTTAGTTATGTAGCGTGGTCTCCTTGGCATAAGCATCTCAGTGCCGAGTCATTATTGGAGGATGTCAAGGTCTTATTTGGAATTTGGTATGGGGGTCAATTTTTTGAAGTCAATTCTATTGGCTGGGGGAAGACTTATGTAATGATTCAGGGGAATAGGCGTGTGGTTATTTATTATCAGCAAGAAAACCGAGTGGATGCCCTAATTTCTGATTTGACCAACGAAGATGATTTATTAAATACAGATAATTTTTGATGAAAAATATTGTTTGTTCTCTTTTTATAGTTCTGGCCATCGGTTGTACTCAAGAGCAGTCCAATCCAATCAAACAGTTTGTCGAACATCCTTCATCTGTTAGTGGAATAGATTTCACGAATCAACTTTCCTATTTACAAAATTTCAACATCTATACCTATCGGAATTTTTACAATGGAGGAGGAGTAGCGGTCGGGGATGTCAATCAAGATGGGTGGGTGGATTTGTATTTCACAGGTAATATGGTTTCCAATAAACTGTATTTGAATAATGGAGATTTGACTTTTGAGGATGTGACTGAATCTTCAGGGGTAGGTGGAACAGGAGGATGGTCAACTGGAGTTAGCATGGCAGATGTTAATGGCGATGGATTATTGGATATATACGTTTGTAATTCTGGTAAAATGGGAGGAGACGATAAGCGAAATGAATTATTTATTAATCAGGGGGATGGAAAATTCGAAGAAATGGCGGCTCTTTATGGTCTTGATGATCCGGGGTATTCTACTCATGCTGCTTTTTTCGATTATGATAAAGATGGGGATTTAGATGTTTACTTACTCAATAATTCTTTTCAAGCTATTGGAAGTTTTAATTTGAGAAAAAACGAAAGACCAAAAAGAGATGCTGAAGGGGGAGATAAACTGTTTCGAAATGATGGAAATGTATTCACCGATGTAAGTGAGGAAGCTGGAATATACGGCAGTGTTATTGGATTCGGATTGGGAGTAACCGTAGGGGATATTAACAAAGATGGATGGTTAGATATATATGTATCCAATGATTTTTTTGAGCGAGATTATATCTATATGAATCAGGGAAACGGAACTTTTGAGGAGGTATTGGAGCAACAAATGAAGTCCATCAGTGGTGCTTCAATGGGAGCGGATATGGCAGACTTAAATAATGATGCATTACCCGATATTTTTGTAACAGAGATGTTACCTGAACCCAATGATCGATTGAAAACTAAAACCACTTTTGAAAACTGGGATCGATATCAATACAATGTAGAGAATGGATATTACCATCAATTTACCAGAAATATGCTTCAGCTTAATAATGGAGATGGTACTTTTTCAGAAGTAGGTCGCTTGGCCGGGATAGAAGCCACTGATTGGAGTTGGGGTGCTTTGATTGCAGATTTTGATAATGATGGACGGAAAGACCTTTTTGTAGCCAATGGAATTCTGAGAGATTTAACCGACCAAGATTATATTAATTATGTTTCCACGGAAGAAATTGCTAAATCCGTAATTAAAAATGATGGAGTAGATTATCAACAATTAACAGATGCCATCCCTTCCAATAAAATTCCAAATTACCTATACCAAAACCAGGGTTTTTTACAATTTGAAAATGTGACCGAAGATTGGGGGCTTGCCGATCCTTCGCATTCTAATGGTTCAGCTTATGGGGATTTGGACAATGATGGGGATTTGGATTTGGTAATTAATAATTTGAATGATGAAGCCAAGATCTACCTCAATCAAAATGAACGGACCAACCCCAATTATCATTTTTTAAAAATAGAATTAGAAGGAAGTCCTAAGAATTATCAGGCTGTTGGAACCAAATTAACGGTATTTAGCTCCGAGGGGTCTTTGTACCTGGAGCAAGTTCCTGTTAAGGGATTTCAATCCTCGGTAGATCCCCGTCCTAATTTTGGATTAGGGGCAATTGCTACCATAGATAGTTTGGTTATTGAGTGGATGGATGGGCAGCGGCAAACTATTAGGGAGGTTCCGATAGATACTACCTTGGTGTTGGTATTACCTGATCACGCTACTGATTTTGTCGATGATTATATTAAAACCCAATCAGAGGAAGGGTTGCTTTTTTCCCAAGGGAATCCTCCTGCGTTTGCCCATTTAGAAAATAAATTTGACCAATTTGATAGAGATCGGCTACTGTACCATATGCAAACTGCGGAGGGGCCTGCTCTTTGTCGTGGTGATTTTAATGGGGATGGCCTATTTGACGTATTTGTTGGGGGAGCAGCTGGACAATCCAGCCGATTGTTTTTGCAATCCTCCTCAGGTTGGGTTCCAGCATCTGTTGAGATTTTAGATCAAGACCAATCTTCTGAAGATGTGGATTGTACCTGTTTTGATGCGGATGGTGATGGAGATACAGACATTTATGTCGCAAGCGGAAGCGCAGAATTTTCAGGTAATTCATCTGCATTAATTGACCGATTATATCTCAATGATGGACAGGGAAATTTGACCAAATCGAATCAAATCCTTCCTAGTTTTAAGTTTGAAAACTCTTCTTGCGTTCGACCATCGGATGTTGATGGCGATGGAGATTTGGATTTATTTGTTGGGGTGGGCACCAAAAATCAATTAATTGGTTTGCCAGCAAGCAGTTATTTATTGTTGAATGATGGACAGGGAAATTTCTCTGATCAAACCACAGCGTTGGCACCTTCTTTGCTGAATTTGGGTATGGTTAAGGATGCGGCCTGGATAGATATAGAAGGCGATGGGGATGAGGATTTAATTGTAGTGGGAACTTATTTACCTATTACCTTATTTTTGAACGATGGGGGAAAGTTGATCAAAGTTGATGATGTTCCAGGGTTTCAAAAGACTAACGGATGGTGGAATACGATAGCGGTAGATGATTTCAATGAAGATGGTATGCCTGATTTGGTTGTAGGCAATCATGGGTTGAATTCTAGATTCAAAGCTTCTTCAGAATTTCCGGTTTGCATGTATATTAATGATTTTGACAATAACGGTTCCATTGACCCCATCATTTGTAGGTATTTTGGGGATCAATCCTATCCTTTGGTACTCCGTCACGATTTAATTACGCAATTACCCGGTCTTAAAAAGAAGTACAATTTATATGAAGATTACAGGGACGCTACGATAAACGATATGTTTGACGCCGACCAACTAAAAAGCGCCCTTCAATTAGATGCCTATACCATGGAGAGTGCATTTTTCCTCAACAAGGGGAATGGAAATTTTGAGCGTCAATCTTTACCAATGGAAGCTCAGTTTGCCCCGGTCAATGATATATTGGTAGATGATTTAGATGGAGACGGTCATTTGGACTTATTACTGGGGGGTAATTTTTATTACGCCAAACCAGAGGTAGGCAGATATGATGCGAGTTATGGCACATTCCTTAAAGGAGATGGACGAGGGAATTTTAAATTTATCCCTAATCGCGAAACGGGTTTGAAAATAGAAGATCAGGTTTCCAATTTCGTTGCTCTGGAGGTTAATGGCAGGTATTCCATAATGGTCGCCAAGAACAATCAGCCGCTTCAATTAATCCACGTTCATTAAATTAAAAAGGTATGAAAGGTGCGGGCCTATTTTTTTTTCTCGCTCTTTTTATTAGGCTGCATGGACAGCCCTTTGAATGTGATGGGCAATTGCATCTTTTGGTTCGGTCTGATTACTCCAAATCCTCGATTTTGTATTCTTATGAGGTCGTCGATGGTCAGTGGAAGGTAAGGGAAACGCCCTTGAGTGAGCGGCGTCGATTATCGGCTTTGGCATACAATATCAGTGACAATTATTTATATAGTTTGGACGCAGACACGTATGAGTTGATTCGGATCGACCAAGGTGGCCAATTGTTATCATTGGGAAGGCCTGCCAATATTGATACTACTTTAGTATATGAGGCTGGAACGATTTCGCCTGAAGGGGGGGCGATGTTTGTCATATCTTACGATAAAAATTTTAGTGCCAACAGGGGGTTTTACCGATTGAATATTGGCAGTAGTGGATCTATGGGAGGGGGTTTTGGAGTGACTTCTACATACCCTTCTAGTGTGGGAGATTTTGCAACGGATCCAATTTACGGAACGCTATACGGGTATGACAATACCAACCGAGTATTGGTACAAATTGGGGGAGGAGGTAATATTTCTTCGTTAAATTTTCCTTCCAATGAAGTAGGTGATATTAAGGGAGTTTTTTTTGATCGGACTGGACAGATGTATGGTTATAGTGCTGCAGGAGCCATGTACACTATAGATAAAGGCACTGGTAAAGCCACTAATTTGTTTACCGCTCCAAAAGGAGATGATGCCGATGGTTGTTCTTGTCCTTACACCTATACCTTTACGAAGGAAGTCATACCGAGTACTATATTGCAATGCGACACCTTTGAGGTCCGCTATTTTTTCAATAACCACTTAGGTAATGGTCAGGATTTCATCACGCTTAGGGATTCTTTTCCCGAAAGGTTCACCATTATTGATTTTAAAAGTGACATTGTCAATCTCACGAAAAATGTTCTGACCAAGCCTAATAAACTGGAAGTCAATAACATCATATATCTGATGAATGACAACACCATCACTTTAAAAGTGACGGCACCGGATGATTATCGGGGTACTTTTATTTCTAGTGCGGTACAGTATCCTTTTCCCTTGGCCTTTGGGCCTCAGCAATTTTCAGATGACCCCAACACGGAAGCGTTACAAGATCCTACGGAGGCAAAGGTAATTTCTGTTCAAGAGTTGGATCTATCGGAATACGTTAGTTTCAATTGTAGTGGTGATACGGCTATTATAGCGTCTCCTTTGCCCAAGGGGGACAATCTTTGGGGAAATGGAAGTAGGGATTCTTTTATTAGGGTTACTCAGACTGGACCGATTGAATTGACGGCTTTTAGTAATTGCGAGTCCTATTTTGGGCAGTTTACATTGGATGGATTTCCCAATCCTCCATCGTTGGAGATTATAGGACCCGAGGAGGTTTTGGGTGGTGTGGAGTACTCATTTGAGGTGCAATGGAATGATTTTGAACCAGTTGAATTCGATTGGAGCGCCGATGAGTTTGCCTTAACTTGTGATAGTTGTGCTTCGGTAGATTTGGCGATTACGAAATCCCAATTGTTAAAGGTTAGGTTAGTCAATCAGGAAGGGTGTGAAATTCTGGCGGAAAAGGAAGTAGCGGTTAGTATTAATAGGTCTGTTTATGCGCCTAATGCTTTCAGTCCTAATCAGGATGGGGTCAATGATTGGTTTTACTTGCAAGGCGAAGGTTTTGGAATTTTTGAATTAACTGTTCAAGACAGATGGGGAAATATATTATTTGACACTGTCAATGGGCAGTTGAATCAACCTGAGAGTGGGTGGGATGGGAAGAAAGGCGGAAGAGCAGTGGATAGAGGATTATATATTTGGTCTGCCAAAATAATTTTTGCTGATGGTGCGGAGATGAGTACCGGGGGCGTCATTAATGTAATGTAAATTATGAGGATAATAATATTAGTATTTATTGGAATTACAATGGGATGTTCTATTGAATCTTCCAGTCCTATATTTATTGAGCGAGCTGGAGTTGAATTGGGGGTTGATTTTGAAAACACCTTGATAGAAAGTGATTCTTTCAATATTATTCAGTACTTATATTTTTATAATGGTTCGGGGGTTGCTACGGGGGATTTTACTGGTGACGGGTTACCTGAGGTTATTTTGGGGGGCAATATGCAGCCTACTTCTTTATATTGGAATCGCACTTCGATGGGAGGGGGCCAACCAAAAATTCAATTTGAAGACATCACTGAAGAATCCGGATTGGGCAGCATATCGGGCTGGACAACAGGAATTACGCTTGGGGATGTCAATAATGATGGTTGGTTGGATATTTACATCTGTCAGGTTTCCTATAAAAACATAAAGGGTTCTAATCAATTGTGGGTGCACGGGGGATTAAAAGATGGGGTACCTATTTTCGAGGAGGTAACGGAAGAATGGGGATTATCCTTCGAGGGGTTATCTACCCAAGCCGTATTTTTCGATTATGATTTGGATGGGGATAACGATTTGTATTTATTGAATCACTCTACCCACCAGACGGAGCATTATGCAGAGGGAAAAGTTCGGGAGCAGTTAGACGCTGGGGGCGATAAACTGTATCGAAATGATGGAAATCGCTTCACGGATGTTACTCAGCAGGCTGGGATTTACAGCAGTTCAATAGGTTATGGTTTGGGTATAGCAGTTGGCGATTTAAATTTAGACGGTTATCCAGACCTTTTCATTGGTAATGATTTCCATGAAAATGACTATTGTTATTTAAACAATGGCAATGGGTCATTTAGGGAGGTAGGTCGAACGGCTTTTCAGCACAGTTCTCAATTTTCCATGGGTGCGGCGGTAGCGGATGTTAACAATGATGGCTGGCCTGATATTTTTTCCTTGGACATGATGCCACAAGAGGAAGAAATTCGTTTGAGGTCAGTACCCCCTGATCACTATGATATTAATGCATTCAAATTGGGCTTTGGATATGGCCCACAATATCCGCGCAATGTACTTCAATTGAATCGAGGATTGGATGCGGCTGGGATTCCATTTTTCTCTGAAATTGCACAATTTGCTGCCTTGGATGCTACGGACTGGAGTTGGTCGGGATTACCTGCGGACTTTACGAATAATGGGCACAAGGATCTTCTGATTACGAATGGGATTCTGCGGCGACCTAATGATTTAGATTACCTCAATTATTTGACCAATGAAATGGTGCAGCTTCGGGCCACGGATTTGGAAATTGCTTCTCAAATGCCTTCTGGGGTCCGCCCCAACTATTTTTTTGAAAACCATGGAAATTTGGTTTGGGAGGATGCTTCTGCACGAGTCCGTGGCAATGAAGCTGGGGTTACCACGGGGGCCAGTTATGGTGATTTGGATGGTGATGGTGATTTGGATGTGGTTCTTAATCAACTGAATCAAAATGCTTCATTTTGGATCAATCAGACCAATAATTTGAATTTTATCAAAGTTGACCCCAATGGGATATTAGGCTTGCGCGCGGTACTTTTTGCCGAAGGCGCTCAGATAACCGTCGAATCATACTCTGTCAATGGGTTTATGTCCGCTCATTGTGGACCTTTACATCTTGGTTTTGGACTTTTGCGACCAGATAGTTTGGTTTTATTTTATCCGGATGGGACTCAAGAGGTGAGGCGAGATTTAGTTTCGGGTACGACCTATACTGCGAGGCGAGATTATGGGGATTCCCCTTCGGGAAAAGGGCCATTGACTGAACAAACGGAAGCCACTTGGAGGGTATCGGAGTTGGGTTATCGACATCGGGAGGATGAGGCGAATGAGGTTGCTGTTGAAAAAATAATACCCTGGCTGCACTCTACTCAAGGGCCTGCGTTAGCGGTGGGAGATGTCAATTCGGATGGATTGGAAGATATTTATGTTGGGGGTGCCGCTGGTCAAGCTGGGATGATTTTATTACAGACCGATATGGGATTCGCACCTGAAGAATCCAAACAGATTTGGGTGGAGGAGGCTTATTACGAGGATGTATGTGCTGCATTTTTTGATGCGGATGCAGATGGAGATTTGGATTTGGTAGTAGGGAGTGGGGGAAATCATCTGCCAGCTCAATCGTCAGCTTATATGGATCGGTTATACTTGAATGACGGCAATGGTCGCTTTGAAAAGCAAAAAATTGCTTTACCAGCAGTTTTGGAGAATACCTCAAGTATCACCCCTGTGGATTTAGATGGGAATGGTAAGGAAGATTTGATTATTTCTTATTTAGGTATTCCTCAAAAGTATGGCGTATCCTCGGGTGTGCGGATTTTGATCAATCAGGGTGCGGGGCGGTTTTTGGATTTTACGAACCTCATTGCGCCTAAATTGAGAGAAATAGGGATGATTACGGATTTAAAGGTGGTGGATTTGGAGGGGGATGAATACCCAGAATTGGTATTTGCTGGGGAGTGGACGCCAGTATATATTCTTAACAACGAGAAAGGCAAGTTTGAATTAAGTGAAATTCCAGGCAGTAGAGGCCTTTGGAGGAGTATGTCGATAGCTGATGTCGATAGCGATGGGGACTTGGATATTTTGGCGGGTAACCAAGGGACGAATACTTTTTTAAGTAGCCGTATGCCTGCTGGGATGTGGTGGGGAGATTTTGATGGCAATCAAGTTCCGGAAGGGGTGTTATATAACGTTCAAAATGGCAAATATTGGCCGTTGCCGGGACGGGATTTGTTAATTAAGCAAATGACCGCTTATAAAAAAGAGCATACTTCATATGAGGCTTTTGCACAGGATGAGGTGAAGAGATATTTTGAAAAGGGTAGAAATTATCAATTGGATTTATTGGCATCAGGATGGTTTGAAAGGGAGGGGAAAAGTTATCAGTTTAGGTCCTTCCCCAAGGAATTACAATGGGCGCCTATATTTTCATTGGCAAAAATTGAGCAGAATCAACCTGTATATCTTTTCGGGGGTAATTTTTATGAACAGAGTCCATATATCGGAAGGAGTGATGCTGGATTATTGGAAATGGCAGTTTTCGACGGGGAAAAGAATGAATGGCAGTTGGTTTCAGATGATTTAAAGCCAATGGTCAAGGGGCAAATCAGGAAGATGGTGGTTACCCAACAAAATGAAGTAATTATTGGGAGAAACAATGATAGTTTGATGATTTTGACGCCTTAAAAAAGTCTTTATTGGAGATATTGTTTAAATTGCACTAAGTGTATTTAGCCGTTTGTTAATATTTAATTTTACAAGTATGAGAAATTACCTTTGGCTGTTGCTGATGTTAGGCTTAGCGGTAGGTTGTAGTAAAGACGTTGTCCAGGAATCAGCCGAAATAAAAGAATCTGGTCCTCCTCCCTTTTTGCCTATGAACGAGGTATCCATGGACCAGCTAGATTTTTGGGAGCCAGGTGGAGATAATTGGCAGATTGTTGGTGGGGTGGTTTCAGATTTTCAAGTGGAATGGAATTTAGTTACACAGGCAGGAAGAGGTGTTTTAGTTAACCTGGTACCTGATGAAGGAAAAAGGGATGTACCTGGTATGGGTTCCCATCTTGTATCTAAGATGAGCCATGGAGATTTGGAGTTAGAATTAGAAGTTTTGGTTCCCAAGGGTTCTAATTCTGGTATTTATTTTCAAAGCAGGTATGAGTTACAGATTAGGGATACGCAGGGTGATGAAGATTTATCACCGGATGATATGGGGGGAATTTATTACCGAAGTGGGGAGGATGGAGTTAATGTAGAAGGGCAAGCACCTTTGATTAATGCGGCCAGATTGGCTGGGTTGTGGCAAAAATTACGAGTGATGTTTCGCGCGCCCAGATTTGATGCTTCAGGTAAAAAAGTAAGGGATGCAGAGTTCGAATATGTGTATTTAAATGGAGCTTTAATTCACGAGCACGTAAAAGTTTCGGGACCTACTGTAGAGGCTAGTAGCTTGGAGGAGGTGGCTTTGGCCCCTTTGCGGATTCAGGGGGACCATGGGCCGGTGGCATTTAGAAATATGAAATACAAGGCTTTTGATTTGAATAAAACGGTCGGGTTAAGTTCACTGACTTACAAATTATACGAGGGGAAATTTGACTACATTCCCGATTTTGATAGTTTGCCTCTAATAGATTCAGGCGAGGTAGCAGATTTTAGTAATTTGACGGAATTGGCAGGTTATAACGATGGGGTGAATTTAGTTTTTGAGGGTGTTTTGGATATCCCAACTTCTGGAACTTATTTGTTTGAAACCATCATTGATGACGGGGGAGATTTATTTATTGATGGGCAGTTAGTGGTTCCTAATGAAGGAGACCCGGGTTATGGTATGGAGCGAGCTTTAGTTGAATTGACCGCAGGTAAGCACGAGTTTCGGCAAACTTTTTATCAGGAGGTGTGGAGTGCTTATATCACTATTAACGTAGAAGGACCTGGGATTGAAAAGCATCAGATTCCAGTGCCAGAAGTCGCAATTGAAGAGGAACAAAGGCCGAGGCGAAAATTAGAGATAGCGATTAATGATCGACCAGAATTGATTCGCGCTTTTGTGAATCATAATGGGGAGAAGAGAACGCATATTTTATCCACTGGAAGTCCTGAGGGTATTCATTATAGTTATGATACGAGGAATGATCAGTTGTTGAATGTGTGGAGAGGTGGATTCGCTGATGTATCTAAGATGTGGATCAATCGTGGGGAGGAGCAATTGCTTCAGCCTATGGGTGCAGTTTTAGAGTTGGAGGAGAGTGATTTAGCTTTTCATCCTTTGGGGTATGATTTGAATGAACGGGGTTATCCAGTCTATCGCTACCAATTGGGGACATCCACTATTTTGGATGCGAGCGAGCCCAAAAATGGAATGCTTCAACGGACTTTGATTGCTGAAAAGGGTTCTGTGGATATGCCTGTGGCTATAGGACGGGAAATTGTTCCTGTTAGTGGTGGGTGGTATGCGGTGGATCAGTTGTATTTTGTTAAGTTAGATAGTGGGGAAGGCGCAATGAGTAAGGACGGTTCCAGGTTGATGGTAAAAGTAAATGCTGGGCAACCGATTAGTTATTTGATCAATTGGTAAATTCATAAGGAATGAGATATAAATTGTATTTAACGTTATTATTGGTGGCACTATTCACAGTTGTGGGAGTTTCCCAAGGTGGTTACAGTGCCAAAGAGGCTCAGTATTTTATTATTTCGGATGTTCCTATTCCTGACGATATCATTCTTGAGGTGGGTGGTTTGGCATTCGACGATTCAGGGATATTAGGTGTTACGACTAGAAGGGGGGAGTTTTGGAGAATAGCGAATCCAGAATCTAATCGACCTACTTTTACAAGATTTGCTCAGGGATTGCATGAGCCACTTGGTTTGGCTTATCGAGATGGTGCTTATTATGTAGCCCAACGGGGGGAATTATCTAAAGTTACGGATACAGATGGAGATGGTAGGGCGGATAAATTTGAAAATATTTTCAACTGGGATTTAGCGGGAAATTATCATGAATATGCTTACGGGCCTAAATTTTTGCCTAATGGGGACATGATTATTTCGTTGAATTTGGGATGGATTGGCCGGGGTGCCAGTTTGTCGAAATGGAGTGGATGGATGTTACAGATCAAGCCAGATGGAAGTATGACCCCTTTAGCAGCGGGTATGCGTTCTCCTGCTGGATTCAATTTCAACAAAGATGGGGATTTATTTTATACGGAGAATCAAGGAGATTGGGTAGGGTCAGGTCGGATGACTCACATTGAGAAAGGTGTTTTCGCAGGTCACCCTGAAAGTTTGAAGTGGTCAGGTGAACCTATTTCGCCTATTTCGTTGAGGATGGAGGATATTAAAGATGACGTTCCTACTACTCTATACGAAGAATCTAAAAAAATACCTGCGCTACGGGCTCCTGCGGTGTGGTTTCCGCATACTATCATGGGAATTTCCACTTCTGATGTGATGGTGGTTCCTGAGGTATGGCCATTTGCTGGCCAGTTATTGGTAGGAGACCAGGGACACAGTAAAATCATGCGTGTTTTCCAGGAGAAGGTCAATGGCGTTTATCAGGGAATTTGTTTTCCTTTCCGAGAGGGATTTGCCTCTGGATTATTGCGCATGGAGTGGGGTCCTGATGAGGCGATTTATGTCGGAATGACCAGTAGAGGCTGGGCGGCAACCGGCAAGGCCCCTTACGGACTTCAGCGATTGAAGTGGAACGGTAAAATGCCTTTTGAAATGGAAAAGGTTGAAATTCAATCAGATGGATTTTTAATAACTTTTACAGAGCCTGTTGATAAGCGGACTGCGGCTAATCCGGAGTCCTATGCCATTACTGATTTTAATTTCAAATACCATCATTTATATGGAAGTCCTCCGATTATGACGGAAGATCGAGTGGTGTACAAAGTGGAATTGGGTCAAGATGGTAAGAGCGTCAAATTATTAGTGGAGGGATTGAGGCCTGGGTTTGTGAATGAAATAAAGGCAGAAGGTGTAAGATCGATGGCAGGTCAAGAGTTGTTACATCCGGTCGGGTATTATACTATTAATGAAATTCCGGGTGTGGAATCATCAAGTGGAAAGGTTTCCGAAGCTTCTGGTGAGATGGATCATTCTGAACATGATATGACAGGCAGTAAATTTGTCGAGACGCCTTCGGCAAAAAGAGTTAGTGCATTGCCAGCTGATTGGGAAAATGGACCAGATGTCATTTTGGAAATAGAGGCAATTCCTGGGATGATGTACGACAAAAAAATTATGATGGTACAGCCTGGGCAACGGGTCAAATTGGTATTTAACAATCCTGATGATATGGCGCATAATCTTTTGATTGTGCAGCCTGGACAGGCGGATATCGTAGCTGATAGAGCGATGAAGTTGGGATTAAAAGGAGAAGAAATGGGCTTTATTCCTGAAGGAGAGGAGATTATCGCACATACTACTTTGTTAAGGCCTAATTCCAGTGATGTTATTTATTTTACTGCACCTGAGAAAAAGGGAAATTATCAGTACATCTGTACTTTTCCCGGTCATGCGACAACTATGCGAGGTGTATTGATGGTGAAGTAGTGGTTTAACCAATTAAAAAAGCCGGTTAAGAGACCTTCAATAGGTAGTTAACCGGCTTTTCTATATTAATCTTTACAATGTTGCAGATAGCCTATACTTCAGTATTCGAACCGATTACAGAAGAAAAATAGGATCGATTCATCATTGCAATATTTTCTACAGAAATTTCTTTTGGGCATTCTGCTTCGCAGGCCGTAACGTTAGAACACATTCCGAAACCTTCGGCATCCATTTGTTTAACCATGGCCTGAACTCTTCTGCTTTGTTCAACCTGTCCTTGTGGTAGTTTGCCTAAGTGGGAAACTTTAGCGGAGGTAAACAACATAGCAGAAGCATTAGGACAGGCGGCTACACAAGCACCACATCCAATACATGCTGCTGCATCGAAAGCTGAGGAGGCGATTTCCTTCTCAACGGGAATCGCATTAGCGTCTTGTGCTTGACCTGTATTAACGGAAATATACCCACCTGCCTGTATAATTCTGTCAAAGGAAGAGCGGTCCACAACTAAGTCTTTAACGACAGGAAAGGCCTTTGCTCGGAAAGGCTCAATGGTGATGGTATCGCCATCTTTAAAGTGGCGCATGTGAAGTTGGCAAGTGGTAGTACCGGGTTGTGGTCCATGAGGGTGTCCATTGATGACCATGGAGCAAGTTCCACAAATTCCTTCACGACAATCGTGTTCAAAGGAAACAGGCGATCCTTTTTCAGCAATAATTTGCTCATTGAGCACATCTAACATTTCCAAAAAAGACATATCAGGGCTCACCTCGTTTAGAGTGTATGTGACAAAGTCACCCTTGAATTCACCGCCCTCTCTCCATATTTTGAGTGTCAATTTCATAACCTATATTTTTATTTATAAGATCTGGTCTTAAGTTCAACATTTTCAAATATCAAAGGTTCCTTGTGGAGCACTGGCTCAGTGTCCCATCCGTTGTATTCCCATGCAGCTACATAGGTGTAATTTTCATCATCTCTCAAAGCTTCTCCTTCTTCTGTCTGGTATTCTTCCCTAAAGTGTCCTCCACAAGATTCATTTCTATTGAGGGCATCCACAACCATCAATTCACCCATCTCTAGGAAATCTGCCACTCGGTAAGCTTTTTCTAACTCGGGATTGTATTCATTATTGCTGCCAGGAACAAAAGCATCTCTATAGAATTCTTCTCTAAGCTCTTGAATCATTTTTCTAGCTTTAAGAAGTCCTTCTTCACTTCTGGACATTCCGCAATAGTCCCACATGATTTTACCTAACCTTCGGTGGAAACTCTCTACAGATTGATTTCCTTTGATAGAAAGGAGTTGGTCAATCCTCGCTTGGGCTTGTTTTTGGGCTTCAATAAAGGGTTCACCATCAGGATCAATGGCTGGAGTTCTGATTTCATCTGCTAGGAAGGAACCAATGGTATAAGGTAAAACAAAGTATCCATCAGCCAGGCCTTGCATCAGTGCAGAAGCTCCTAATCGATTAGCTCCGTGATCACTAAAGTTAGCTTCTCCGGCGGCAAACAAGCCCGGGATATTGGTTTGAAGGTTATAGTCTACCCATAATCCCCCCATAGTATAGTGAACTGCTGGGTAGATTTTCATGGGTAGTTTGTATGGATTTTCTCCCGTAATCTTTTCGTACATCTGAAATAAGTTTCCGTACTTTTCAGATACAACTTCCTCTCCTAATTGGATGATGGTTGTTTCATCGGGATTTTTGAGGCCTTGTGAAAGCGCTTTGGATTGGCCGTACCTTTTAATGGCTGCTGAGAAATCCATAAATACTGCCAAACCAGTTTTACTTACTCCCAGGCCTTCATCGCATGCCACCTTAGCGGCTCTTGAGGCCACATCTCTAGGTACCAGGTTGCCAAATGCAGGGTACCTTCTTTCTAAGAAGTAATCTCTGTCATCTTCGGGAATATCCGTTCCTTTTTTCTCTCCTTTGCGAATCGCTTCTGCATCTTCTTTTTTCTTAGGCACCCATACCCGGCCATCGTTTCTCAAACTTTCGGACATTAGGGTGAGTTTGGATTGGTACTCACCACTAACAGGAATACAAGTGGGATGGATTTGTGTGAAAGAAGGATTGGCCATATAGGCTCCTCTTCTGACCGCTCTCCAAGCAGCTGAAACGTTACAATTCATGGCATTGGTGGAGAGGTAGAAAACATTGCCATATCCACCTGTTCCCAATACGACAGCATGGGCAGCAAATCTTTCCAATTCACCAGTTAAAAGGTTTCTGGCAATAATTCCCCTTGCCTTTCCATCCACCATCACCAGATCAACCATTTCGTGCCGGTTGTACATTTTGACGTTTCCTTTGGATATCTGTCTGGATAGCGATTGATATGCACCCAATAATAATTGCTGTCCGGTTTGACCCCTAGCGTAGAAAGTTCTACTTACTTGAACCCCCCCAAAAGATCTATTTTCCAACAAGCCGCCGTATTCCCTGGCAAAGGGAACCCCTTGGGCAACTGCTTGGTCGATAATTTCGGTACTGACCTCTGCCAATCTATGTACATTGGCTTCTCTAGACCTGTAATCCCCTCCTTTTATAGTATCGTAGAAGAGGCGGTAAACAGAGTCGCCGTCGTTTTGATAGTTCTTAGCGGCATTGATGCCGCCCTGAGCAGCTATAGAATGCGCACGCCTGGGACTGTCGTGAAAAGTAAAACACTTAACATTATATCCCAATTCTCCTAGGGTAGCAGCTGCGGCACCTCCTGCCAAACCAGTTCCTACTACAATTATTTCGATTCTCCTTTTATTATTAGGAGCAACCAAAGGAACAGTGGATCTATAGGTAGACCATTTTTTTGCTAATTCACCAACTGGAACTTTACCATCGAGTTGCATATTCGAAAAATTTAATCTTTATCAATTCTGTTACAATAAACCTATACTTCTTGCATACATGACCAAAGGAATCGCAGCAAAACCGAATGGAACGGCAACAGCATATAATTTTCCCAACCCTTGAATAAGTGGGGTATATTTTTTGTGATTTAATCCTAATGTTTGAAAAGCACTTTGAAATCCATGGAATAAATGGATGCCAATGACCACCATTGAAAGGACATAAATAATTACAAAAGTAAGATCTGCATAGGTAACTGCTACAATGGCGTATAAATCAGCAATGTTTTTGCCATCAACTGTTATTTCAGCTACGTTTCCCATTTTCATTTGCAACCAAAATTGATACAAGTGAAGGGCGATAAAAATAAAAATGATGACCCCTAATCTACCCATGTTACTGGACGCAAAACTTGAGGTACTTTTTGCTTGGGTAACTTTTACAGCATACCCTTTGGATCCTCTTGCCTTGCGATTGGCCATCATCAGGGCAATTCCTTGTACCGTATGCAGTAAAATGAAGAAATAAAGTAGGTAAGAAACCGTTTTGATTAATGGATTGGTGGTCATGAATTCAGTGTAGAGGTTGAAGGCTTGCCCCCCGTCGTTGGCAAACAATTGGAGGTTACCGACCAAGTGAACCAATAGAAAAATAATCAAAAAAAGACCTGTCAGCGACATGATTAATTTCTTTCCTATCGATGAGGTAAGAAAATGCGAAAACCAGCTCATTGATTCCTATTTAAGTGATTAATTTTAAGAAAAACAAAACTACAGTTAAATGGATTTTTTCCAAAGGGGCTTATTTCAATGTTGGTATTATCTCCTTATTTAGAATAAATCAAAATAAAAGAAATGAGTTGTGATGGTCGTAAGAAGCTTCAAAAAGTTAACTTTGAAACACAAATGACTATCTATCAATTGACATTAATTACAAATTGAACCATTGCCATGTCAACTACGAAAAAGGTGAGCTTTAAAGAATTGCTGCATTATTTTCCTAAGGTGGATTTACCAATTACACTAGGTGAACATACGCATCATAATTTCAGTGAAAACAACGAGCCTTTGCCTATGGCTTTGGTGACCCATTTTTTTGAGCCGTTACATCGGGAGGAAATGGATGAGCACACAGAATTTATTCCTGGTTTTTTACTTCCCGATACTTTTGGATTTGTTGCTATAGTCTATTGGAAGGCCTCTTTAATGAATTACCAGCATATTCTGTTGACGACTACTGAAAAGGGAGAGTACATAGATCATCGGGTTATTGCAGGTACTGCATTTGACGACGAGACGGTGGTTCAATCAGTAGCTACGATTACCCCTGATTGGGAAATCGTAATTGTTAGTGGAATATCAGGCGACGGTCAAATGGATACGCAACAGACCACTGCAAGACAATTGGAACTTTTGCCGGAAGGCATAATACAAGAGCTAGAGGATTGATTTCTCAAGGAATCGCACAAATGTCCGTGTCGTGTTGTTATAAGGATTGAACTATGTCTGAATACAGACTAATATAAAGAACATGACTAAGAAAAAAAAGAAGCCTCATATTAAAGGGAGGCATCTAAATGGAGGGGTTTTAAAGGGAAAAATCTGGGCTTTTTTCAAAAAGCAGAAAAGAAAAGCATTTAATCCTAAGCAAGTAGGCGCTCATTTAATGGTGGCTAATAATCAAGAACAAATTGTCAATGCATTGGAGGATTTGGTGCGTCAGGGCAAACTCATTAAGGACAAAGATTTTAGGTATTCCGTTCATCCCAAGCAATTGGGAGGTAAAAAGCCTGAGGCCATTGCTGTGGGAAAGGTTGATATTACAAGAACGGGATCTGCTTATATTGTAGCGGAAGATACGGAGGACGATATTTTTGTTCCAGCAAGTAGAATTCATTCAGCCAGAAATGGCGATGTGGTGCAGGTGCGTTATTGGTGGCCTCGAGGAAGGCGGCGACCCGAAGGAGAAGTGGTGGAGGTTGTACAACGTGCTGCTGAAAACTTTATAGGAAAAGTAACGCTTCACAAAAATTATGGATGGGTTACCACGGTGGGGCTTCACTCATTAGATGTAATGATTCCTAGTGAGCACCTCAAAGGTGCAGAGGAAGGAGAAATGGTGGTGGTTAGAGTGACCAATTGGGGAGATACTATTGATGGCAGACCAGAGGGCATGATTACCAGCCGGTTAGGGGGACAGGACTCACATGAAATTGAGATGAAGGCCATTATTCTCAACAATGGATTTCCTTTAGATTTTTCGCCTGAGGCAATGGAAGAAGCGAATGCGCTACCTTTGGAAATTTCTCAAACGGAGATTGATCAAAGAAGAGATTTGCGAGGGGTAACTACCTTTACCATAGACCCCGCGACAGCTAAGGATTTTGATGATGCGCTTTCTTTTAGGGTATTGGAAAATGGCAATATCGAGATTGGAATTCATATTGCTGATGTCTCTCATTACGTTCGGTCGGGAACTTTATTAGATCAGGAGGCATTCGAGCGCAGTACTTCAGTGTATTTGGTGGACCGAGTGAATCCCATGCTTCCGGAAGTGCTTTCTAATGAATTGTGTTCTTTAAAGCCACATGAAGACAAACTCACTTTTTCAGCAGTCTTCGAATTTACTCCCTCTTTTAAAATAATAGGGGAATGGTTTGGAAGGACGATTATTCATTCAGATCGGAGGTTTACCTACGAAGAGGCACAGGAAGTAATAGAAAAAAAAGAGGGAGATTATGTAGAAGAGTTATTAAAACTCAATGAAATTGCAGAAAAACTCAGAAAAGAGCGATTTAAGGAGGGCTCCATTGGGTTTGAGACAGATGAAGTTCAATTTAAATTAGACGAACAAGGTAATCCAATTGGAATTTTTTTGAAAGAGCGAAAAGCAGCTCACATGCTGGTAGAGGATTTCATGTTGTTGGCCAATAAAAAGGTAGCTTTATTTATTGCACACAAGGAGGAAAAAGCTCGGAAAAACATTCCGTTTGTGTACCGAATCCACGACGAACCCGATATTGATCGGGTCATGGACCTAGCTTTGTTTGCCGCTGGTCTGGGCTTTACGATTGATACCAAAACTCCTCAATCGATAGCTAAATCGTTTAATTTACTCGTAGAAAAGGGGCGGGAAGAGGTTGGATTAAAATTATTGGAGCCTTTAGCCATACGAACAATGGCGAAGGCCATATACTCTACTAAGAATATTGGCCATTATGGTTTGGGGTTTTCGCATTATACTCATTTTACTTCACCCATTCGGCGGTATTCCGATGTATTGGTACATCGGTTGTTGGATAAAAATCTGGGTGATGAGGTGTCTGCAGTCCCTGCTGGACCATTAGAAGAGCAGTGTAAACATATTTCTTCTATGGAGCGAAAGGCGATGGAAGCAGAGCGGGAATCAGTGAAGTATAAGCAGGTTCAATATTTGGAACAACACATTGGGGAAGAGTTTACCGGATTCATTAGCGGTATTACCGAGCGGGGTTTTTATGTAGAATTGGTGGAGAACCGTTGTGAAGGAATGATCAGTATTAGGAATTTGAAGGAACCTATTGAATTGATGGATGGAAATTTAAGAGCAATGGGTAGAACCAGTGGCACTGTTTTTCAGATGGGTGATTTCATCAAGGTTCGGCTTAAGGAAACCAATCTCGTGAAGCGTCAGATTGATTTTGAATTGGTTTAGGGGTAGTTAGTGAACGCCATGAAAATAGTACATCAATGCACTTATGGTATGGGGGTGATCAAACTTTCCGGAATAAAGCATATCCTGGACTTTTTCAATAGGCAATAATACGATTTCGATATCTTCACCCTCATCAAATTCAGTTTCACTTCTGAGGAGTGCCGCACAGGTCGTTTGATAATGAAACACATAAGCATCCATATAGACGGGGTTAGATGCAATTTTGCCTAGTGGTAACATATCCCCTGCTTTGTATCCCGTCTCCTCCCTTAATTCTCGGATTCCAGCAACCTTGGGATCCTCACCTTCGTCTATTAGACCTCCGGGAATTTCCAAGGTGAAATTTTGGGTACCAAAACGAAATTGCTTGACAAAAACCATTTGGGTTTCATCTACCACAGCAACCACATTAACAGCATCCCTACTATTTAAAACTACCCTTGGCGCCAAAATGCCATTTCTCGGGTTCTCCATTAAATCTATCCTCGCTTTGAAAAGCCTCAGGTCTGGCCCCTCTTCAGATTTTAAGCACTTCCATTTCTTGAGTTCCAATCTTGGTTGATTTATTCTTCTATAATGGCATCATCAATGATCTCATCTCCATCTCCGTCCAAATCTTCAAATCCTTTGACAGGCCCTTTGGCTGGTTTTTCCACTTGGTCAAGTTTGCCCTCAATGGTTATTTTACCTTTTTGAACTGCATCGTAATCACCTCGAGCAAATTGATCTGCTTTTTCAAAGAAATCACCTGAGTCATCTAGCAAACCCTCCCCATGGGAGCTGTGTGGGCGAAATTCCCGCTCTTTTTTTTCCTGCTCTTTTTCTCTGCGAGCTATTTCATCGTAATGATCTATTTTACTTTTAATTTTATCACCCAGTGAAGCGGATTCTTTTTTTATTTTATCGGCAGTGTCCCAAACTTTATCCACCATTTGATCAGAGGCCGCTATCGTTTTTTCCCCAAAGAGCGCTTCTTTGATTTTATCCAATATTCCCATAATCTTTTTTTCCAAAGGTAATCGATTTCCATACTTTTAGGAAATTGATATTTTTACCAAAAATTAAAAGGAATATGGATTACGCGTATTTAGGACATACCGATATAAAAGTGAGTAAGATTTGTTTGGGAACCATGACTTTCGGTGAACAAAACACCGAAGCAGAAGGGCATGAGCAGTTGGATTATGCTTTAGATCACGAAGTTAATTTTATTGACACAGCGGAGATGTATGCTGTTCCAGGCAGAAGAGAAACGCAAGGAAAAACAGAAGAAATAATAGGTACCTGGATTCAGAAAAGAAAAAATAGAAACACTTTTATACTCTCATCAAAAGTGGTTGGACCTACTGATATGACTTGGATCAGAGAAAATGCCGGTTTTAAAAAAGAACAAATCCGGGAAGCCATCGAGGGGAGTCTGAGGAGGCTTCAAACAGATTATATCGATTTGTATCAATTACACTGGCCGGAAAGACCCACTACCATGTTTGGCGTCCGCAACTATCCTGCTCATAAAAGTGACCGCTGGAAGGATAATTTTCACGAGGTATTAATGAGTATGCAAGAACTAGTGGACGAAGGAAAGATTCGATATTTTGGATTATCTAATGAAACTCCATGGGGTACCATGCGTTGTTTGCAGCTATCAGAAAAGTTTGATTTACCCAGATGTGTTAGTGTTCAAAACCCCTATAATCTGCTTAATAGACACTATGAGGTGGGATTGTCTGAGGTATCCATGATGGAAAAAGTTGGACTTTTGGCTTATTCACCTATGGCATTTGGTTTGCTCTCCGGAAAATATGAAGACGGGACAGATACTGATTTTTCGCGCCTTAATCGATTCAAACAAATGTCCCGTTACGATGCGCCGCATACCAGAGCTGCAGCTAAAAAGTATATTCAATTGGCTAAAGACCACCAGCTTAGTCCGGCTCAGATGAGTTTGGCTTTTATCAATGATCAACCTTTTGTGACCAGCAACATTATCGGTGCTACTGACATGCAACAACTGAAGGACAATATTGAAAGCATTCAAATCAAATTAACCCCAGAAATACTAAAGGAAATCAATGCCATTCATGAAGAGATTCCCAATCCTTCTTGTTAAAACCTAAGTTGGATGCAATTAGATTTACTCAATGAATATTTGGTAGCTTTTCAAACCGGAAGAACGGAAGACAAATGGGTTTCTTTCTATGAAGCGGTTGATAATTTTCAAGCCAATTGGAATTTGCAATCCGACGAATTAGCAGAAATGTACCATGCTTCGCTTCATTCTATGCAGTCTAGGCGTTGGTGGAATCGAGAGGCCTTTGAACCCAAAAAGGTGATGTTGACCTTTATGAAAATAGAGCCTGAATTCTGCAAGCATGCCTTTCGAGATTTATTCGATGAAACTAAAGCTATTGACGGAAGAATAGAAAGGTTTGTTTTTTATTGCGGTGAATTATTGGATTTGCTCAAAGAATCTTCGCCTAAATCAAAAATTAGAAGCCACTACCACGATAAAGAATATCAAATGCCCTTCCTTTATCTAGCCCTCAAATATCCCCAGCAATACGCGCCATACGATTTCGAGGGATTTTGCCAGTTTTTAGAAAAAGTAGGTTCCCGACAAATCCCGCTGACACATGATTTGGAAAGGTACCCCAAGGTGGTAAAAACACTTTCGAATATGCTAACCAAACAGGGAATATCTTCTGAATATCCCGGTATGTTGGTTTACGAATTCATGAGTTTTGTAACGGAAAGAGATTTTCCTCTGTGATTCAACCTCATTCTCCCTGAACGATTAATTTTTGAACAGCAATCCTGCCTTTAACGTCTTTTACGCTGACCAATAATACACCTTCGGTAAAATCTTTTGTATAGATGGTCTGGGTACTATTCAAAGATGATGGACCAAAATCTCTATAGTAAATTTTTCGACCTGATAGATCAGTTATTAGAATTTCCTGAATGGGCTCGGGCCCATTGATCGTAATTTTTTCTTGAGCAGGATTGGGAAATATGCTCATTTGATAGGGTGTTGTGTAGGTTAAATGGCTATTGAGGGTAGCCATATTTTGGTTGGAAGTAGCTTGTCCTGTTGAATTGGAGGTGGTCCACGCCAATTGACTGAAACCTACTTTTACCTCTTGTCGAGTATGATTGCTGAGGACATACAACCCTCCAATTAGACAGTTTGCCGAAGAAAAAGAACGTTCAGCCATGAGGTTCCAAGTCGAGCCATCTTCACTGTAATAACCCAAAACTTTCCCATCCAGTACACCTATTCTGAATCGAATGGGTAGTTTGCCGTCTTTCACCCAAAGAATTTGTTCCCCTTTCCCATCTTTTCTATTGATAGAAGCTTTAATGCGTTGAACCAATCGAACGCCTTCAAAGGATTTCTCCAGATAGATAGTAAATTCAGGAGCTGTAGCTTGTTCACTTTCTCTAATTTGAAGCCCCCCTCTTCCAAAATTAGAAATCTCTCGGATGCTGGCTTCCAGAAAAGTTCCGCTACAAAGGTCGGTATAGGCTAGCCCGGTTGCTGGTTGGGAATAGACCGCACAAGTAACAGCTATTTGGTAGGGCATGGAGGAATTACAAGGCTCCTCTACGAAAGCATTTTTGAGGTCATTTTGGAAAATTGTATTCCAATCGGGAGAAGTGTTGTTACCGGAACGCTCTACGGTTAAGGAGGTCTTACAACTTTCTTTTTGGCCAAAGCCGTTTTTCCACTCTATGCTTATGGGGCGATTAACAAAAGATTCCTCACAATCTATTTCTGACTGGGAAAGGGTAATAGCGGAGGGGTTTTTGCCGCAGGCGTCCATTAAAAGCTCAGGCTGAATAAAGTCGGTTAGTTTAAGTTGATAGGTTTCCCCATACGGAATGGACAAGGTCGGAGAACTACAGGTGAAATCTCTTGCCACAGGAGGTTCAACAACCAAATTGATGGTGCATTCAGTTTGCGCTCCTGATCGATGTTGTAGGGTATAATGGACTTCGTGGGTGCCAGCTGGAAGGACCTGACCACTTGAGAGCGCAGAGGTTTTTTGTAGGGTGGCGCCCTGACAATCTCCTTCACAGTTGGGAGGTAGAAAATTTACCGGCGCTTCACAAGTCCCTTCCTCTAAACTAATGGTATAGGTCTGGTCAGCACAGCGTAGTGGAGGCGAAGCGGAGGCGGGAAGAATATTGACTTCAAAATGGCAAATAGCAATTCGACCTACCTGATCAAATCCCATAAATGTAGTGCTATAGGTCCCTTCGGGAAAAAGGTCTCCGGGTAAAGGTCCTCGAATCCGTAACAATTCTGTTCCTTGACAATTATCGGTTACCAATGGAAGGTCATATTGCACCTCTGCAAAAATTTGACCACTACCCAGCACTATATCTACATCATTTGGACAACTGATAGAAGGAGCCTCATTGTCCTCCACGGTTACAGTAAAATTAATTTGGTCAGAAGCTCCACAAGGACTCGACACGGTGTAATAAATCTGGTGAATGCCCGGACCAAAAAAATCGCTGTATGCTGCACCTGGAGTAACTGTATTTCCGGATGCTGAATTGATGGTTAAGGTTAACGTCTCCGTTCCTGTTCCACCAAAAATTTGAGGGTGATTCCAAGAAAAAGGAGCGGAACAATTGCCGAGGCCATCAGCACTGGTATTTTTGGAAAGATTGTCATAAGTCTCTTGGAAAGTAGGATTGGGATTCACCTGTATGATGACCTGTGTGCTTCCAACTTCCCGAAGCCCTGTAAATCCTTCTATGAAATTGGTAAAGCGGTATCTAATATAATATACTTTACTGGCTGAATGAGTGAAGGATTGGGTGTACAATTGATTTAGTTCAACAGAATGGCCCTTGGATAGGGGCTGCGTCACTTGAACTGGTCCGTATCCCGGACGCCATGTTCCGGCACTATTGGCATCAGAATAGGCAATGTCGGTTAGCACCAGCTGATAATAGGAGGAAGAAAGTGCTGTAAAATCAGTGGTATGACTAATTTGAAAAGTGGCCTCGCTTCCCGAGCAAACTTGAAAGGGAGTGTTGACCGTTAGGCCATTTCCATTGAGAATAATTAATTCTGGTGTAGGCAAAACGGTAAAAACCTGTTGGAGGGTATCAGGGGAGCAGGTCCGTGCACCCTTCCATTGATAGGCCCAACGGTAACCAATAGAAGAAGGTTGATAAAATTGAGTGGGGTTACTGAGTGAGAGCTGGTCCCAATAGGAGAGGGTAAGGTTATTCGTCAAACTGTCGAGTTGGTTGGTGTCTTTGAGGAGGGTATCGGACAATAGAGCCGTACTATTTAAGGAGTTGTCGATATAGGACCCTCCTGATTCTGAGCTGCCCAGCAAGGATACCAGTAATTTTTCCCGAAGGGATAATTCCGTATTGTTAATGAAGTTCAAATTTAAGGAATAAGGCAAATCAGCAGCGCTCAAGTAGGAGGAATTGGGGGCGTTATTGGTCCATTGTACCGAAGCTTGTAGATTCGGAGCTACTGAAATGATAGCGCTGGCTTGAGACCCCGCACACGCAAAATTGGAATTGATAGTTTGAGTTGCCAAATCATAGCGAATCCAAACCGTCTGGGTAAGGGAGTGGCTTAATACCTCTGAAATTGTGGAACTCGTATTGAGGATTTGATTGGATTGGTAATTTTGACTGCCCGTCACAGGGCCGTAACCCGCTTCCCAAATACCTGAAGCACTATCCAGGCTGTGGTAAACGGATGAAAGGACCAGATTATAGTCTGTACCGATGGCGAGGCGCCCGTCATCAATAACGGAAATTTCCAATTCAACGCTTTCGTTTTGACAAATGGATGAATTGCCGGCGACAGGATTAAGAGAGGCGATTCCAATCTCCAATTGTGTTGTGGTGATTCCGTAGGTTATCGGAATTACGGGACTTTCTAGGATTGTGCCGTCTATAGTTTTTATCAGGTATTTCCATTGGTAGGTGAGGTACGCCACACCTGTAGATGCCGGCTGTGTCAGCGTCCATTGGTCTTCAATGAGTTGCCTGTAAAAAGATGAATTAGAAATCGCAAGGGTATCTGGTTGAATGCCAAATTGATTGCTTTGAAGCCCCAAATTATCAGGATCTTCGATGGTAATCCCGGTCTGGACTAGAAACATTTCTTCCCCTTCGTTGATTCTTGTATCTGGCAACAAAAAGTATTGAATATCGGTATTTTGATGATCTGCACAGTAGATTAAAGTGTCGGAGGGATTCACCATATTACTGGTCAATTCTTTCCAGGAAAGGCTGGGCTGAGGAACCACCGTCAAGGTGAAACTTTCCGTGGTCATTGGGCAAACTCCATTGAGGTCTGAATTGGTAACCCCTATGGTGTATTGAACTTCTTTTGAGCTTATTGTGGTGTTCATCCATTGATCTTCTGCTATTAGAGCTGCCCCTCCCGTTTCTCCTACTTGAGTATTAAAGGTCTGCGGGAGGAGGGAGGAAAGATGCTTTCTGTCAAGAAGTTCAAAAGTGGTAGGCGGAATAAAATTATCTTGAACGTGGAGTGTTTTCTGCAAGAGTTGGCCCGACAGAATTGAAGTATCGGTCATGGGCTGTATAACAGGTTGAGCTAAAATAGAATATTCAACATTCACAGCTTCACTAGTGCAGCCATTTTGTCCATTAGCTGAAATAGAATACTGGACAGTTTTATTTTGATTCGTGGTATTTAAATAGCGGTCATTGCCAATAATATAGGTGCTTTGAGACAATTGAGGGGTGGTTAAATTCAGATTGGTCGCCGCTGATTGAAGACCTTCCTGAGGATTCACACTCCATATATTCCAGCTGGCAAATGGACTAATTCCAGCATAAATAGGCTGGTTAGCTTCACTGTAAGTTCCTAATAAGAGTTGGTTGTGGCAAACTTTAGGAATGGTGAGGGGAGTAAATAATGTAGGTTTTTGAGATAGTTGAATCGTAAAATTTTCCGACCAAATACTTCTGCAGGAGGTGGTCTGATTTTCAATCAAGACTCTGAAGGTATAGGTGCCGAAAATAGGTTGCCCATTCAAATTACTTGGATTTAAAGTCCATTCCATTACAGATCCATCACTGTTTATGGTTAACTCATTAGTCTGTGTAAATCCAGGGTAATATTCTGAAGAAATTTCTAGGTTACTTAAAGGAGGAATAGCGACTGCCTCGTAGATATAAATTTCGTCTTCTGAAAGAGCTGGTAGTACCCAACTTCTGCTTTCAACATCAGGTTCGGGAACACAGATATTTAAAGCCGTAGTAGTTAGGTCTGTAATGGTCGGAATGGGAAAAATGATGGGAAAATACCCCAATAATTTTTGATGGATACAAATACCATCAGAGATATCCACCCCAATTTGTTGGCCATCGACGAGTTCACTAGTTTGGATGAAATTAGTGGCAGAAAAATCGCCTAAATAATTCTGGTTGGATATTTGACCCGTTTGCAGCCCTTCCTCATAAGTAAAAAACCGGTATAGTGTACCTCCAGTTGCCGTATAGGTCAGCGTTTGACCTTCACAAAATGAGGAGACAGTCCCTCCGTCGCTGCGAGTAGCGACCAAGGAGGTATTATTATCGTTTAAGGGTAATTCATCAGCTTGATCTTGACCAAATGATAGTAATATCGCTGCTTCGGATCGATTGGCGGCAGTAGTTTGGTTGATCACAACATCCATTTCCAATAGAAAACCTTTGCTAATGTCCGAACCTGTTATTTTGTAAAAAGTGGAGGTGTCTGGAGTTAAAAACAAAGGATTGGCCACCAGAAGATTCCCATCTAATTTTAAGTTATTGATAGAATAAAGGGCATTTTCCACGTTATTTATCCCAAATTGAATAGCGGTAATACACTCAGGAAAGGGGATGTCGCTTTGCAGCTCATAGAACATTTCGTCCACTTCAAACCGCACCGAAAGTTGGTTGTTAGAAGCAAAGGGATTGTACTGGATTATAAAATGGTTCAAGGAAGCAGTGCTCCAGCCTGGGGCAACCAGACTATCTGCCGAAGATAATGGAAAGTTTCCAGCTCTTAAGGCAGGCAGGTTAGCTTGATTGTATAAATTTCCTAACTGAACACCAAAGGCTCCAATGCCATTGGGATGTGAATCACTAAAAACCGCTGACGCAATACCTCTTCCCAAATAATCAAATGATTGGGAATGAATCGACAACGGTATCAAGAACAACAGGGGTATTATTCGATACATAAAGTAAATATAATTAATTGTTATTTTAGCTTCAAACAAAAGCACATGGCTTATTTACAAAAGTGGGTTTTATTTTGTTGGATAGGGATTGGATTGGGTAGTTGCGAAACTGAAAACCTAGCTAATCAAGTGATTATACAGAGTATCCAAGCCCATGGATTCGATGACTTGGACAATGCAAGTTTGGAATTCACTTTTAGAAATCGGGGTTATTCCTACTGGAAAAAAGAAGGTAAGTTCATATACCAAAGATTTCAGCAAGACAGTGCACTGAATGAAATAGTCGATCGTCTAGACAATGAAGGTTTAAAGAGGTACCGCAATGATACCATTGTTGCGTTGACTTCAAAAGACAGTGCTGCCTATGCTTCTTCTGTTAACTCGGTAATTTATTTTGCATTCCTCCCTTATTTTTTGAAAGATCCAGCTGTTCGAACTTCCTATCTTGGAGTTCGAAAAATTGATCAAAAGGAATATCACAAAATTAAGGTGAGTTTTCAAGCCGAAGGAGGGGGAAAAGATTTTCAAGATGAATTTGTTTATTGGTTTGACAAGGAGACTTATCTGTTGGACTATTTGGCTTATAATTATTTGACCGATGGGGGAGGTGCCCGATTTAGGAAGGTGACTAATCGGGTGTCGATAGGATCCTATCTAATCAATCAATACGATAATCTCAAACCAGTTCCGGCGAATATGGACGTAGAAAAATTCGATGAGCTATACGAGGAAGGTAATTTACAGTACTTGTCCTCCATAGAATTGGAAGAGATAAAGATTCCTTAAATTGAAACCACTGAAAATACTCATTATCAGATTTTCCTCGATTGGGGATATCGTTTTGACTACTCCAGTAATAAGAGTGTTAAAGAAACAGCTTGGAGCGGAGGTTCATTTCTTAACTAAGAAACAGTACACCACCATCTTAGCCTCCAATCCATATTTATCTAGGATTATAGAATTTGATGGAAATCTTCGGCAGGTGAGATGGGAACTTAAAGCCCAGCAATATGATCGGATTATAGATTTGCACAATAATTTAAGAAGTCGATTGATTACTTGGGGGTTGTTTAGTCGTACCCATCGATTCGACAAACTCAACTGGAGAAAATGGTGGTTGGTTAGGTGGAAAAGAAATATTTTACCGAAGGTGCATATCGTCGATCGATATTTGGCTGCCGTGAAGGATTTGGGAATCAAAGCAGATGGGGAGGGGCTTGATTTTTTTATTTCTGAATCTGACCGTTCAGTGACTGGATTGCCTAATACTTCTTTTTTGGCTTTAGTAGTTGGGGCTGCTCATGCTACTAAGCGGATTCCTTTGAGCATGCTTAAAGAGATAGTGGCATTAAGTTCCCTGCCAGTGGTAGTTTTAGGCGGTAAGGAAGATACAGCAATTGGTTTGGAATTAGCGACATGGTTGCCAGATAAGGTGGTTAATTACTGCGGAAAATTATCGCTTGGACAATCGGCTTATGTATTGCAAATGGCCCAAAAGGTCGTTACTCCAGACACTGGGTTGATGCATATTGCAGCAGCTTTTAAACGAGAAATCATTTCAATATGGGGCAGCACGGTGCCTGCTTTCGGTATGACCCCTTATCAAACGAGCCAAAGTAGTATAGTTGAAGTAGAAAGTTTAAACTGTAGGCCTTGTTCTAAAATTGGTTTTTCGGAATGTCCCAAGGGACATTTCCAATGTATGATGGGGTTGGATTTGCAGCGTATCGGGCAGCTCATTAACCAAAGTTGAAAAAGATTATTTATCTTTCAGTTTTGGTTTGCTTTTTAGGAGGCAAGTCGGTTGAAAAGGAGCATTTATGAGAATTAATAGATGGTTTTGGGTGATTGTTTCTTTTATGGGATCTAGTGTTTTTATTAAAGCACAAGACATCCATTTTACTCAATTCAATATGTCTCCACTTACTTTAAATGCTGCCAATACTGGTGCTTTTGAAGGAACAGCGAGGATTACAGGAATCTACCGTGACCAATGGTCCAGTTTTTTGAGAAATCAGTTTACCACCTCCTCTTTTTCAGTGGATGCCCCTGCAATTACAGGATTCAAAGAAAACCATTGGGTTGGAGTTGGTGGAGTTATTGTGAGTGATGAGGCGGGAACTTCCCGGTTAACCACCAACATAAGCAAGTTATCTGTTTCCTATCATTTAGGGTTGGGCAAGGACTACAAGAACATAGTTTCTTTTGGAATTCAAGGTGGAAGTATTGAAAAAAGAATGCGTCCTGACGATTTGAGATTTGCCGATGAATTTCCAGAAGATGTAGGCGGAGGGGGTGCTGGATTTGGAAAAGGGGTGGATAGAAATTTTATGGATAAAAAATCTGCTACTGATTTAGGATTGGGAGTGAAGTTTAGAAGTTTGTTGAGCGATGAACAAAGTATAGTAGTGGGGTTGTCAGTCAACCATTTGACAAAGCCCAAAATAAGCTTCTTTAGTCAAGGTGATGGTCAGGAAGATTTCAGATTACCCATACAGTTGGCGGGTTTTGCCAACTACAAGCAATTAATAACAGAAGGGGTGACCATTGAACCATCTCTATTTTTTCAGACGATGGGAGGAACTTCAGAGATAGTCGTTCAATCTGTTGCGGGTTACCAGTTTAACGAGGACCTCATTTTGAGAGGGGGCTTGGGCTATCGTTTGGGAGATGCTGCACAGCTTTTACTAGGGGCTGATTATGAGGATTTCCGGTTAGGCTTAGCTTATGATTTAAATACTTCGTCTTTGGTCGCGGCCACCAAATCAGTTGGTGGATTTGAATTGGCTTTATCTTACATTATTAAAATTTATAAAAAGCCTAATGTAATTCCCGCTATTCTGTGTCCGGATTTTTAATAGGGTTAGTAAACCAAAGGCAGGGCCAATTTCGTTAATGATAAAGAAATTCATAAAAAAGTAAATGAGAAGGTTTTTTCTAATACTCGGTGCTTTATCCTTGGGAATACAATGGTCAGTTGCACAACCTATCCGCAAATCCTCTTACGAAACCATGTTAGAGGTAGCGCAAGAACAGTACCAATTAGGCGATTATTACAATGCTATTGAGTGGTATGAAAAGGCCTTTGAGGAAAAAGGAGATCGAGAATTGCTGCCCAGGATAGCCGAACTACATTATTTACTTAGGGATTATGTTAGGGCTGAAAGAGCTTATGCGAGAATTCTTAGAAGGGATAATGAAGGATTGATGGACAGCCTTAGGTATTACTACGGTCGTTGTTTGAAGATGAATGGAAAATACCCTGAAGCAATTGAACAGTTTGGAGCATTTATAAGAACGGCAACTAACCCTACCTTGAAGAAATTGGCTGAAAATGAGAGGCAGGGCGCTGAATTAGGCATAGAAATAGGAGAGACCACTAAGGGGGTTACGGTTGAAAATGCTGGAAGAGGCATTAATTCACCTTTTTCGGAATATGCCCCTGTGCTATATAGAGGTGGCCAACAATTGTACTTTGCGGGTTTCGATACCAAGGATGTCATACTATTAAGTGATGAGGCGGAGGATTATCACGCCAAAATTTATGTCGCTTCTAAAGAGGATTTGGAGTGGGATGATGCTCAGCCATTGGACAATAAAATCAATAGACCGGGAGTGCATTCGACTCATGTAAGTTTTACGCCTGACGGCAAAAAAATGTTTTTGACCAGGGCCATTTTGAACGGCAGCAGTTTGGTGAATCAAAGCAAAATCTATTTTTCAGAATCTTCGGGAGATGGGTGGACAGCGGCTCAGGAAGTACAAGGCGTCAATGGAGATTATTTGGCCAAGCACCCTATTTCAGGAGAGCTTTTTGGCAGGGAAGTTTTGTTTTTCACCTCAGATATGGATGGTGGTTTTGGTGGATTTGATATTTATTATTCAACCTTATTGAATGATGGTACTTATGACGATCCCGTTAATTTAGGACCTACCATTAATACGCCTGGAGACGAATTCACTCCTTATTATAGAGATGGAACCTTGTACTTTAGTTCAGACGGTCATCCTGGAATAGGAGGTGCCGATATATTTTATAGTACGTGGGATGGTTCTCAATGGAGTGATCCTCTAAACATGGGTAATGGCTTCAATAGCAGTTTGGACGATCGTTATTTCACTTTAGATGAGGAAGGATATGCTGGGTTTTTGATTTCAAATCGCCCGGGTGGAAGGTCTGCTCATGGTAGAACATGTTGTGATGATATCTATGTCATCGATATTGCCAAAATGTACGCGGACCTCATTGCGGGGCTATTTGATGAAAACAAAGCAGTATTAAAAGGGGGGAAAATAACGGTTTACGAATTGGTGGAAAACAATCCTTTGGTCAAGGAGTCTAAGACCAATGAGAATGGTAATCGATTTGATTTTGGGCTAGACTTGGAAATGCCCTATAGAGTTATTGCAGAAATGGAGGGCTACTATCCAGATACTTTTGAATTCAATACCGTTGGATTAACGGAGTCTCAAACCTTCCAGCATTTGTTTTATCTGAAGCAAAAGCCTGTGCCACCTAAAGAACCAGAGTATGATACCATCACTATAGAGGAGGCTATTGTCTTGGAAAACATTCTCTATAAATTTGATGACGATAGAATTCAAGAGGAAGCAGAATCGGATTTGCAAGTCGTTTTCGATTTGATGACTGAATATCCAGAAATGAAAATTGAACTGAGTTCTCATACGGACTATCGAGGACCAGACAATTACAATCAAGATCTATCTCAAAGAAGGGCTGAATCTGCTAGAAGATGGCTGGTCAGAAACGGAATCAGTAGAGAACGAATAGAGGCTACTGGCTATGGGGAAAGCAAACCCAAATTAATTGACTCTAGATTGGCACCTAAATATCCTGATTTTGAACAGGGAACTGTTTTAACACCTGGATACATTGATAGTTTGACGACAGAAGATCTTCAAGAATTGGCTCATGAAATCAACAGGAGAACGGAGTTTAAAATTCTGGAAGGCCCGACTAGTATTATTATTAAAAGAACCAGTCTTAGGAAAGCTTTTCCCGAAAAGGGAATGTTGGACACCATTCCCCCTATTCATTACCTTTCCTCCTTATACGGAAAAAAGAATTTGAAGGGCGTTCCTATTATGGATTTCGATGAAAGAATCATCCCTTTCGGAAAGGTTAAAAGAGGAGAGAAAAGGTCACATACCTACTATTTTACTAACCGAGGAGACACCCCCCTAACAATTTCAATGGTCAGCGCATGCGATTGTACGACGACCAATTGGTCTGGCAAACCAGTACCTCCGGGAGGGCGAGGTAAAATAGAAGTGATTTTCGATTCTACTTCCAAAGATAAGGGGGAAACCATAGATATTGATATTATCCTGGATAATGTAGAACCGGGTTCGGGTAATCCTATTTTTGAAGCCATTCAATATACCTTTGAAATAGAGCAATAGCATGGAGGCGCAAACAAGTGCACTTGCTTTTTGGGTTACTGATCCTAATGTTTTGCTTTTCATAGAAATAGTAGCTGTAATCAGTGGGTTATTCTATGTTGTATTGGCGGTCCTAAAAAAGAGAATGGCTTGGCTTTGGGGTTTTACCAATGCCATCATCAGCATCTGGCTGTTTTACCAAATTTCTTTGTTTGCCGAATCATTCCTATACATTTATTATGCCGTCGCTGCTATATATGGATGGTTTCATTGGGGCATTCATCATGCTGAGAAAAAATTAAAGTTGGTGGATATCCCTGTCCATTGGCATTTTTGGATAGTACCCTTAGGGGTCATTGTGGGAATAGGGCTTGGTTTTTTATTAGCTGAATATACACAAGCATCTTATCCCTATTTAGACGCCCAGACCACTATATTTAGTTTTATTGCCACTGCGCTAACGGCTAGGCGGGTTCTTGCCAATTGGATATACTGGATGGTTATTGATTTGGTTACCCTCATGATGTACAGTCTGAAGGACCTCTATTGGTACGCTGGATTAATGTTCATTTATACCGTTATTGCCTATTTAGGTTGGACTCGATGGAAAAGAGAATTGGGTAGCAAACCAACCTAAGGGATCGCGTTTTATTTGGAATAAATCTAAATAATATGAACCATTAACTTTAGAATTGCGCAGGTTTAGTTTTAGTCCAAAGCTTTTTATATTTGCGTGAGTTTTTAAGAGGGTTTCCAATTAAAATTATAAAGTGTTCATTTTCAGCACATTTGAAATAAGATTATGAAAACCAATATTTCTATTTTACTCGTTTTATTTTCTTTTTTTTGGGTTCCTGTCGGTTCTTTTGCACAGAATAATACCAGTGGAGGTAATTCAGGAGCTTTAGTTTTGGCACTGTTGGGACTGGCAGTATTCATTTTATTGGTTTGGCTGGCTGATGGACTTCAGTCTGCAAAGCCCAAGGGAATTTTGGCCAACCTCTCCAAAGGTTCTGCCCCGGATTACGCCAAAGGATTCCAGTTCTTTAATTTGAAGAAGGGACACCAAATTCGTTTAAAGGGAGGTGCTGAAAAGGAAATGTTGAAAGATAGCAGGATAACGACTTATGCTGTTCAACCTACTAATTTTATTGGGTTATCCCCCATTCCTAAAATGAATGTGGAAGTTGGTCAAGAAGTTAAGGCAGGTGATTCCTTATTTTTTGATAAGAAGCAACCAAAAATACAGTTTTGTGCTCCGGTTAGTGGAGAGGTTGTAGCGGTAAACAGAGGAGAGAAGAGAGCTATCACCGAGGTGGTCATTTTAGCAGATAAAGATATTCAGCACCGTGATTTAGGACAGATTGATGTAGAGGCAGCTAGTCGAGAAGAGATTGTAACTTATATGGCTGATCATGGTCTGTGGCCTTTAATCCAGGAAAGACCTTTTCAAGTTATGCCGGATTTGGATACCGTTCCTAGAGATATTTTCATATCGACTTTTGATACGGCACCTTTGGCTCCAGATTTGGATTTTGTAGTTGATGGAAAGGAAAAGGCTTTTCAAAAGGGGTTGGATGTGTTAGGTAAACTCACCTCTGGCCAAGTTTATTTGGGGTTAGATGCCAACGGTAAAAAGGCACCGTCTAAGACTTTCACTGAGGCCTTGGGAGTACAAAAAGTGTACTTCAAGGGAAATCATCCAGCGGGAAATGTAGGGGTTCAAATTCACCACATTGCGCCTATACAATCTGGAGAAAAGGTTTGGACTGTTGGCGTGCAGGAGGTCATTAACATAGGACAGACTTTCCTCAAAGGGCAGTTAGATTTATCCAGAGTAGTAGCCATTACGGGCAGTGAAGTTGATGATACTGGATATATAGCTACCTATGTTGGAGCTAATATAGGTGACTTAGTAAAAGGAAATTTGGAGGATGACCATACCGTAAGATTAATATCTGGCGATGTGCTCAGCGGCAGTCAAAAAGTGGAAGCGGCATTTTTAGATTTTCACGATGATCAAATAACGGTGGTGAAAGAAGGTGATTACCATGAGATGTTTGGTTGGTTGGTGCCAGACAAGGCCAGGCCTACAGTATCGAGGTCATTCTTGAGTTATTTTACCGCAGGTAAAAAGAAATTTGAAGCTGATACCAATACCCATGGGGAAGAAAGAGCATTTGTGGTTACTGGACAGTACGAGCATTTGTTGCCTATGGATATATACCCACAACATTTACTAAAATCTATTCTAACTGGAGATTTGGAAAGGATGGAAGGGTTGGGTATCAATGAAATAGTAGAAGAAGACATTGCTTTGTGTGAATTTGCCTGTACTTCCAAGCAACCTTTGCAACACATTCTTCGGTCAGGTTTGGATATGATGAGGGAACAACTATAATAATCCAGTAGTCAAATGAAAAAAACACTTTTAAAATTTGCAAAATCCATCGAACCTAATAAAAAGGAAAGTCCTTTTTTGCACACATTGTACGATGGTTTTTTTACGTTTTTATTTACACCAAATACTACTACTCACGGTGGTGTCCACATTCGAGATGGCGTTGACTTGAAGCGTACGATGACCATGGTGGTGATTGCTTTGCAACTGTGTTATTTATACGGTACTGTTAATATTGGTCACCAACATTTCGTAGCTCTTGGGCAATATCCTGATTTCTTTGATGGGTTGCACCTAAAGGTAGCATTTGGATTGGTTCAATTGTTACCCATTTTTGCAGTCACCATGTTGGTAGGTTTGGGTATTGAATTTTACTATGCCTCCAAAAAAGGGCACAGTATTGAGGAGGGTTTCTTGGTATCGGGTTCATTGATTCCATTAATTATGCCTCCTGACATTCCGTTATGGATTTTGGCATTATCTGTTGCCTTTGCGGTTTGGATTGGAAAAGAGGCATTTGGAGGTACAGGAATGAATATTTTAAATATTGCATTGTTAGCTAGGGTGTTCATTTTCTTTGCTTATCCGACAGATATTTCAGGTGATGAAGTCTGGGTAGCTGGTTTGGAAAGTGTCAATTCGGGTTCGGAAGTAGTTTACAACTGGTGGCATACTGGATTCTTCAATGGAATATTTGAAGGTTTGGGTTGGGCAACTTTCCAAACGGGTTCTACGGTGGTAGATGGATATACTGGAGCTACGCCTTTGAGTTTAGCTTATCAAGGAGGTTGGGAATCGGTAGCTGCAGTTTATTCTGATGCACAATTATTGTGGGGTTCTATTCCGGGTTCAATAGGGGAAACGAGTAAACCACTCATTATAGTAGGCGCATTATTATTATTGCTTTCTGGAATCGGAAGTTGGAGAATTATGTTGAGTATGGTTTTTGGAGCGGGGGTGATGTCTCTACTTTTAAATGCGTGGGGGGCGACACCGTTCATGACAGTTCCTTGGTATTATCAGTTTGTCATGGGTAGCTTTTTATTTGCCATGGTATTTATGGCTACTGATCCTGTGACAGCAGCATCAACCAATCGAGGTAAGTGGATATATGGGTTTATGATTGGTTTCATTGGTATTATCATTCGAGTTATGAACCCTGCTTATCCAGAGGGATGGATGTTAGCTATTTTATTTATGAATGTATTTGCGCCACTCATTGATTATTATGTTTTAGAGGGAAATGTGACCAGAAGAATGAGAAAGCCCAAAACTGCCTAATAATTTCGTTGTTAATCTGAAAAAAGAATTAAAGTGTACAGCACCAATTACGTTATCGGATTCATTCTTATTCTGACCAGTACGGTGGCTATTGCCTTAACTGGCCTAAGAGAAGGAACAAAAGAACAAGCAGCGCTCAACGAGGAGATTTTTAATAAAAGGGCCATTTTGGCTGCGGTCAATAGCCACATCCCAGGTGGCCGTTCGGTAAAAGATCTTTCTGACTCAGAAGTCATTGATTTATTTACTAATAATATAGATCAAATAACGCTCAATATGAAAGGTGAGCCGATAACTGAGGTTATGGCTGATAAAATCGATATGGGAAAAGAACGTAAAAAGCCTGAGAGTGAAAGGTTACTCCCATTATTTGTTTACGAAAACCAAGGGGAGAAGTTTTATATTTTATCCGTTCGCGGAAATGGGTTATGGGATGAAATTTGGGGAAATGTAGCATTGGAAGGGGACCTCAATACAGTAACTGGAGTATCCTTCGACCACAAGGGTGAAACACCTGGTTTGGGCGCTGAAATCAAAGATAATCCCGCCTTTGGCAAACAATTTGAAGGAAAGAAAATATACGAGGGAGGTCAATATAAATCTATTGACGTAGTCAAGGGAGGTGTCAAAAATCAAAACCACGAAGTGGATGGAATTTCTGGAGCTACCATCACAGGTGATGGTGTGGCAGAGATGTTGTTTAGGGGCATTAAATATTATGAACCTTATTTGGCTACTCTAAGCCCTACCAATTAATTTAAAAAGTATTTGAAATTGTAAAAAATGGCAGAGACTACGCTTCAAACAGCAAAAACGAAGGAACCTTTGATGCCTTTCGGCAAAAAGGAAAAAAAGCTGCTTACTGATCCTTTAAGTGATAATAATCCAATTACTGTTCAGGTATTGGGAATTTGTTCTGCTTTGGCGGTTACCTCTTTGGTCTATCCATCGGTGGTAATGTCTATCGCGGTAATTTTTGTAACTGCTTTTTCCAGCTTGTTTACTTCTATCTTGAGGAATTACATTCCCAAGCAGGTTCGTATGATTGTTCAGTTGGTCATTATTGCCACCTTAGTAACCATAGTCGAATTGGTGCTTAAGTATTTCAATTATCCTATTTACAAGCAATTGAGTGTTTATATCGGCTTGATTATTACCAACTGTATCGTTATGGGTAGATTAGAAGCTTTTGCTATGGCTAATACACCTTGGAAGTCATTTTTAGATGGTATTGGAAATGGATTGGGTTATGGAGTTATTCTGGTAGCAGTTGGTGTAGTCCGAGAAGTATTTGGTAAGGGTAGCTTATTTGCCGGTAGCCCCATTGAACTTAAGATAATCGGTCCCAATAGTGATTATTTCATTAATACTGCTACTAATGAGTGGTTTTCTTGGTATGCCAATAACAACTTGATGGTTTTGCCAGCAGCTGCTATGTTTATCATTGGAATTTTTATCTGGATTCAGCGTAGTGTTAATCCTAAATTAGTAGACATCTCCTAGACTTTAAAAACTAAAAAATGGAATTTTTTAATATATTTATTAAGGCTGCTTTTGTCGAAAACCTAGTTTTAGCTTATTTCTTAGGTATGTGTTCTTATTTAGCAGTTTCCAAAACCGTTAAGACTGCCTTCGGTTTGGGTTTGGCTGTAATCTTTGTTTTGGGGATTACTATGCCTATCAATTGGTTGATTCAGGAATACTTGTTAAGTGAGTCTGGGGTTTTTGGTATGGACTTAACCTTTCTTAGGTTTATAATTTTTATTGCGGTTATTGCGTCTATGGTTCAGTTGGTAGAAATGGTAGTAGAGAAATTTTCTCCAGCTCTTTATACAGCACTTGGAATATTTCTTCCTTTGATTACGGTAAACTGTGCGATTTTAGGTGGTTCTTTGTTTATGGTAAGCCGTGAATATAACTTTACACAATCTGTAGCTTTTGGTTTAGGAGGTGGTTTTGGATGGTTCCTTGCGATTATCGCTATTGCTGCAATTAGAGAAAAAATTAAATACTCAAATGTTCCTCCGGCATTAAGGGGTCTTGGAATGGCTTTCATTCTTACCGGTCTTATGGGTATTGCATTTATGAGTTTAATGGGTATTGACCCAGCTGCTTTGGCAGCCAACCAATAAAAAAATATGAGTATGATTTTATTAGCCATTAGTGTTAAAACGATAGCATATGCAGTTATCGTCTTTAGTTTAGTCATTCTGGCACTTTCATTCTTGTTGATATTTGCTAGAAAACAGTTGGTTCCGCAAGGGGACGTTAAAATTATAATTAACGGGGATGCTGATAATCCTTTGGTTGTTCAGCCAGGATCCTCTTTATTATCTGCATTATCTGACCGCAATATATTTCTTCCTTCCGCTTGTGGAGGTGGAGGTACTTGTGCGATGTGTGAGTGCCATGTAGAAAAGGGTGGTGGGGATGTGCTTCCTACTGAAATGAACCACTTGACACGCAAGGAAGTTGCAGAGCATAAAAGACTGGCTTGTCAAGTCAAGGTCAGAGAGGATATGGAAATCAAGATTCCGGAAGAGATTTTTGGAATTAAGAAGTGGGAATGTGAAGTCGTATCTAACTATAATGTTGCTACCTTCATTAAGGAATTTGTGGTTAAGCTGCCTGAAGGTGAAACCCTGAATTTTGAATCTGGTGGATACATTCAGATTGATGTTCCCAAGGTGGATGTTGATTTTTCTGAGATGGACATCACGTCTCATCCAAGAATGGGTAAAGAATCAGATGCATTCAAAGAAGAATGGGACAAATTTAATCTTTGGCAGTTAAAAATGAAGAATGACGAAGAGCAGTTTAGGGCTTACTCTATGGCTAATCACCCTGCTGAGGGTAATATTGTCATGTTGAATATCCGAATTGCTACCCCACCATGGGACCGTAAATCTAATAATTGGATGGCCGTGAATCCCGGTGTTTGTTCATCTTATGTGTTTTCTAGAAAGCCAGGTGATAAGGTAACTATTTCAGGTCCTTACGGGGAATTCTTTATCAAGCCTACTAAGAAAGAAATGATTTACATTGGTGGTGGCGCAGGTATGGCTCCATTGCGTTCTCATATTTTCCATTTGTTCCATACTTTGAAAACAAAAGATAGAAAGGTTAGCTATTGGTATGGTGGAAGATCTAAAGCAGAATTATTCTATACGGAAGATTTCCGAAATATTGAAAAAGATTTCGATAATTTCTCCTATAATATTGCTTTATCAGATGAGAGAATGGCTAAGGAAGTGGATAATTGGAAAGTCAAAAGGGACTTGAATGATAAAGATGGAGATGGTTTTATAGGGTTTATTCACCAGGTTTTATTTGAAAATTACTTGAAGAATCACCCAGAGCCAGAAGAAGTAGAATATTATCTGTGTGGTCCACCTTTGATGAATCAGGCCGTCATGCAAATGTTGGAAGATTTAGGTGTGCCTGATGAAAATATTGCCTTCGACGATTTTGGAGGATAATTATAGATTATCGAGCCAACAGATTCTATTTATGGATCTGTTGGCTTTAGTTTTTATTGGCTATTTGTTTTTTTTTCTCTTTATGTCAGACCTATTCTTCTAGGTTTTTAGGGATTTTGTCCCCATCATTCTAGTTTTCCCTTCTTTAAATCAGGTGTTGGACTCACGAGGTTAAAGTTTTCTTGGCTATAGTTTAAGATAACCAGGTATGTCCTTCCATTCAAGAAGATTTCAGGAGTACTTAAGGGTACCATTCTTTTCTTCTGCTGGTAGTTTTAGAGGTTAAGCACTAGTAAGGTTGGTTGGAATTGCGTTAGCATGTTCCTAATTTTCAAGGCAGTTTCGGTAGCGCTAGAGTGTATCTTTCTTCAAGGCAGGTTTTTGTTTCAGGGTTAAGTAATATTTGCTTTAGTAGGAAACGGTTATTTAATATCCTTTTTTTTTGATATTCCAATGAATTGAACAACTTATATTTAATATTTATCAAGAAGGATAACTGCTGTTAAAAGATATTTTTATTTCGAATACCCCTTTCGGTGTGATTACAAATCCCATTAACATAATCTTGTCTTCCTTAAAGGGAGTTTGTAAGAATTAGTTTTAGCTCAGGATAACGGTATCTTGAGCTACTTCAAACAAGATTTATTAACAATTACTGTAATTAAGGCTATAAAAATAGGTCTTCGGTCGATATTGCTGGATTTTCGGCATTGATTTTGTATTTTCCGTTAAATATTCATAACAAAATTACTTAGGATGAAAAAAGGAGTGTTACTTTTTCTGTCATTGTATTGCTTTATAGGGGGTACGATGGTTGCACAGGAGACCTTTCCAGTTAACGGGGTGAAGGACGAACGTCCCGGTGCTCATGCATTTACCAATGCCACCCTGTATTTGGATGCTTCTACTAAAATTGATAAAGCTACTTTACTTGTAAAGGACGGTAAAGTCGTTTCCTCTGGATCTGATATTCAAATTCCAGAGGGTTATGTGATTCACGATTTAGATGGAAAATACGTCTATCCAGGATTGGTTGAATTATGGTCTAACTATGGGATTCCCAAACCAGAAAGGGGTTCAGGAAGAAGCTTTAGCAGGGCAGAGCAGATTCAAACCTCTGTTAAGGGTCCTTACAATGCCAATGAGGCTATAAAGGCAGATTTTGAAGCTTCTGGTGTATTTGAAGTAGATGAAAAGGAAGCGGCTAATATAAGAAAGATGGGATTTGGGGCAGCACAAATTCATCGAGCTGATGGATTAGCGAGAGGAACAAGTAGTTTGGCGCTTTTAGGAAAAGGCACATCGAATGAAATGGTCTACCGCGATCAGGTGGGTGCGCATTATTCTTTTGCAAAGGGATCTTCTGGACAAAATTATCCAGTATCTACTATGGGTTTTATTGCTTTGTTGCGCCAAACCTATTTAGATGCAGAGTGGTACCAGCAATTTGATCACCCTCCATTTACAGATAAGACATTAAATTCCTGGATAGCTACTCAAAAATTACCTCAGTTTTTTGAAGTTACCGATTGGATAACGGTTTTAAGAGCCGATAAGTTAGGCGATGAATTTGGAGTACAATACATCATTAAGACAGATGGTGATTCTTACAAACGTATGGATGAAATTAAAGCTACAGGTGCCACTTTGATTGTACCAGTTAGTTTTCCTGATCCATTTGATGTGAGTAATCCGTTAGAAAACTATAAATATAGTTTGGCTGATTTGAAGCATTGGGAAATGGCTGCTGGAAATTTAGCAGCATTAGAAGCTGCAGGAGTCTCATTCTCTATTACCTCTGCTGATTTAAGAAAGGGAGAAGATTTTTGGAAAAATATCAGGAAGGCCATTGCGCATGGATTAAGTCGTGAAACGGCCTTGAAGGCCTTAACTACGATTCCTGCGGAATTATTAAATGCTCCTGATTTAGGACATTTAAAAGCAGGTGCAGTTGCCAATTTTTTCATTTCCTCTGATGATATTTTTGATGAAAAAGCGACTATATATGAAAATTGGGTAGCTGGAGCTGGTTATGAGGTCAATCCTGAACCAGAAAAAGGTATAGAAGGAAAATTCGTTTTGAATCTTGATGGTAGTGCTGTGGAACTAGAGTTA
>CAYPID010000006.1:0-3094 GCA_964410725.1 uncultured Saprospiraceae bacterium
ACATAAAATGAATGGCGAAATAATTAAAGAAGAAAAACTCGATTGAAGAACAACAATTGCTTTCGCACAACAATTGCCATAAACAATTGTAGCAAAAGTGGTAAAACAAAAGAATAAACATAAAATAATGGTCGGTGCTAATCTTCAAAGTTTGGACTTAAAATCTTCAGCTGTTCCTAACCTAGACCCTTATGTCAAAGTCGGGCTGAGTGCTAAATCCCAATTTTCTAAGCATTTAGACATAGGCGTATTTGAAGATGACTCCAATCAAATGTGGTTGGTATATGGCTTACATACAAAGTATGGGTTAGTGGTTAAAAGTAGTGCAAACAATTTATTCGTCAATTTGGATAAATGCAACAATAGAACCACAGTTTTCGGGTATGTAAATCTGACTAACCAACAGGAAACTTTGTTGACATGAATGGCCCTTTTTAATTACTCAGTAAAAAATATATCTTTAATTTAAACTAGTGATTCAATGAAATTAGCATTAAAACTTTTGGTTCTTGGAATATCATTAGTGATATTTATTGCTTGCGATAAGGATGGTGATATAAACCCAAAACCGCAAAGCAATTCAAAAAATAAAATACTTCCACTAGGAGCATCAAGAGTTGAAGGAGCAAGACCTGAATATGAAAGTTTTCGTTACGAACTTTGGAAAGACCTAAAAGAAAATAATTTGACTTTTGATTTTATTGGAACACAATCCGATAATGCATCTTATCCACCTTTCGACAATGAAACTTTTGATATCGACCACGAAGGTAGAGGTGGTTGGACCTCTGGCCAAATTTTAGATGGACTAAATGATTGGCTAAGTGAGGTAGGAACACCCGACATTGTACTATTTAGTTCACCAGGAGGTAATGATGCCCTTGAAGGATTATCCTATGAAACTGCTGTTGAGAATATCAATAATATAATTGATATCATTCAAGCCAACAATCCCAATGTCACCATAATACTAGAACAAATGGCACCCGGTCGTTCTGATATAATGACATCTGAATTAACCAGCTTTTTTAATCGATTACAGCAAGAGGTGTTAACCATTGCAAATAACCAAAGTACATCGACTTCACAAGTAATTGCTGTTGATATGTTTACAAACTTTAATGACAGTATGTTAGCAGATGATGTCCATTACAATGAAGCAGGTGCTGAATTTATAGCGGATCGGTATTACACCGTACTTGAAAATATTTTAGAAGAATAAAAACTAAAGAATACAATAGGTAAAGAACTACCTTTCACTTTATAACCGAGACTATTATCTTCTAAGATTTCAATAACACCTAATCATATTAAAGAAATTGTGTCCAAAGATTAAATTCATGCCACACAGACAAAAGTGGTGGCAAAAAAAAACGCTGACTAACAAAGTTTAAAGCAGATACAGACAATTTGACTTTTAAGGCAAAGAAAAGATTGGCAATAATCTTCACGATTTTTAAAAAATATATGAAATGCAATACTCACCTTAGCTAAGCTATTACTGCAAAGGTTAAAAATTTGCTTTTGGACAAGTTATATGTACCTTATTTTGCATTTGTGGTACAAATGTCGAAAGCAAGAGACAAGAAATTCCGTATTGGATTTTAGACATACCCCCACTGAAAAAGGAGAAATTTAAAACTCATATTAAAGATATCGATAAATGACTGAAATAGAAACGTTGATCGATTTTCACAAAGACGCTGATAGGCAAGGTCCAGGAAGTAAAGAAGACACTTTAAAAGCATTAAATTTTATAGATATAGATAAAACAAGACCATTAAGAGTTGCTGATATTGGTTGTGGTTCAGGTGCTCAGACAATAGTCCTTGCTCGAAATTTAAATGCCCAATTAACAGCCGTTGATTTATTTACCGAGTTTCTAGAAAAACTTGAGGTCCATGCTAAAAATCTTGGTTTACAAGACAAAATAATTACTCTTCAAAAATCAATGGATGACTTACCTTTTGACAAAGAAGAATTTGATATTATTTGGTCAGAAGGTGCTATTTACATTATCGGCTTTGAAGAAGGAATTAGAAAATGGAAAGAATACCTCAAAATAGGTGGGTATATTGCATTGAGCGAAATTACTTGGACAACAAATTCTCGACCAAAAGAAATCGAAGAGTATTGGAATAATGAATATCCACAAATTGACACTGCATCTAATAAAATTAAAGTTCTAGAAGAAAATGGATTTTCACCTGTTGGATATTTCTATTTGCCAGAGAGCTGTTGGTTGAATAACTATTATATTCCAATAGAAAAAAGGATTGATGCTTTTTTAAAGAAACATAACAACTCTGATTTAGCTAATGAAATTACCCGAGCTGAAAAAAATGAAATCATTAAATATCGTAATTACAAGGACTTTTTTAGCTATGGGTTTTATATTGCAAGGAGAGTGAATTAACTATTTTAATTGTACTGCAGGGGAGTACTTGAGAAAACAAAAACAGTAATTTTAGCAATATGAAGAAACTAGCTATTTTATCTCATGGAAAAGAGAGTGGTCCGAATGGAAAAAAACTCACCATGCTTAAAGAAGTTGCTGAGAAACATGGCTATGAAGCCATATCATTAGACTATACGCAGTGTAAGAACTCAACGGAAAGAATCACCTTATTAAAAGAATATATTGAAAAAAGCAGTTTTGAATCACTCGTATTAGTGGGGTCTAGTATGGGGGGCTATGTATCAACGGTTTTGGCTAATGATTATGATTTGAGTGGTTTGTTTCTTTTATGTCCGGCACTCTATATGGAAGATAAAGAAGAATATACTGTAGGAGAATTTTCCCCAAAGTGCCAAAACATTGAAATCATACACGGTTGGAGCGATAAGGTTGTTCCATTTGACCATTCAATTCGTTTCGGTAAAAAAAACCGTGCGGTGGTCAATTTAATTGAGGATAATCACCGATTACAGCATTCGCATGCTTTTATGAAAAAGCGATTTGAATGGTTTCTTAGCAATTTAAAATTAGAGGGTAACAATCCGAAAAATGTGTAAGTTGGTATCTGGAAAAGTTAAATTTTGAAATAGTTATCAAAAAAAGCATAATCGTTTAATAAGTTGATTCTTTCATTGA
>CAYPID010000006.1:3104-62343 GCA_964410725.1 uncultured Saprospiraceae bacterium
ATAAAGATTGATTAATATACCAATAAGATATACCTTTGAGATATATAAGTAAAATATATTGAAGACGATATCTTTAAAAATAGATGATTCTATTTTCGGTGAGACTGAAAAAATCCTTTCTAGAATTAATAAACCACGGAATCGTTATATAAACGAAGCGATTGAATTTTACAATAAAATTCAACGAAAACAAATTCTGGAAGAAAAACTTAAAAAGGAATCTGGATTAGTTAAATTGGATTCAATGTCTGTACTAAAAGACTTTGAGAAATTTGATTATGTCGATTAATCAATTTGAAATATGGATTGCAGATTTGAGTCCACAAATAGGAACTGAACCAGGAAAAACTAGACCCGTGCTAGTTATTCAAACCAATTTACTCAATAATATTAATCACCCTTCAACTATTGTTTGTCCAATTACAAGAAACGTAATTAGGGATTCCGAAATATTAAGAGTGCATCTCAATAAGGGAACTGCTAATTTGAATCAAGCATCTGATATTATGATTGACCAAATTCGTTCTATTGATAATAGACGGCTGACAAAAAAACTTGGAATATTACCTGAGGAGGTAATTGATTTGGTAAAAGAAAATATTAAGATTGTCCTAGATTTTGAGTAAGGTATACAAATAATATGCACCACATAGAGAAAATACTTTACAATACCATGTAGACATAGCATTAAAGCTCCAAAAAAAATTAAAAAAAGGTTGGTATAAATTAAAAAAGCTCTCTCACAAGGAGAGAGCTCTGGTACCAGAGGCGGGAATCGAACCCGCACGATATTGCTATCACTGGATTTTGAATCCAGCGCGTCTACCAATTCCGCCACTCTGGCTTGATAGCGGATGCAAATTTATCTATTTATTTGGAACAACCAAATATTTATCCCCCGAAAAATCCTCTAATAATGTCCAAACCATTGGCGTAAATCACCAAGCCTAATACTATCGCAAATCCTACCATAGTCGCGACCTCCATAAACTTATCACTGGGCTTTTTGCCAGATGCCATTTCATAGATCAAAAACAAAACATGACCTCCATCTAATGCAGGTATAGGCAACAAATTCATGAAACCTAATATCAAGGACAAAACCGCCGTCATGGTCCAAAACCGCTCCCAATTCCACTGAGCGCCAAACATCTTACCAATGGAACCAAAGCCTCCTAAACTCTCCGAAGCCTTGATTTTTCCCTTGAACATCTGTCCGAATGCCTTAAACTGGTCATTTAAAAAGTTCACCCCCTTTACAAATCCCGCAGGTATAGCAGCAGCTAAACCATATTCCTGCCTTTCCATCTCAAAGAAATAACTCGGCCCTAATGGCAGTACTCCTATCTTGCTTTCCTCAGTTGGCAATACCATTAATTCTAGAGTATCCTTTCCTCCTCTTAACACCTTTAAACCAACCTCTTGAGAGGGGTAGTTCTTCATCGCTTCATAAAAGTCCACATAAAAAGGCATCTCCACTCCTCCCAAAGCCAATATCAAATCTTCAGGCATTAGCCCAGCTTTTGCCGCAGGCATACCCTCTGACACTTCCGCCACGACAAACGGAAATCCAGGCGAAAATAATCCTGCATTCTTATTCTCATGACTGGATAATATGCCCACAAATTTGGGGTCAATAGGCAAAACTACCTCTTTACCCCCACGTTCTACCGTCAGACTGCTTGCATTATTAATCACAATCTCCCTAATAATAGTCCGATCATTAAATTTATCAAACGGAATTTCTCCAACTCGAATCACCTTATCTCCGTGTTCTAATCCCATCTCCAACCCCAATGAATCAGCATAAATTCCATAAGTGGCTTGCTCATTCGGCAAATATTCTTCCCCCCATTGCCACAACACCAGCCCATACAACAAAAATCCCAAAATGAAATTGACCGTTACTCCACCCAACATGATGATCAGTCGCTGCCAAGCCGGCTTAGACCTGAATTCCCATTCTTTAGGTTCCTCTTTCATTTGCTCGCGGTCAAAACTCTCATCCACCATGCCCGATATCTTTACATAGCCACCCAAGGGCAACCAACCAATCCCATATTCCGTATCGCCTATCTTTTTCTTAATCAACGAGAAATAAGGATCGAAAAACAAATAAAATTTTTCAACCCGAGTATTGAACCACCTGGCCGGAAAAAAATGCCCCATCTCGTGCAAAACAATGAGGATCGACAAACTGAGCATCAACTGACCAGCCATTATTACTATATCCATAAATATATGCTACTTTTGAATCGGTAAACAAATACCATTTATGTTTGGTTTCACGGCACAAATGTAACAATTAATTATGCCTTCGGAAAAACCCATTTTTTATGCCCAACAGATTAACAATCACATTGCCTTATTGGATGGAGAGGAAAGTCAACACGCTCTGAAGGTTCTACGACTTAAACCACAAGATCCAGTTATCGTTATTGATGGTCTAGGCACTTTTTACGAAGGAACCATCGATACCATCTCTAAAAAAGGAACTACCATTCAAATCTCCAATCCAACGGAAGATACCTCATCGCTTTCTCAAGAGTTGCATTTAGCAGTAGCTCCAACCAAAAATAATAGCCGCATTGAATGGTTGTTGGAGAAAATGACCGAAATTGGTTTGAAAACATTTACTCCAATTCTATGCCAACATTCCATAAGAAGGAATATTAATGAAGATAGATGGTACAAGATTTTAATATCTGCCGCCAAACAATCACAAAGAGCACTCATTCCGAAGCTGAATCCCCTCATCTCCTTCGATGATTTTATCCAACTCCCCTTAGAAGGAGAAAAATATATCGCACATCTCGATGCTAATCAGCCCAAAGAATGGTCGAGCGTTAAACTCACTCAAAGGAAAGTTTGTATTTTAATTGGACCCGAAGGTGATTTTTCAACTGATGAATTGGCAAAGGCCGAGAAGTCTGGATTTTTGCCCATTGCTTTAGGACCTAACAGATTAAGAACTGAAACTGCCGGTCTATACGCCGGAATTGTTTATCAATGTAAAATTTAATAAAAGTGAAATACTGCTTTTTATACTTGCTACTGCTACCGACCTTTTATGGACTACAAGCTCAACCACTTAAGCTAGGCTTGCTAAAATACAATGGGGGAGGGGATTGGTATGCCAATCCTACAGCTCTTGGTAATTTGGCAGAATTTTGTAACAAAAATTTAAATACCAATTTGGCAGAGGAATATGAAACTGTAGAAGTTGGGTCAGCTCAAATATTTAACCATCCATTTATTCACATGACTGGTCACGGTAACGTGGTATTTTCAGATGCAGAGGCAGAAAATTTGAGAACCTTCCTCATGGGTGGTGGCTTTTTGCATATTGATGATAATTATGGTATGGATCCCTATGTACGCATTGCTATGAAAAAAGTATTTCCTCAGCTGGATTTCATCGAAATTCCATTTGACCATCCAGTTTACCACCAAAAATTTGACTTCGATGAAGGACTGCCTAAGGTGCATGAACACGACGGACAGCCACCAAAAGGTTATGGATTGTTCTGGGAAAATAGATTGGTTTGTTTTTACTCTTTCGAATGCGATTTAGGAGATGGCTGGGAAGATGAAGACGTACACAACGATCCCGAACCCGTTAGACGAGCTGCTTTAGAGATGGGAGCTAATTTGATTCAATTTGCCTTTACCCAATAATTAATGCCAGATCAATTCTTTGGTATTGTGGGCATACCGCTTAAAATTGAGCCAAAAAGCCATAAATAAATAAATAATGAGGGGAGAACCCAATGTGATGAAAGAGGAGTAAATAAAATACAACCTCACATTGGAACTGGCAATGCCCATTTTTTCACCGAGATAAGAGCAAACCCCAAAAGCAGATTTTTCTAACCAGTTAATCAGTTTGTTTTTCATGGTAAAAAATTTAATTCCAAACAACTAATTGATAAAAAAGTTCAATTCAAAAGGTGACTATTAATGGCTTCCGCTGCTCTTTTGCTGGCTCCAGCCCCACCCAATCTTTCTCTTAAATATACGTATTTTTCTTTAAATTCTTTTTTGCTGTCATCTTCTAGAAGGATTTGCAGCTCTTTTGCCAAAAACTGGGGATGACAAGCCTCTTGGATAATTTCTCGCACCAGTTCGCGTTCGGCTATCAAATTGACCAAAGAAATATAAGGTACTTTAATAAAAGATTTATACAACCAATAATTGATGGCATTGCTTTTATAGACCACCAACTGCGGCACGCCCAATAATGCGGTTTCAAGCGTTGCAGTCCCTGAAGTTACAATTGCTGCCTCAGCCCTTTCGAGAACGCCATAAGTGTCCCCGACCACTTTCTCAATGACCACCTCTCCTAAGAATTGATCATAAAATTCGGACTCAATACCTGGAGCACAAGCCAATACAAATTTTTTATGAGGAAAAAAGGCGACTACCTTGGCCATTACGGGTAGAATTTTACTTATTTCTTGCCGCCGACTTCCCGGTAAGAGCGCAATTTTTCCTGATGAGTCTGGCACAGGAATAGTTTCCGTCGGAATTTCATCTAATAGGGGGTGTCCTACGAAAGTTACTGAGTAGTTATACCTTCGGTAAAAATCTTTTTCGAATGGCAAAATAACTAACATGAGGTCTATATCCCTTTTGATCGCATGAACACGACTGGTTTTCCATGCCCAGATCTGAGGAGAGATATAATAAATGGTTTTAATCCCCTTGGTTTTAGCCCATTGAGCGATGCGTAAATTAAAACCAGGATAATCGATGAATATCAGGGCATCAGGTTCGAATTTTAGAATATCAGTTTTGCAAAATTTAATATTCTTTATTATGGTTCTTATGTTAATTAGTACCTCCCAGAATCCCATAAATGCGAGAGATTTGTAGTGTTTAACCACCTCAGCACCTGCTGATTCCATTTTTTCTCCACCCCAAGCACGAAAGATTCCTTTTGGATTATTGGCTTTGAGCGCTCGGATGAGATGACCTCCGTGAAGGTCTCCAGATGCTTCCCCCGCTATTAGATAATATCGCATTCTAAAGGATTTCTTTAGCAAATAGAATCATCCATGCTATGGCATATACGGTTGTGGCAACGACCATCCCTCGCATAGAGAGGATTTTTTTTCTCTTATTGTACCACCTAAAAGGAAGGATATTCAAAGTAATAGCTATCAAATACAGCGTCCGATCCTTGAAAGTTTCGCTCAATTTATTCCTAGCTTGCTGAAGGACAATTTCGTCGAGTTGTTCTAAAATTAATTCTAAGACTGCTAAACCTACAAATGGAATCAAAAATCCCACTATTAAGCCTACCCAAATTTTATTTTTTTCCCAGAACATTTCTAATGGAATATATTAGTCGTTTCTTTTAAGTCTTTTAACATGGGGTAATTGGTGAGATCATGCATGGAGGGAACCACAGATATATAGCCCTCTTCTAATGCATTTACATCTGTATCCCTTTCTTCGTCTTCATTGATGAATACTCCAGTAAGCCAATAATATTTTACTCCTCTAGGATCAATAGCTTCAACAAATTCTTCTTTCCATCTGGCATTCGCCTGACGGCATATCTTCATTCCTTTGATGGTTTGACCTTTTTCCGGTACGGGAATATTAACATTCAATAAATTACCTTTTTCCATTCCATGCGCTAAGACAAATGCAATTAAATCTCGAATAAATGGAACTCCCGGTTGAAAATCTGCTCCATAGGTGTGATCCAAAAGACTGAAACCAATAGAGGGGATACCTTCCAAGCTTGCTTCCATAGCAGCTGAAAGAGTGCCCGAATAGATAATATTTATGGAAGCATTAGAACCGTGATTGATTCCTGAAACACATAAATCCACTTGCCTATCCTTCAAAACAATGTGTTTAGCTAATTTTACACAATCTACTGGAGTACCCGAGCACTCATAGGCTTCTATTCCGTCAAAAACATCTGCGGGGTGCAATCTTATGGGATCACTAATAGTGACTGCGTGCCCCATCCCCGACTGAGGTGAATCCGGAGCAACTACGACTACCTCTCCCATTTGGCGAGCAATATCAACCAGGACTTTTATCCCAGGAGCTGTAATTCCATCATCATTAGTTACCAATATAAGAGGTCGATTTGCCATGGTTTTCATTTTATTTGGGCTAAATTAAAGATATTTGAGGTGCAAAAAGTAATCTATGGCGGAATTTGAACAGATAAAAACAGCAATTTTAAAAAAGGAACTTCATCCTGTGTATTTTCTACACGGACTAGAATCCTATTATTTGGATTTGTTGACCCATTTATTTGAACAAAACGTCCTTGAAGAGAGTGAAAAAGCCTTCAATTTTACAATCTATTATGGAAAAGATAGTGATGCTCGAATGATCGTGGATACGGCCGTTAGACTTCCTATGATGGCCGAAAGACAGTTGATAATAGTTAAAGAAGCTCAGGATTTGAAGGATTTAGCCAAATTAGAATCTTATGTCCTACACCCAAATCCACAGACTGTTTTGGTTCTTGTCCACAAACATAAAAAATTAAATTTGACGACCAAGTTTGGCAAAATCATCAAGGCGAATACTACCCTTTTTGAGTCCAAACCGCTCTATGAAAATCAAGTGGCTGGCTGGATTTCTAATTATTGTAAATCTAAAAAATTAAAATTGGAGGAGGGGGTTGCATTATTGTTGGGGGAATACTTGGGAGCCGATCTTTCCAAAATTGTCAATGAATTAGAGAAAGTAAGTATCAATTTGGAATCTAATGAGGTAATCACTAAAGATCTGGTAGAAAGGAATATTGGAATAAGTAAAGAGTACAATGTATTTGAATTACAAAAGGCTATCGCATATAAGGATTTAAAAAGGATTTCTTCGATTTTAAGCTTTATGAAAAATAATCCGAAGAAAAACCCTCCAGTTTTAATCATTTCCAGCTTGGGGTCTTTTTTCACCCGGATTTATCAAGGTCATTTTTTATCTAAAGGTTCTGATAAAGACATCAGTAGCCATTTTAATTTAAGACATCCTAGTGCTTTATCAGAGTTTAAAACGGCCCTTAAAAATTATCCTTTACCGATGACGATGGAAGTAATTCATCTGCTTAAAACTTTCGATTTGTATAGCAAGGGAGTTGGATATAATGCTACCGGAAAAGAGGATATTGAGTTATTAGAAGAATTAATTTGGAAAATAATTAATCAGCAGTTGGTTTTGAATTAAAAAAAGGAATGTTATATTTGAATCAAAATAAAAGACATGAATAATTTAGGTTTTTGGTGGTGGCACATAAATGCAAACTCGACGGAGTGAACCCCATTGCCTTAATGAAAATATAAGCGGCTTGTCGTTCACTCGATAAGCCGTTTTTCATTTGATTTAAACTGTAATTAATGGAAAAAATAAAACTTAGGGTTGTCGTCAAAAGGAAGTTAGCGGATTTCGTGACCCCAGTATCACTTTACTTAAGGTTAAGGGATTATTTTACTGAACCCGTTCTATTGGAAAGTAACGATTTCAATGCCCGAGAGAATTCTTTCTCCTTTATTGGATTAGATGGTATCGCATCTATCGAGGTAAAAAATCAACAAATTATTACCTTATTGCCCAATAGCAAAAAGATTCAATCAACTATAGATTCTTATACAGCAGTTGCGGATGCCATTGGGGACTTTTTAGATCGCTTTGAAACAGATTATGAAAGTCCTTTTGATGGATTCAATGGGATTTTTGGCCATATAGGTTTCGAAGCGGTTCAATATTTTGATGCGCATCAATTTGATCCCAAAAAAAAGGATATTGAGATACCTGACATCAGATATACCCTTCACCGTTTCATCATTGGATTCAACCACTATAACGAGGAATTAATCATTCTGGAAAATATCCTACCTGGTTCTCAATCCAAAATGCACAGGTTAGAAACACTGCTTCAAGCTCAAACCATCCCTGAACACCAATTCCATTTGGATGGAAACGAAAAAACTAATTTGTCGGATGAAGCTTTCAAAGAATTAGTTCGTATTGGCAAGCGTCATTGTCAATTGGGCGATGTATTTCAAATTGTGTTTTCAAGGCAATTTTCTCAGGCTTTTCAGGGGGATGAATTCAATGTATATAGAGTTTTAAGATCTATTAATCCCTCTCCGTATTTGTTTTATTTCGATTATGGCGATTATAAGATTTTTGGATCATCACCTGAGTCTCAATTGGTGGTTAAAGATGAAGTGGCCACCGTTAATCCAATTGCCGGAACCTATAAGAGAACAGGAGATGCAGATCATGACGCTGAAAAGGCTTTGGAACTGGCCAAAGATCCTAAAGAAAATGCGGAACACATTATGTTGGTTGATTTGGCTAGGAATGATTTAGGAAGGCACGCGGAATCCGTCCAGGTTAAAACTTTAAAGGAAATTCAGTATTTCAGTCATGTGATACACCTCGTCTCCAAAGTTCAGGGTAAACTCCCCAAAGGAACGAACCCCGTTACTGTTTTCGGAGACACTTTTCCCGCAGGGACACTATCCGGTGCACCGAAATTTAAAGCCATTGAACTGATTTCAAAATACGAAAATACCCAGCGTAGTTTTTACGGGGGGGCATTAGGATACATAAGTTTTAGTGGAGAACTTAATAAGGCTATTGTCATCCGGTCTTTTTTGAGTAAAAACAATGTACTTTATTATCAAGCAGGTGCGGGAATTGTCGCTGCGAGCAATGAAGATTCGGAACTGCAAGAAGTGAACAATAAATTAGGTGCTTTAAAGCGGGCATTGGTTGATGCTGAAAAAATTTAATTTACCGTTATGCGAATATTGCTTTTAGATAATTATGATTCCTTTACCTACAATCTGATGCAGTATCTTAAGGAGCTGATTCCCGATGGGGTAATTGATGTCATTCGCAATGATCAAATGGACTTGGAAGAAGTGGCTCATTATGACATAATTGTTCTTTCTCCAGGACCTGGAATTCCTAAGGACGCTGGAATAATGCCAGATTTGATAAAAAAGTATGCTCCTGAAAAGGCGATTTTTGGAGTTTGTCTTGGACATCAGGCCATTGGAGAAGCTTTTGGAGGTTCTCTTACTAACATGGAACAAGTATATCATGGAATAAGTACATCCATTGAGATTGTAGAGCCTTTGGCCACTCCAATTTTTGATTCCTTACCAACCAATTTTCAGGCAGGTCGATACCATAGTTGGATCGTTAATAAAAAGGATTTACCCGATTGCCTCAGGATTACTGCGGTAGATGAAAAGGGTCGGATAATGGCATTTTCTCATAGGGAATACAATATTCACGGCGTACAGTTTCACCCGGAATCCGTGATGACCCCCGATGGTATGAAAATATTGTCCAATTTTATTATTTATTCGGCCAAGAGGATAGGCGCGAAAATTGCTTAAATGAAATACCAATGAAAGCACTTTTGAATCGATTATTTGAATTCGACAAACTCGATAGAGAAGAGGCTAAAACAGTTTTAATTCAAATAGCTGATGGGCAGTATAATCCTGTTCAGGTAGCCTCTTTTGTTACTGTTTTTAATATGAGACCCATTTATTTAACTGAACTTCAAGGTTTTAGAGATGCCTTATTGGAATTATGTGTTCCAGTTCATTTAGATGGTATGGAGACCATTGACATCGTGGGGACTGGAGGAGATGGCAAAAATACCTTTAATATTTCAACCCTTACTTGTGTAGTAGTTGCAGGAGCGGGATATAAAGTTAGTAAACACGGCAGTTATGGAGTTTCCTCCTCAGTGGGTTCTTCAGATGTGCTCATCGAACTGGGATATGAATTCACCAATGATACGGAGGTTTTGAAAAAGCAGTTAGACTCGGCCAATATTTGTTTTTTGCATGCACCTTTTTTTCATCCAGCACTCAAGGAGGTGGCTCCTGTTCGCAAACAACTGGGAATGAAAACCTTTTTTAATATGTTAGGCCCCCTGGTCAACCCCATTCAACCAACCCATCAGATGTTTGGCACCTTCAGTCTGGAATTATCCAGAATGTACCAGTACATCATGCAACCTACGGGGAGACGATTTTCTATCATCTATGCCATGGATGGATATGATGAAATCTCCTTAACGGGAGCATTCAAATTGCGTAATTCTGAAGGGGAATTTATTATATCGCCTGAGGATATTGGTCTGAGAGAAATACAACCGGAAGAGCTATATGGGGGGGAAACGGCTGAAGATGCTGCCACTATTTTTAAGAATGTATTAAACAACAAGGCTACTGAAGCGCAGAAGGCAGTGGTACTAGCCAATGCGGGGTATGCCATTCAAACTATACATCCAGAGAAATCCATTGAGGAATGTATTGCAGAGGCAAAAGAAAGTATTGAAAGTGGAAGTGCACTGCAGGTTCTAAAGAAATTGTTAGCCTAAAAATCGAGGATATGGATATTCTAGAAAAAATAATAGCCGCCAAAAAGATTGAAATAGAAAATGCCAAAAAAATAAACAGTATTTCTTTTTTTGAAAACCAAAAAGGATTTCATAGAACGCCCTATTCTCTTAAGAAGAGCTTAAAGGAGGGGATTTTACCAGGAATTATAGCTGAGTACAAAAGGAAATCTCCTTCTAAAGGAATCATCAATGATTCAGCTAAACCAGAAGAAACAGGTAAGGGGTATGAATTAGCTGGGGTAGCTGGTATTTCCTGTCTGACGGATCAAGAATTTTTTGCTGGAGATCCCAAATTTTTGGAGGCGATTAGAGCTGCTGTAGAAATTCCAATCCTCAGAAAAGATTTTATCATTGATGAATATCAAATTATTGAGGGCAAGGCCATAGGGGCAGATGTAGTTTTATTGATAGCTGAATGTCTGGATCGAGATTCACTTTATCATTTGACCAAGATGGCTCATTCTTTGGATATGGAGGTTTTGTTGGAAATACACACCCCAAAACAATTAGATAAAATTATTGAATTGCCTGATATAATAGGAGTAAACAATAGAGACTTAACTACTTTTGAAGTTTCCATTCAGCATTCCCTTGATTTGATTCATCAACTTCCGGCAGAATGTGCAAGAATCTCTGAAAGTGGAATCAGTAATGTAGAAGCCATTTTAACTTTGAAGAAAGCTGGATTTGAAGGATTTTTAATTGGAGAATATTTCATGAGGGAATCTAACCCTGGACAAGCTTGTCAACAATTTATAGAAAAATTAGCTGCGTCACTATGATAGTTAAAGTTTGTGGCTTAAAAGATCCTGAAAACCTAGAGCAAGTTTTGAATTTGCCCATTGATTGGTATGGATTCATTTTTTATGACCAATCACCCAGGATGGTGGATTACGAGCGCTTATCTAATTGGATTTCTTCCCACGGTTATAATTGGGAGGGTAAAAAAAGGGTAGGGGTTTTTGTAAACCATCCTATGGAATTCATTTTGAATGCATCGGGTGATTTTGGATTGGATTATGCCCAGTTACACGGGGATGAATCTCCGGATTATTTGAGGGAATTAACAATTTATAAATCTGTTTTGGCCAATGGTGGGTTCGATTTAATCAAGGCAGTTTCAGGTTCAAATCACGACCTTAATGTCGTGGCTGAGCAATTTGCTCCTTATTGTAAATATTTGATAATAGACACCAAAACGGCTGATGGTTCTTTTGGGGGAACAGGTCATAAGTTTGATTGGAAAATTTTAGAAGATTATAGGGGAACTGTTCCATTTTTACTTTCCGGCGGGATTGGTCCAGACGATGCTGAAGCAATTCTCAAAATTAATCATCCACTTTTAGCTGGTGTGGATTTGAATAGTCAGTTTGAAGTAGACAAAGGCATAAAAAATCCTCAGTTACTAAAAAATTTTATTGAAAAAATAAAAATTTAACAATGGTACAAATTGATAAAAATGGGTATTACGGTGAATTTGGAGGAGCATTTATTCCTGAAATGCTTTTTCCTAATGTAGCAGAATTGCAAGAAGCTTATGTGCCTTTTATGGAAAGTGAAGCTTTCAAAAAGCAGTTTAATCAATTGCTTAAGGATTATGTTGGAAGGCCGACTCCTTTATTTTTTGCCGAAAGGCTTTCAGAAAAATATCAAACTCAAATTTACCTCAAAAGGGAAGATTTGTGTCATACAGGAGCGCATAAGGTTAACAATACCATTGGACAAATCCTTTTAGCCAAGCATTTGGGGAAAACACGAATTATTGCTGAGACTGGTGCCGGACAGCATGGGGTGGCAACAGCTACTGTTTGCGCCTTAATGGGCTTGAAGTGTATAGTTTATATGGGCGCTGTGGACATCCAGAGGCAAGCACCCAATGTTGCTCGAATGAAAATGTTAGGTGCGGAAGTAAGGGCAGCTAATAGCGGAAGTAGAACGCTCAAGGACGCCACCAATGAGGCCATAAGAGATTGGATTAATAATCCTGTAGATACGCATTATATCATTGGATCTGTGGTTGGGCCGCATCCTTATCCTGATATGGTAGCCCGTTTTCAATCGGTAATTAGTGAAGAGATGAAATGGCAACTGAAGGAGAAGACAGGGAAGTCTGAGCCCAATGCGGTTATTGCTTGTGTAGGTGGAGGAAGTAATGCTGCGGGCGCTTTTTATCACTATCTTAATGAAGAATCTGTTCGCTTAATAGCTGTGGAAGCTGCGGGTCTTGGGATTGATTCGGGAGAATCGGCTGCGACAAGTGTCTTGGGGACTAAAGGGATTATTCACGGCAGTAGAACGCTATTGATGCAGACCAAAGACGGTCAAATTGTAGAACCGTATAGTATTTCTGCTGGCTTAGATTATCCGGGAATAGGACCTATGCATGCGCATTTAATTTCTACTGGTCGGGCTGAGGCAGTTAGTATAACCGATCAAGAGGCCATGGATAGCGTATTTGAAGTCAGCCGCTTGGAGGGCATCATCCCCGCTCTAGAAACTGCTCATGCTTTTTCAGCGCTGCAAAAGTTGTCGTTTCAAACTTCGGATGTGGTGGTTATCAATCTCTCCGGAAGGGGGGACAAAGACTTAGAAACCTATATGAAATATTTAGACCAATATTAAAATGAACCGGATTAAAGAACTCTTTCTACACAAGAATTCAAATATTCTCAATATTTATTTTACCGCAGGTTATCCTCACTTGCAGGATACAGGGAAGATTATCCAAGCACTGGATGCAGCTGGTGTTGATTTGATTGAGATTGGCATTCCTTATTCCGACCCACTGGCAGATGGCACTACTATACAAGAAAGTGGAACTCAAGCCCTCAAAAATGGAATGAACCTTCCTTTGTTATTTGATCAAATTGAAGCAGTTAGAGGTACAGTCCATTGCCCATTAATTCTGATGGGTTATTTCAACCAAATGATGCAGTATGGCGAACGGTCTTTTCTGAAGCGATGCAAGGAGGTAGGAATTGATGGCATCATTTTGCCAGATTTACCCCTTTTGGTTTATGAACAAGAATATCAGGCGTTATTTGAAGAATTTGAATTGCCCGTTTCTTTTTTAATTACACCTCAAACTTCAGAGGAAAGAATCATTAAAATTGATTCTTTGAGTAAGAGTTTTATTTATATGGTGTCTAATGCCTCCATAACAGGAGCAAAAACTGGGATTTCCGATTCACAAATCGATTATTTTAATAGAATTCACGCGCTAAAATTGAACAATCCAAGACTAATAGGTTTTGGAATTTCTTCTCCAGAGACCTTTTCAACCGCTTGTCAATTTGCTCAAGGAGCTATCATTGGCAGTGCGTTTATTCAACATTTAAAAAAATCAAAGCAGCCAATTGAAAAGGCAGTCGATGAATTTGTGTCCTATATTAAAGGTATTTAGACGTATTGGAGACTTTGCTCAAAGTCCTTGATAATATCTGAAGCGGTTTCCGCCCCTACAGATACCCTGACCAACCCCTCAGTTATTCGTTGCTCCTTTTTAATTAATGGATCAATGTTTCCGTGAGACATGGTGTACGGATGCATGACCAAAGTGTCAAGATCTCCTAATGTAGGCGCTAAAGTAGCGAGTTGAAGATGATTGATACAGTTTTCCGCTCCCTGGAGTCCACCCTGTACTTCGAAACTCAACATTGCCCCACCAGACCGCATTTGCTTTTGAATAATAGATCGGTCGGGATGGTTTGGCAAACCAGGATAGTTGACAAAAGTAATTTTAGGATGCTCTTCGAGAAAATTGGCCAATGCCAAAGCATTGGCTACTTGTCGCTCCATTCTTAGTTCCAGGGTTTTAATTCCTTGATAGGTCAACCATGCATCAAATGCATTACAACTCCCTCCAGTTAATTTCATGACTGGCCATATCTTTTGTTGCATGAGCTCCGGATCTTTCCCCACAATTACCCCAGCAATGGAATGACCATGCCCATTGAGGAATTTGGTGGTCGAGTGAATAATAAAATCTATTCCATGCTCAAAAGGCTGTTGAATATAGGGAGTACAAAAGGTATTGTCAACTGCAGTCCTAATTTGATATTTGTTAGCCAATTGAGCTATTTTACTCAAATCTATACAAGTCATGGTTGGGTTGGCCGGAGTCTCCATATATATCATCCCTATGGAGGAATCTGATTTTAAAGTATTTTCTACTTCTTCTAATTTTCTGAGATCTTGATATATGGGTAGAATATTTAATGGTTTAAATATCTTATCAATTAATTCCGTCGTTCCGCCATACAAATCAGGTTGGGTTAAGATTTTTTGACCCGGCTGCAGGAGACCGCTTAATAAGATGTGAATAGCCGCCATTCCAGAGGCAACCATAATGGCCTCTGGTTTTATTTCCAAACCAAAACCTTCTAAATCAGCAATTTTCTGAGCAGTAGAATCAATGGTTGGGTTTCCAAATCTACTATAGAGGTAACCAGTTTCTTTACCTTGAAAAACATCTATGCCTTGCTGAAGATTCTCAAAAACAAAGGAAGAAGAGGCGTAAATAGGTAGTTGATGAGCAGGAGTGTTATAAGTAGGCTTCTTATCCATTTTAACACATTGAGAACCAAAACCAAAAGAAGACTTCATAATTAGGTGCTTTAGGATGAAAAGAAGGGTTAATTTAGCGCTTTAAAGTGTAAAATTAATAGATGGAATCTTTTTTGGAAGAATCAAATGATGATTTTCAGGACTACCAAAACATCTTGGTAGATCCAGGTCAATCTGCATTGAGAATTGACAAGTTTTTAACCAATCGATTATTAAAAGTTTCCCGAAATAGAATTCAACAAGCTATAGATGCAGGAGCTGTTTTGGTTAATGAAAAGAATATAAAATCGAATTATAAGGTAAGAGCTGGAGATTCCATTAGTGTCATTCTCCCAAGGCCCCCGGATACTGGAGAGGGAATAGTTCCTGAAGAAATGGCCCTCAATATTCATTATGAAGATGAAGATTTATTAATTGTTAATAAGCCTCCAGGTTTGGTGGTACATCCGGGGGTGGGAAATCGAAATGGAACATTGGTCAATGGACTAGCTGCCTATCTAAAGGTTGAAAACGGTATCGATACTCCGGGTACCAACTTTCAAAACAGAATTGGATTGGTTCATAGAATTGATAAGGATACATCTGGTTTGTTGGTGGTGGCTAAAAATGAAATGAGTATGGCACATCTTGCCAAACAATTTTTTGATCACTCTATTGAAAGGACTTATTACGCTATTGTTTGGGGCGAACCTAAACCCGCATCAGATACAATCATAGGACATATTGGTAGGCATCCAAGAGATAGAAAATTATTTACAGTATATCCTGAAGGGGATTTTGGAAAAGAGGCTATAACCCATTATGAAACGGTTGAGCCTTTATATCTAGTGAGCTTGGTGAAATGTCAACTGGAAACTGGGAGGACCCATCAGATTAGAGTTCACTTTAAATACAGAGGCCATCCTTTGTTTAACGACGCCCGATACGGGGGAGATAAAATTGTCAAAGGAACAGTATTTACTAAATACAAGCAATTTGTCAAAAATGTCATGGATATACTACCTAGGCAGGCACTTCATGCGCAGTCGTTGGGTTTTATTCACCCTAGAACAGGAAAAAAAATGTTTTTTGAGAGTGAATTGCCTCATGATTTTGCAACTGGATTAGAAAAATGGAGAAACTATGTTACTTATCAGCGCAATCAAAAACTTTTAGAAGATAATGAAGGAGCAACTGATTTTGAAGACTAAAGATTGGATAGAAAATTGGGTAATTGGTTTGAATTTGTGTCCTTTTGCCAAATCACCATTTACGCATAATAAAATCAAATTCTTAGTTTACGAAGGGGAGTCTATCGAAGAGTTTTCCAGAGTCTTATGGAGGGAATTATCTTTTTTAGCCGATGAACCCTCAGATGGGATAGAAACGACTTTTTTGATTCACCCACAATTAGGGGTCAATTTTGAAGACTATTTAGACCTTTGTGAGTGGGCAAATGGACATATAGAAGCCTTAGAATTGGTGGGACAAATTCAAATTGCAGAATTTCATCCCCATTATCAGTTTGCCGGCACTTTACCTGATGCTCCGGAAAATTTCACCAATAGATCTCCTTTTCCAATGCTGCATCTTCTAAAAGAAGCCTCCATAACAAAAGCGGTCGATTTATACCCAAATGTTGAGGAAATTCCGCAAAAAAATATTGACCTGCTGAACCAAATGGGTATAGATCGTATTCAAAAAATGTTAAAAGATTTATAATGAATTTGAAAGAAAGGATAAACATTTTGGTAGCGTTGGGTCAATACTTTCGTTCAGACATTTCGACGCTAAATCACGTCATGGAAGCGGCATATCTCAAAAATAAATGGTTTACCGTAGCCAATCAGCAACTCGCATTACAAGCCATTATTGATCATTACCTTTCAGAACCGTTATTAAATGAATGGACCAACCAGTATTTCTCAGGGGATCAAACCTTTCCAAATCCTAAGAAAGTAGCCTTAATTCCAGCAGGAAATATTCCATTGGTGGGATTTCATGATATACTTTGCGTATTCTTAACGGGCCATAATCTAGTAATTAAGTATTCTGAAAAGGATCAAGTTCTTACGCCATTTGTGGTTCGCAAATTAAAAGAATTATCTGCCAAAAATGGGTTGGACTGGAAAGTTGAAGAGGTAGAGCAAATGAAGGATTTCGATGCAGTAATAGCAACAGGAAGTAATAACACCGCCAGATATTTTGAATATTACTTTAGCAAATATCCCAATATTATCCGAAGCAATAGAAATGGTATTGCTGTTTTAGATGGAAAAGAAGATGATAATGATTTAGCTGCTTTGGGAAAGGATGTTTTTCAATACTTCGGACTAGGATGCAGGAATATCTCCAAACTGTACGTCCCTACTAATTATAATTTTGATCCACTGCTAAAAGCACTTTATGAGTATAAGGAAGTGATGTGGCACGAACCTTATAAAAATAATTTTGATTACAACTATGCTGTGCACAGTTTGGGTCAAGAGGCTTTTGTAGCGAATGGATGCATTTTGATCAAAGAAGCCCATGCCATCCCATCCAGAATAGGTGTTTTACATTTTGAGTATTATGAATCCTTACCCGTATTAAGAAATAAATTAGCCTCAGAATTGGATTCTATTCAATGCTTAGTTTCAAAAACCCCACTTTCAATCGAATCAATAGAATCTTTTAGTTTTGGGGAGGCTCAAAGTCCTAATTTATTGAATTATGCAGATGGGGTAGATACAATGGCATTTCTACTATCTCTTTAATAATTAAAAAAGGCCCACGAACATGTTGCTCATGGGCCTTTTTAATTATTGATTAAGACTTATCTATTGATAGCTAATCTTTTAGTTTTAATCTCTCCTCTTTCATTAATCAAACTGACAGAATATAAACCTGTCGGTAATTGATGGGTATTTATAGTTAAGTTCTGAGCACCTTTTTGAGTGCGTCCCAAGAAATTGTTTTGAACCATCTGACCTTGTGCATTGAATACCATCAAACTCAATTCATTAGGTTCAGTCAAAGTAAATTTAACTTGTACTTGGTCAGAAGCCGGATTAGGTAATAAATCGAAAGATGCTACTTCCTCTAATACCTTTACAGAGCTGATACCCAATAATGCATCTTTACACTCTGTAAGGTCAAGTGCAAAACAACCTCTTGGTGCGTAGTAGGCCATAATGGTATCGATATACGCTCTGCCTTTTTCAGCAGACATATCTGGGTTGGTAAATAAGTTATTAGCATGGAGTTCATCTGAATTCAACTCTGATCCAGTAGCTGCATTGAAACCAGCAACCACCAAGTCTAAACGATCCTTATCCCACCAATCCCATGGTCCTGATTGTGGTCCAGGGCCAGGCAAAATGAATGGATACATGTGATCTGTTGCCAATGGAGTAGTTGGAGAGCCTCCTAATGCTGATAAGTCAACTGTAATTCCTGCCAGCTGAATCAAACTTACTTTTGTAGTTAAAGGATCATTGATTCCCAAGACCGGATCTAAAACATCGTTAGCTCCAACTTCATTCATCCTTTGGGTAGCAGTTAAAGTACCTGATACATTAACTACAAATTCCTGTGTTGTGGGAACAATAACCGGACCATCGCCAAAAGGAGCAAATGGATCGGATACTACGTGAAAACCAACAGTAGCTGGCTCTTCGATTAAGGAATTTTCTCCTTCAATCCAATTGATATCTCCTAAGGCACCTCCCATATTTACACTGAGATTGAAATCAGAACTGTATCCTACATGATTGGGTACATTTAAGAAAGCTGGTAGTAAACCATAAGGATCTCCGTCCACTTGAAGAGTAACATAAGGTTCACCAGTTTCCGTATCAATGAATTTTTCTACTATTAATTCTTCATATCGGTCTAAAACTCCTGCACCAAGAGAGATATAACCTCCTGTTCCTTGACCCCAAAGAACGATTTTTTCAGTATCAATTCCGTAGGGATTTCCCTCTTCCTCCACGCTTTTTCTTAAATAACGCACACAAGTTCTAGCGTCAATGATGCCTCTATAAGCTGCCTGCAGAAGCGTTTTCCTTCGAACATTGGCATCTTCTGATGTAGGTAACCATCCCTGTCTGTATGTTGCAGCAATAGCAGTGTAACCCATTTTGGCTAATCGGGTACAAATTTCCACTAAGGTAGAATCCGAAAGAGACCCTGTAATTCCTCCACTAATTAATGGGGGCAAAAAGCTTCCGGTATGAAAATAGACCACTACAGGTCTGTCAGATTCTTCATCTCCAACAGGAGTGTAAACATCCATTTTTAAATCAATTGGAGCTGGAGCTCCTGTCAAAATAGATATATTGTTGCCATAGGTAATCCCCTTTTCAACGGCTACTTCGTCGAAAACCTCGTGGAGGTATCTGGTTTGAGCAGTTAACCCCACCCAAGCCGAAGCAAAAATTAGTAATAGTAAAGAGTAGAAATTTTTCATATGTATGATTTTAATGAAGCAATTTAATAATTCTTAAACTCATATAAAAACGAAATATACGCTAATCTGCCAATTCTTGGCCCACCATAGGTTTGGAAGACCAAATTATTTAACAAATTGGACGCTCCGACCTTGACCACCGTATCAATATCTCGCAATCTCCAATTGACTTGGGCATCGAGTAAACTATAAGAAGGAATAAATCCGGTAAATTGAGGTGATCCTTCGAAAACAAAATTATCCACCCATTTATAATTCACATTGAAACCAAAATTATTCAACCGAATGCCTGCAAATTTAAAGGGAATGTCTCTTCCAGAAAGCCCAACATTGAATTTGTGTTCAGGAGTATTGAACGCAGGAATGATGGGATCATCGGTTTGAGTGTTCAATACATTCCATGAATAATTTCCATTGGCAACAAAATAGTTCCCAAAATAATAGTTCATGCCCACAGAAAATCCTTGGGTGGTCACCTGATCTCTAGCATTTGCAGCTACACGATACACCTGAACATTAGTGGGTAGTGAGGTCGTTGGGTCGAATCTCGCATCAATTCCCAAATTATATCCGATGAAATCATTGTAAAAACTATAGTAATAGGTGGCATCAATAAATAGCTGGCCCAAGGTGGTTCGGTACCCCAATTCAAAAGTTTTGACCTTCTCTGGGCGAATAGGGTTAATGTCGAAGTACTTCAAACTATCAATCCTCCCGCTGTTAATGGAGGACCGAAAAGATTCCACGGTGATGAGATCATTGAACCCATCCAAATTTCCGATTAAAATTGCTCTACCTACGTTATAAAATAAGTACTGGTCGGCAAGTGTGGGGTTCCGGATGGCCGATGAAAAGGACATTCTAAACGTATGATCAGCATTAGGGGTATATACCAAAGAGGCCGCAGGTGAAACCAGATAATCAAAGTTTTGATTCTTATCCAGACGAATGGAACCATTGATTTTAAGCTTGTTTTTCAACACCAAAGTTCCTCCAGTATATAATCCAAATTCCTTGGTATCAATATTGCGACCAAAAGTGTCTAGAAGAATAGACCCCTTAGAATCTGGAGCGTAGTATCGGAAATTCCCCCCCACAACAATATCGAGATCGGTAATTTGATCATTGGAAACTAAATCTTTGAAAGTATATTCCCCATGGCCATGATACAAGGCTGATTTATCATAAAATTTGGTACCACCTTCGGTAAAAGAAACGCTTTGTGTAATTCTGTTAAACTCCTCTTGAAATCTTGGCGTTCCAGGCTCATAAAAGGGAACGGCTCCCACTAATGAGCTTTCTGATTCGGCAGCAGCTAACGCTTGCTGATGCCAACCAGCTAGGTTATTGGCAAATTCTGGAGTTTGATAAAAATTATTTAAGGCCGCTTTGAAATCATCAATCCTTCCAATATAATCTACAATGCTGGGATAACCCTCAATCCGGCGAATTTGCGGTACTATATTAATGTCCCAAAAGGATTTGTAGGCACTCGTCCAGAAGCGACTTTCTTTAGCATTTTCCTGCAGCAATAAAGCGGTGAAATAAGGATCATAAGAATCTCCAGCATTTTCATGAGTAGCATAGAACCTCAGAAAATATTGATCCTGTTTTTTTAGCTCCACTCTATGCTGGTAAAATTTAATATTCCTGAGACTGAAACGATTGTCTCCTTGATATACGGTAGTACCTGTGCTGAAATTACTGGCTACTATTAAGGTAGGACTTTCAAAATCCTTTTCAGGGTCTAATCGGAAGTGCAGCGCACCACCCAATTTTAAATTTTCCGAATCGTAATCTACTAAATCAATTTCCCGATAACCGCGTCTGTGAATTCTTCCTAATCCAGGACTGGATAATACAGATGAGAAATTATTATAGGACTGAAATTCATCTCCATACACATTGATAGCATCATAGCCTCCGGGATTGTCCTGAGGTGAATCCGTTCCAAACACAGGGTCGTAATTATCTGCCACCCAATCGTTGGCGCTGAAACCAAACGCATTGATTTTGAATGCCCATGAAGGGAGATCATCTTTGTTATTAATCACCTTAGCATATCGAAAACCACCCTCAAATAAATTGCGCTCTCCACCTTTTACCATAGCGCTTAAGCCTTTGTGAAGAAAAGGATCTTTAGTTTCCATAGCGATTACCCCATTAAAGGCGTTTGGGCCATAGAAGGCTGAACTAGCTCCAATAACCAGATTTACTCGGTTGACATCTAATTCTGACGCCCCCAGAAAATTACCCAAAGAAAAATTTAAACCAGGAGATTGATTGTCCACTCCGTCAATAATCTGAAGAGAACGCACTGGACTGGTACTATTAAATCCGCGGGTATTGATGATTTTGAAACCTAAACTAGCCGCTGTTAAATCAACATCTTTCAAAGCACCTAATCCATCATAAAAATTTGCAGCGGGGGTCTCCTTTATAGCGATATTGTCTAAAGTTTCTACTGTCAGGGCACTTTGGGTTTGTTTTTCCGAAATCCGCCTACCAGTTACTTCCACTAAGTCAATGGTAACTGCAGATTCTTCCAGCCTAATTTCCAAAGGATCAGAATTATTAACCACCAGGGTTAAAGGCGTAAATCCAGCGTAAGAAATTTCAATTTCAAATGGAAAATCAATCTCCGAAATTAGCTCAAATTCCCCATTGAAATCAGTCAGCGTTCCTACCGAGGTGTTTTTGATGATTACGGTGGCCCCAATTAGAGGTTCTCGATTAACTTCGTCTGAAACTACTCCCGTTACTGTGCTTTGTGCATGAATCCATTGGAGACCAGAAGCAACTAAGAAAAATAATACCCAAAGTGATTTATAAAATTTCATACTTTCCAACTTCCGATTTTTTTATAAAAATATCGATAATATTCTCAAAAAAGAATTTTTTTTTGCTAAAGGATGGTGATAATGGCTAGTAGCAAACCAGAAATGATAAGTAATAATTTTTTTAAAGATAGCGTGTGGTGTGCCGTTTCATCAGTTTCAAAAAGTATGGTGGTGGCAATATGAAGGAATGAACCGGCAACTAAAGCCATTATGATTTGAACATAGGAGTTTTCAGGATTCAAATAATGAGACAACCAAGCCCCGATAGGCGACATGGAGGCAAAAATAAGTAGATAACCCATTAAGGTCCATTTTTGAATACCAGCTAATGATAAGATAGTGCCAAGGGCAAATGCAGCCGGTAACTTGTGCAGTACAATACCGTATAACAAGTGGTTAAAAGTTCCCGAAGCATGTTCATTAAGTTCATGGTAATGGGCTAATGGAAGCCCCTCGATGAAGGCATGAATGGACAAGCCAATCATAATGGGAAGGGCGTTCAAATTATGCCCTGAAGCGTGCAAGTGAATATGTCCGTGTTCGATACCTGAAGTCAATTGCTCCAAAAAAAATTGTAACATAAAACCTCCCAATACCCAAAGTCCTAGGGTGTGATTTCCTCCGGAAAAAACGGACGGGAATAGATGTAAAATGGCGATACCCAATAAAAAAGACCCGCTAAAAGAAAGCAAAGGAGCATTCCAGTTTTTGCTTTTTCCAGAAGAACTTATGGCTGCCATTCCCCCTGCAAATACACTAACAAAAAGAAGAATATATTCCCAAATATTCATATTCCTGATTCCTTTAGTTGGTAATTGGGTAATCTTTTATAGACTAAAAAAACAAGATATCCTATCCCAGACCCCAGCAAACCTCCGATAAGAATATCCATGGGGTAATGGGCCCCTACATAGACCTGCCCCAATGATATGGTCGCAGCCCAGACCAACATAAAAGGGCCAATTTTTTTGAAATAGTAGCCTAAGGTAAATAAGACAAAAACAGCTACAGCAAAATGGTTGGTGGCATGGGAGGAGGTGAAACTGTAACCTTTGCCACAAGGAACTAGAATTCTTACTTCCTGAATCATTTGTTCGGTATTACATGGCCTAATACGTTCAAATGTTGGCTTCATTATTTTACTACTCAGGGTATCGGATAGGGTCACAGTTAGGGCGACAAACAAAACCCAATAGATAGTAGAAGTCTTGAATTTTTTTCCAATTGCAATCAATCCCAATATGTAAAACGGAATCCAAAATTTTTTATCTCGCCAAAAGGGCATCAGCCAATCCAGAAAAGCATTGCTTAGAGTATCGTTAATGAAGTGAAATAATTGTTGATCAATAGAGAAGAGGGTATCCATAGGAGCAATTTGGCTTTCAAAAATACAAACCAAAACCAATAAAAGTTGCAATGCTTATATTTGAAGAAAAAAAGTGGCACTAATTTCTTCTATTTCAGGAACACGAGGAACCATAGGTGGAGTACCTAAAGAAAATTTGACTCCTTTAGACATTGTAGCCTTTGTTGCCGCGTTTGCGCAGTTTGTTACCAATAAATCCTCCAATCGAAAAATTGTAATTGGTAGGGACGGTAGGGTATCTGGAGATATGGTTCAGGCTTTGGCGGTTCAAACGTTAATAGCTATGGGGGTAGAGGTTATAGACCTGGAACTATCTACCACCCCAACCGTGGCAATGACAGTCCCCAAAGAAGTTGCAGGTGGTGGAATCATCATCACTGCCAGTCATAACCCAATGGAGTGGAATGCGCTTAAATTACTGAATAGCCATGGAGAATTTATTTCAGCAGAGGATGGTTCTGAAGTCATAAAAATATTAGAAAAGGGAGCGATAGAATTTGCCCATGTCTTGCACCTAGGAACACACTCATTTTTTCCTGGTGCCATTGATTGGCATATCGAACAAGTGCTCAATCATCCTTTAGTGGATGCCCAAATAGTATCTCAACAAAAATATCATGTAGTCGTTGATTGTATCAACTCCACAGGTGCCCTTTCTATTCCCCCTTTACTGTCTAAGTTGGGAGTGAATTACACCTTGATACACAGTCAAATTAATGGGGTTTTTGAACACAATCCAGAACCTCTTCCTCACCATTTAACGAATTTGATTGATGATGTGGTTAAAAAACAAGCTCATTTGGGTATTTCTGTAGATCCCGACGTTGACCGGTTGGCCATAATCAATGAGGATGGAACCCCATTTGGAGAAGAATATACACTGGTGGCTATTGCTGATTATTTCTTGTCTGAAAATGGAAAAGGTACTGTAGTTTCAAATTTATCTTCTAGCAGGGCATTGAAAGATCTTACAGAAAAGCATGGAGGAATCTACAAAGCAAGTGCAGTGGGAGAAGTCAATGTGGTGAATACCATGAAATCAGAAAATGCTATTATCGGGGGAGAAGGAAATGGGGGGATAATAGTGCCGGATTTGCATTATGGAAGGGACGCACTCATAGGCATCGCTTTATTTTTAACCTGGCTGGCCAAAAATGATTGTAAAACCTCAGAATTACGGGCTAATTATCCTTCGTACTATATGGTAAAAGATAAAATGACCATCCCCGAAAATCTCGACTTAACCCTTCTTAAAAAAGAACTCGCCCACCATTTCCCGAAGGGAGAATTCAATGAAATTGATGGGCTAAAGTTGGATTTGGAGGACGCTTGGATTCACCTTAGAAAATCTAACACAGAACCCATCGTTAGAATCTATGCCGAAGCTAAAGAGGAAAAATCAGCGACCAAATTGGTTAAATTAGTCAAAGAATTGGTCAATAAAGTTTAGGAAATGAATTTAGAAGCTTATTTCAAATCATTTAAAAAGCAAGTCATAGGGGACCAGGTAGATTTTGAGACGCCTTACGGCAAAAAATCTTTACTCTATGCAGATTGGACGGCAAGTGGAAGATTGTACGGTCCTATTGAATCGGTATTAACAAATAAAATGGGCCCCTTTATTGCCAATACACACACCGAAACAAATGTCTCAGGGAGCAGTATGACGATGGCCTATGCCCACGCCAAACAACTAATTAAAAGTCATGTCAATGCTTCACCTAATGATGTTATTATCACGGCTAATGCTGGAATGACTGGGGTCGTCAATAAATTTCAAAGAATTTTGGGTTTGAAAATCCATGAAAGGTTTAGACCCTTACTCAATGATCAATTGGAAAAACCAGTCGTTTTTGTTTCTCACATGGAACATCACTCGAATCAAACATCTTGGTTGGAAACTATTGCTGACGTTGAAGTTATTCCTCCGGATGCAAACGGATTGGTCCATCTTGATTCTTTGCGTAAATTATTAAGGACCTACCGCGACAGAAAAGTGAAAATTGCAGCGGTTACATCCTGCTCAAATGTAACAGGTGTGTTTACTCCTTATCATGAAATTGCAGAGATAATGCACCTCAATGGGGGGTGGTGTTTTGTGGACTTTGCGTGTTCCGCTCCCTATATAGAAATCGATATGCATCCAGCAAATGAACAGCAATATTTAGATGCAATCTATTTCTCTCCACACAAATTTTTAGGCGGGCCTGGGGCTTCAGGAGTCTTAATTTTTAATCAGAGTTTGTATCAAAATAAAGTGCCCGATCACCCCGGTGGAGGAACAGTGGATTGGACCAATCCCTGGGGAGAGCATAAATACTTGGACAAAATCGAATTAAGAGAAGATGGAGGAACCCCTGGTTTTCTCCAAACGATAAAGGCTGCTTTGGCTATTAAACTCAAAGAGGAGATGGGGGTGAAACATATTTCAGCTAGAGAACACGAGATGGTTTCCAAAATTATACCTGCGCTCAAAGCTATTCCTAAATTGCACTTATTAGCCGAACAACATACAGATCGATTAGGGATTTTTTCATTCTATATCGAGGGCCTTCATTTTAATTTAGGGGTCAAATTGTTAAATGACAAATTCGGAATCCAAGTCAGAGGAGGATGCTCTTGTGCTGGCACTTACGGCCACTATCTTTTAGAGGTAAGCCGCAAAAAATCTAATGAAATCACTCACAAAATCAATATCGGTGACCTAAGTGAAAAGCCCGGATGGATCAGAATGTCGGTGCATCCAATTATGACGGATGAGGAGATTGATTATATCATTAAATCAATTGAATCTTTAGCCCATCATTTTGAGCAGTGGAAGAAAGATTACCTTTACGATCCGCATACTAATGAATTTGTCCACGCTACTTTTGTAGATCAATTGGAGGATAGGGTGGCCAACTGGTTTGATGAACCTCAAAAATTAAAAGAGCAAAATGAATTCGAGGGTATATTTTGATAATGCTGCAACTACGCCACTTTTACCAGAGGTTGTGGACGTTATGGCAGCAGTACTTAAAAACAATTTTGGGAATCCATCCTCTATACATGCCGAGGGAAGAAAGGCAAGGACTTTAATTGAGGATTCACGGAAAAAAATTGCTCATGTGCTGGGGGTGTCCATTGGTGATATATTTTTTACCAGTTGTGGTACCGAATCGAACAATATGGTATTAAAAAATGCGGTTCGAGATCTACATGTAAAAAGGATAATTTCATCACCTGCTGAACATCACTGTATCCTGCATTCATTGGATAGAATTAAATCTGAGCACCCTGAAGTTCAAATTGATTATTTACCCATAGATATCGATGGAAGGCCTGATACAGTAGTACTTGAGAAATGGTTGAAAAATGGTTCAACCAAAACATTAGTCTCTTTAATGCACGCCAATAATGAAACTGGAGCAATGATTGATTTAGCTCGTGTATCAGCTTTGTGTCAAGATTATAATGCTTTATTTCATTCAGATACAGTTCAGACCATAGGTTATTATCCAATTCGGGCGGAACATTTGGGACTAAATTTTTTGTCAGGATCATCTCATAAATTTCATGGACCTAAAGGAATAGGATTTGTATACATAAATAGTGAAAATCAAATTTCTCCTTATATGGATGGTGGGGCTCAGGAGCGAAATATGAGGGCTGGCACAGAAAATATTCACGGAATTGTTGGAATGGCAAAGGCTTTAGAAATTGCTGTTCAAGACATGGAAAAGAATCAACTTCATATTACAACTTTAAAAGAGGCGCTCACAAAAGGACTTTATCAAATACAACCTCATTTAAAAATTGTAGGAAGTCACCAAGGGCCGTCCCATTATAAAGTATTGAACGTGCTTTTTCCACCTGATAAAAAGACCGACCTCATATTAATGAATTTGGATATTCACGGCATAAGCGTTTCAGGTGGAAGTGCTTGTAGCTCTGGAGCTGACGCAGGTTCTCACGTGATGGAGGCAATAGGAATTGAACCCGGATGGAACACCATCAGATTCTCCTTTTCCAAATTCAATCAAATGGAAGATGTAGAGCGGGTTCTAACAGAAATCCAACAAATTATTCTCTCTTAGACAAGCTGATGGCATGCTTTCGCGATTCGTTCGATGGCTTCTTTTAAAATTTCATCGGAGGCAGCATACGAAATTCGAAGGCAATTAGGCGCGCCAAATGGTTCTCCTGATACAGCTGCTACATGAGCTTCATTCAGTAGGTACATACAAAAGTCATCCGCATTTTGAATGGTGTCACCATTAAAAGATTTGCCAAAAAAGGCACTCACTTCCGGAAAAATATAAAAGGCCCCTTCTGGCTTATTTACCTTTATCCCAGGAATGGCTGATAAAAGGGTGATAACCAACTCTCTTCTATTCAAAAACGCTTGTTTCATAGCTAAAATATCAGGGTGGTTGGGGTTAGCCAAGGCTTCAACAGCGGCTTTTTGTCCAAATGAAGTGGCCCCAGAGGTGATTTGACCCTGAATCTTAGTGCAAGCTGATGCAATTTCTTTTGGAGCACCTATATAGCCCAATCTCCACCCAGTCATAGAAAACCCTTTTGAAAATCCATTAACAGTTATGGTTTGGTTTGCAACTTGGGGGAAACTACCTATGCTTTTATTTTTGCCGGAGAAATTGATGTATTCATAAATTTCATCGGAAACAATGTGAATATTAGGATACTTGGCCATCATATCGGCAATAGCTTCTAATTCTTTAGCGGAATATGCAGCTCCTGTTGGATTACTTGGAGAAGAAAAAAGGAGGATTTTAGTCCTGTCTGTTATCGCTGCTTCTATCTGTTGTGCAGTGGGTTTGAAGTCTTGTTCAATACCTGCGTAAACAATCACTGGAACCCCCTCAGCAAGTTTGACGATCTCAGTATAAGAAACCCAGAATGGCGCCAGAATTATGACTTCATCTCCAGGATTGAGCAAGGATAGACATACATTTGCAATACTTTGTTTGGCTCCATTAGATACCACGATTTGAGCCTCCTCATAATGAAGGTCATTATCTCTTTTAAATTTTTCTACAATGGCCTTCCTCAATTCTGGAAGCCCCGGAACGGGTGTGTATTTGGTGTAACCCTCTTCCAGCGCTTTATATGCTGCTTTTTTTATGAATTCTGGTGTGTCAAAGTCGGGCTCCCCAACGCTCAAGCTGATAACATCTACTCCTTTCGCCTTTAAATCTCTAGCAGTTTGGGTCATTTTTAGGGTGGCTGATTCTTCCATTGCAAGAACTCTATCAGACAGTAGATGTGTTTTTTCCATAATTTTGAATAAAAGTTAGTTGATAAAATTGGGTCCGACCAAATTTATGTTTTTAAGTTGGTTAATTAAATTACCTGTATGAAAAAAATTGGTTTGCTTTCTGATACCCATGGATATTTAGACGATGGAATATTAGAGGTTTTGCACAGTTGCGATGAAATTTGGCATGCTGGTGATCTTGGAAGTGTAGAAGTCATAGACCAACTTAGCACAATTGCTCCTCTCAAAGCGGTATACGGAAATATTGATGGATCGGACATTAGGTTAGATTTTGGGGAATATTTGGTTCTCGATAACTATGAGATAAGGGCCTTAATGATGCATATAGGTGGATACCCGGGAAGATATACAGCAAGGGCAAAAGAATTGATAAAAACTCATCGACCTAATCTGTTTATTTCCGGACACTCTCATATACTAAAAATCGTAAGAGACCACCGAAACAATCTCATTCATTTTAACCCTGGTGCATGCGGACACCACGGTTTTCATACCATGCGTACCCTTATTTTATTTTCTATTGAATCTAGGGGATTACAAAATGTACAAGTAGTAGAATTGGGCAAAAGAGGTAAAATTAAGTAATCAATGCCCAGCAGCATGATCATCTCCCCTTGGATCAGCTCCTCCCTCCAATGTTCCGTCAGGTAATACCAAAATGCCATCAACTCTTCCAATTGCATTTCTTTGGACAAATTGATGTCCCATGGCCCGAAGAGCAGGAAAATGAGTAGAATCCATAAAAGATTCTGTAATAACTACTTCTGGAAGCCATTGATGATGGAATCTAGGTGCAGCAACAGCCTCTGCCATTCCCATTTCAAATTCTAAAATATTGAGGATGGTCTGAAATACCGAGGTGATAATAGTCGAACCTCCCGGTGTTCCCACGACCATATTAAGTTGACCATTCTTTGTAACTATCGTTGGCGTCATGGAGCTGAGCATTCTTTTTTCAGGTTCAATTTTATTGGCCTCGGCCCCAATTAACCCAAACATATTAGCTACACCGGGCTTTGCACTGAAATCATCCATCTCATTATTTAGTAAGAAACCAGCACCACCAACAGCCACATGACAGCCATACCCTCCATTAATCGTAGTAGTTACGGAAACTGCATTACCTTCTTTATCGACGATGGAAAAATGCGTGGTTTCCTCCTTTTCAGTTGGTGGAGTAGGGGCACCTGCAGCAACCTCTGCACTTAAAGTTGCTTTGGAATCCAAAAAGTCTGACATTCGTTGCTTCAAATATTCCGATTCTAAAAGCCCTTCAATCGGTACTGGATAAAAATCTGGGTCTCCCAAATGTTTGGCTCTATCTGCATATACTCTCCGCTCCGCTTCGATCATTAAGTGTATGGTTTTTAAATCTTGGAATCCCCAAGAAGATAGAGGATAATTTTCTACGATTTTTAGTAATTGCGCTAATGCAATTCCCCCACTTGAAGGTGGAGGCATGCCTATAATTTCATAATCTTTATAGGTAATGGTGATAGGATCTCTCCATTTAGCAGCATAAGATGCCAAATCCTCATGGGTTATAATACCATTCCCGCGTTTCATTTCAGCTACTATTAAATCCGCAACTTCTCCCTCGTAAAAACCTGCTCTTCCTTTTTCTTTAATTAATTCAAGCGTTTGAGCCAATTCTGATTGAACCAACAAATCACCAGCTTCCCACTCTTTTCCATTTTTCAAAAATGCTGTTGGGGTGGTATTGTAAGTTGCAAAATTTTCTTTATTCCTATTCAAACCAGCAGCTTGATTCTCCGTCAGTTGAAACCCAGCTTTAGCCAGCTGAATGGCGGGATCAAGTAATTTTGAAAAGGGTTGTAAACTCCCAAATTTGTTGTGCGCTTTTATCATTCCATCTACCACACCTGGCACTCCTGCTGCTAGGTGACCTTTTCTGCTCAAATCAGAAATTACCTTCCCTTCATCATCCTGGTACATGGTCTCGAAAGCAGCTTTAGGCGCAGCTTCTCTAAAATCTAGGGTTTGACTATTACCATCTTTCATCCTGATTACCATGAAACCGCCACCCCCAATATTTCCCGCTACGGGATAGGTAACAGCCAAGGCAAACTGTACAGCAATTGCAGCATCCACCGCATTACCACCTGCTGCTAAAATTTCGTTGCCCACCTGAGTGGCTAATGGATGCGCAGATACCACCATTGCACTCGGCGCAAATGCCTGTTTATCAATTTGATATATAGGAGCTTCTGAACAACCGAAAACCATAATCAAGGATAAATAAATGAATCTTTTCATGTTTTGAATAAAGGTTTAAAGATTTGGCACAGTATTTGAAATTACCTCTGTAATTCCAAAAATAAAATGACATTTACATTTTGCTATATTTAATTAATGCCCGTTTTCTTCGGGCATTTTTTTCCATCCTAAAGCTTGTCTCATTTTATCGTAAATGGCAGTATTCTCATAAATTCCTCTAAATAGTTCCGCCGAAGGTCCGTAAGCGAATACGGGAATTAGAGTTGCCGTATGCCCATTGGTATTAAATTCAGAAACTATTTTCTTAAATGTCGATCCCTCTTGGATGGCCATTCCACCAGTTTCATGATCAGCAGTTACAATTACCAAAGTATTCCCATCTTGAATAGCGAAATTTAACACCTCCTGAATAGCGTTTCCAAAATCCAGCGTTTCTTTTACCGTTAATTTGCCATCATTACTATGACACGCCCAATCAATTTGAGAACCTTCAATCATCGCAAAGAAACCATTTTCATCGCCGCGACGACTTAAATACCGAACAGCTAATTTGGAGGCAAACGGCAAATAATTTCTTCCAGTTGCAACGGTTCCCGGATGTTTATCCTCCGTGAAGTAAGCAAAGTTTTTCTTGGGATTGATGGTTAATTCATTAATCGTCCTATGGTGAAAGCTTTCCACCTGATAGCCCATTTTAATCATTTCATCAATCAGATTTCTGTTATCAATACTTCTTTCTTCGAAGTATTGTTGTCCGCCTCCAATCAGTAAATCCACATTAGACATAGCCAAATCTGCTGCAATCTCCTCGTGAAGAATCCTATACATTTGATGCGCAGCAAATGAGGCTGGAGTTGCATGGACTATAGTTGATGTCGCTACCAATCCCGTAGCCAAACCCTTAGTTTCAGCTTCTTCAATGATTGTGAAACAAGGAGTAGTATCCTTTTTGAGTCCAATCGCACTGTTGTACGTTTTCACCCCGCAAGCAAAAGCTGTTGCACCAGCGGCCGAATCTGTAATCAAATCACTGGAGGAATAGGATTTATGCAAACCGACTACGGGAAACTTTTCAAGGATAAACGAGTTGTTATTGGCGTATAGGGCGGCTGAAATTTGTGTTAATCCCATGCCATCTCCAATCATTAAAATGATATTTTTAGCTTTAGACCCAGGTTCAAAGTCATGTTGAATAGCCTTTGGGGCTACACAACTGTAGGACGTAAAAATTATTATTCCAATGACATGCCAAAAGCGCATTTAAATTCGTTTGTTCACAAAATAAAAAATATTAATAATGGTTTATAAAAAGCTTTTCTATGTAGCGCTTTACCCGCTATTTTTCTCCTTTTATTTCACTGCCAATGGGCAAGGTGCTCCTAAAAGTTTGTTTTCAGACTTACTTAACCAACCCGAAGCTTCTCTATATATATTAACTGATTTTAATTCCCTTCATGAAGGCAGAAATCAAGATATTGATTTTGACGGTTATGTCATTGCTAATAGCAAATTGGGTATTCAATTTACCGGCAATGCCTCCATTAACGTTAGGGGAAAATTTAGAAGAAAAATTTGCGAATTTCCTCCCCTCAAACTCAAATTTTCTAATAGCCATCTTCAAGAATTGGGTTATGAAAGGCTCAATGAAATAAAATTGGTGACGCATTGTACCGAAGATTATGTGCTTGGTGAACCAAATTTAGTATTTGAGTATGGAGCTTATCTATTATTTCAAGCGCTCCAACCAAATGGCTTTCGTGCCGCCTGGTTAAATATTACCTACGATAATGCACGAAACAGAACGGAAACTATAAGTACAGTGGGAATCGCCATAGAAGATAAGGAAGAAATGGCTCAAAAAAATCAGATGGAAATTTGCGAATGCCAAGGCGTATCATTCCAAAAGATGAACCAACAAAATGTTGAACTGGTAAGTATATTTCAATTTTTAATTGGCAATTCTGATTGGGACATTCAAATGCTCAGAAACGTAGAACTGTTTACCCATACTGTTACAGGGGAAATTTTTGTTTTCCCATACGATTTTGATTTTTCAGGATTTGTCAATCCCTCCTATGCCCTTGCCAATTCGGATTACAACCATCAATCTATCAAAGATCGGGTGTATCTGGGCCCCAATCTTGGGATTCAGGAATTGAAAAAAATAGTGGATTACATCACTTCTAAAGAACCTCAGCTATACGAAATTATTGAGAACTTACCTCTAGTTAAAAAAGTTTATAAAAAAGAAAGGATTGCCTACCTAGAAAAAGGAATCAATTACCTAAAAGATCTGGCAGCCAACCAAAAACCCCTGGCCAATGGGACTTCTTTTATGCATGTTGAAGATCAGTAATTATATCTTTTTTGCCAGTTTTTTTTGAGTACTTCTCGGATACTTTGTTCTTTCGGATTAGCTCCGGGTTGGTAAAATATTTTTCCCGATAACGCCTTCGGCAAAAATTCCTGTTGCACAAAATTATCGGGATAATCATGTGCATATCGGTATCCTTTACCGTAGTTGAGGTCTTTCATTAATGAAGTAGGTGCGTTGCGTAAATCAAGAGGAACAGGTTCTGCTCCCTCTTGTTCTATCCATTTTATTGCAGAATCAATGGCTAAGTATGCACTATTGCTTTTGGGTGAGGTGGCGAGGTAAATTGCGGTCTGACTGAGAATGATTCGAGCCTCGGGCATTCCTGTGACTATGACTGCCTGAAAAGTTGATTGTGCAAGAAGTAATGCGTTGGGATTCGCCAATCCTATATCCTCAGCTGCTGAAATAAGCATTCTTCTGGCAATGAATTTTATGTCTTCACCACCTTGTAGCATTCTAGCCAACCAATAAACTGCTGCATTGGGGTCACTACCCCTTATGGATTTAATAAAAGCCGAGGCCACGTCATAGTGTTCTTCACCTTGTTTGTCGTAATTGGCTAAATTTTTTTGAATGGCATTTCTAACTAAATCATCGGAAACCACTACGGTCGTTCCTGGAGAAATTTGGTAAATTAATTCCAAGATATTGTAAAGTTTTCTGGCGTCACCATTGGAAAATTTAAGGAGGGCTTTGGTAGATTGGATATTCCAGGTCTTACTCTTTAACCATTCGTCTTCTTCTATTGCTTTTTGAAGTAAATGAATTAATTGATCATCCGAAAGTGGCTTCAAGACAAATATCTGGCAGCGAGATCGCAACGCAGGAATGATTTCAAAAGAGGGATTTTCAGTAGTCGCTCCAATTAAAGTTATAGTTCCATGTTCAATTGCTCCTAAAAGTGAATCTTGTTGGGATTTATTAAATCGATGGATCTCATCGATAAATAATATCGGAGAATTTCCACCAAAAAATTTGGCATCTTTAGCCTTATGAATGACTTCTCGTACTTCCTTAACTCCGGAATGTATTGCCGACAAAGTGAAAAATGGAGTTTCTAAATTGTGGGCAATTAATTGAGCTAAGGTGGTTTTGCCGACGCCAGGAGGCCCCCAAAGAATAAAAGAAGGGATAGTTTTTTGCTCTAATGCCCTAGATAAAACGGCATTAGGTCCCATTAGGTGCTCTTGACCAATGTACGCTCCTAAATGTGTCGGACGCATTCGTTCAGCAAGTGGTTTCATGAAGCTTCCATTAACGTTTTATTTTGAGCTGCATATTTCATTAGATAAGAAATGGACTCAGGCCCTAAACAAAACAAAAGGTCTAAAATTCCTGGATTCGCAACAAATTCAAACCTGTCTTGAAACACTTGTGGGTAGGGGAGAGGGGTCCATGCATTTGAAGTTTTAGGTTGAGACTTGAAGACATTCCTGAAATCATTTTTGACCCGATTGGGTAATGCAAATTCTTGGGTTTCTTGAATTTTAATAGGGAGCTGAAGGGTCTGAATAATAAATTCGATAATGCTCCAATTAAAGTCATACAGGTAGGGGGGAGGCTGTCGGAAAATCCCAAATACTAGCGCTTCATAATGCAAAAAATAAGGAGCTTTTCCATAGGCGGTCTTAATTGAATTCCAATGAATCCTGGACCAATTTTCGCTCCATTCAATTTTAACCTCTTTGATAGGAGTTTGCTGATGTTTGCCTTTGGTCAAGGGGACACTCAAGTAGTGAATGCCATTGGAAGTAATGATAGCAGTTTTGTTTCGAAACCCTCCTTTTTGATAGTTTTCATTAGCCTCCAGAGTCAAGCTTCCACAATGAATGCCCAGTGCAAAAAAAGGAAGGACCGGGAAGTATTGTGTTTCAATGATAGGAGCGTTTCGAAACAAGTTGATTGACTATTAAGAATTTTGAAAAATTAAAAATAATAAAACTAATAATGCTAAAGTGGATAGGGCAAAAACTGTGAGTGTTCTTTTGGCCTGGAGTTGCTTGCGCTTAGCCACTTTTCTTTTTCTTTGTGAATTTCCCATTTTCTTCGATTTGTGGATAGTAATTTAGCAATTTCACCTCATAGCCAAATAATATTCTACAATTTTTTCGTCAATAATGATGTCTTTTTGTTGGATGGGTTGTTTGAGATAGATTCCTTCTAAAGTTCTGCACCTACTTAATGCAACATAAGTTTGCCCATGTTCAAATGCACCTCTCCCGAGATCTATAGTAACGTGGTCAAAAGTTTTGCCCTGAGACTTATGAATAGTGATCGCCCAGGCTAATTTTATGGGAAATTGTTCGAAGGTCCCAATGGTCTTAGCTGCTATTTTTTCAGAGTCTTTTTCGTCAATTTCATATCTAATTAGCTCCCATTTGGCAGGAGTTAATTCTATTGTTCTACTTCCTTCACTGTCCTTGATTTGTACCTTGATGGAGGAAGGAGTTAATTCTTGTACAATCCCTAAAGTACCATTTACAAATTGTTTGTCAGGATCATTGCGAACAAACATAACTTGGGCGTGTACCTTAAGACGAAGACATTCATCTGCTGGCAGGTAGTTGTTGCCATATTCTCCAGTAGTTTTAGAAAGATATACGGACTCTTCAGCTTCTATTTCAGCTAATTTTTTTTGATTTATAGTTTGAGCTTTTGAATTGGTAGCTGTAAGAGTTATAATATTCGACTCTATGGGAATATCGGAAGTGTATCTGGCATTAAGCATTTCAAAATCCTCGTAGTCTAATCGATTTAGCCGGATAGAATCTAGGAGTTTTAAAAAGCTTTTTGATTCTTGACGGTAAACCTTTTGGAGTTCAATAGTTTCAAATTCAAATTCTTGAGTAATAACCTTAGCAGAAAAAAAGAAGGGGGTGGGGTATTTGGTATTGAATAATTGAGCTTCAATATCTGAGGACACTACTGGAGGGAGTTGGAAAAGATCTCCAAAAAAAACGACCTGAACTCCTCCAAAAGGCTCATAGCTTCCCCTATTAATTCTCATTGCGTGGTCTATATTGTCCAAAAGATCCGCTCTTACCATAGATATTTCGTCTATGATTAAAACCTCTATCTTTTTGAAAAGCGCCCTATTTTTTCGTTTTCTTATTTGGGAAGGGTCTAATAATTTGGGTGGAAAACCGAAAAAGGAATGAATGGTTTGTCCTTTCACATTAAGGGCTGCAACCCCTGTTGGAGCCAAAACCACCACATTCTTTTCAGTGGTATTTCGAAATATTTGTAACAAGGTAGATTTTCCTGTGCCAGCGCGTCCTGTAACAAAAACACTTTCTTTGGTGTTCTCTAATTTGTCTAAAACATAATTGAAATCTGAACTGAGCTCAATAGGGGAGTAATTATTCAGCAACTTGCAAGTATTTTTGCGTTATGGAAGTCTTCAAATTTAAAAAATTTTCTGTTTACCAAGACCAATGTCTAATGAAGTTAGGCACAGATAGTGTTTTGCTTGGAGCTTGGACCAATTCAGAGGGACAGGAGAGGGTTCTGGATATTGGCACTGGAACAGGAGTCATTGCCCTCATTATTGCTCAAAATAATCCAGAAGCTGTGGTTGACGGAATTGAGATTGATTCTGATTCTGCAGATCAAGCTGCATTAAATTTTAATCAATCCCCTTTCCAAGATAGACTTAAAGTTATTCATCAAGCTATTCAAACCTATTCTGAAGAGCATATTGAGCCGTATGATTTATTGGTTTGTAATCCACCTTTCTTTACAGGGGGAACTTTATCCGAAACGGGAGGAAGAAATGCCGCTAGGCATACCGTCAAACTTCCCCATGCGGATTTGATTCACGCAGCCAGAAAACTGCTTCAGGACAGCGGAAGACTAAACTTGATTCTGCCTTATATTGAAGGACTTAGATTTGAAGAATTGGCCAAAACCTATGGATTTTATGCCAGAAAAATAACAGAGGTATTTACCAAACCTAATAAACCAGTTGAACGATTATTGATGTCTTTCTCCAAGCATGATGGACCCACAGAGAAAAATTCTATAACCATCCAAAAAGATACCGATATTCGAAATGATTGGACGGAGGAGTACAAATCACTTACTCGAGATCTTTACCTCAACCTTTAAAATTTAGCGATTACCCCTAGATTTGGATTTATACCATAACGGTTGTAATACAGCCAACGAGCATTTTCATTGCCAGTTAAGTTATTCACCGCCATATAGGTGGATATCTTTGGAGTGATTTGGTACGTTATTTCCGCTGAAAGCTCTAGGATAGGAAGCAAATAGGCTTTTTCAACGCCCCCCTTTAAATAGGCAATTCGACTGAATTGATTAAGAAATAGAGAGGCGAGTAACTTTTCATTATTTGATGAATAGGAAAGTCCTGCTTGAACTTCAATTCCAACTCTATGCCACGCAGCATCATGATTGGTGACGTCAAAAGTTCTGGAAATAATTTTTCCCGTCAGGGTAAAATGATCTTGGATGGGCATGCTTCCTTTTCCCATAATTACGATGGTTTTGACAGTATCAAATTGTACATCAAAACGTGGAATAACCTCTCCCGCTATCAAATTGAAAAGTGGTAAGGCAGATTCCGTCTGATAATTCATCCCCCCCTCATAAGTTATTTTTCCAATAGAACCATGCGCTCTGGCGTAAACATTTAATAAATCATTAGGACGCAACTGAATCCTCGTTTTTATGAATGGATTGTATTGTGTCAGGGATTTGAGATTTTCCATGGTTCTTTTTCCCTCAACGCCTACTTCTATAATCAATCCTTTGGGAATGACCTGACCTGCTATACTTAAAGATGGATAAACTTTAATCCCTCCGTTGTTAGGAATGATATTAGCACCGGCTACCACTTTAAAAATTTGATGCCTAAAGGCAAAAGAAGGGGTGAGATTGAAAAATTGGAGGCTCTGATTAGAAGTGTCCTTATATTGTACAGTAGCTCCATCAAAAGCCAAATCTAATGAATGTTTTTCCGCTATCCATTTTTCGACATGTCCTTTAAAGAATAATCCTTGTTCCCTCGCAGCATAATTGTCTTTTAAATGATAAAAATCCGTTCTGAGGGAATAATCCAATTTGAGATCATTTTCTTGGGCATTTGATATTGAAAGCGTACCATTGAGCGTCTGGAAACTTTGAAAGACTTGTTCGGAAGGAAAGGTAGTTATGGTAGCAGAATCGCTAGCCGTTCTAAATTGATACCCATAATAATGTAGCCTTTCAATCTTATAGCCCAATAGTCCTTTTATGGCTATAGGTCCAGTAAAATAGGTTCCAAATAATTTCCCTTCAGTCCAACTATTTTTTTGATTTTCATATTTCGATTCATTATTCATTTGCAAATGATGGGCTGAAAAACCTATGGAATAATTATCAGTACTTTTCCCTATGCCTAAGTTTCCGTCAAAACCAGCAGGTAACATACCTCCAATTTTTAAAAATGAACCATACCGCTCTGGATTAGGCTCTTTTTTCATAGCAAGTGGTCGAATGGCAGGGGGAGCATAATCTACTCGAATTGGTTTAGCAGATACATCATACGTCTGGGGAACAATGCTGCTTTTTATTATAGGAAGCTCTGGTTGGAAATCTTTTTTTTCAGAGTCCTTTAAGCGAACTTCGAAGTCTTTGATTACATCTACTTTTTCTGTGGGCAAGGTCTGTTGCGCACTCACCAATATTGGAATAAAGAAGAATAGAACTGAAGCTATTTTTGAATAGGCCATGCGATTAGGATTTAATTGCCGTTATTGGAGTTAAAGGGATCTTCTTGAAAGTTATTGATACGACTACCTTTCTCTATTTTCTCATTGATTTGATCAAGTTTTTCTTGTGCAAGGCGGATAAGTTGGGGATCCCCCTTATAATTTTCTAAAAGAGCTTCCAATGCAGCTCTTGCATTGTAGAGATCGCCTTGAATCGCAAATATATCAGACAATAAAATGACAGACTTAGCAACCCAAAAAGGGTAAGCCGAGCTTTCCTTATTGGAATTAATGCACATATCCTTCGCCTTATCATATTGTTTAGATTGGAAGTAAATGGAGGCTTTCAAATATCTGGCTTCTGCAGTTTGTTCATTGTCGCTATTGGTTATTAATTCATCCAAATAGTTTAATGATTCACTAAAGGCACCTTCATCAAAAGTTATTTTTCCCAGATAAAAATTAGCTGTATTCTTTTGAGTTAACTTGGCGGATGGATGATTGACTACCTTTTCAGCATATTGTCTTGCAGCTGTTTTATTTGAACTTCTGTAGGCAGCTTGCATAGCGCCTAATTGGGCATCAAACAAATCTTCTGGACTGGTAGCTAAATTTTCAAGAGATTGATAATAGCGAAGGGCCTTATTAAAGTCTTGGGCATGATTATAAGCAATTAATGCAGCTTTTTTCAAAGCATCTTGGTAATAAATACTTGGGCCTCGAGACACCACCTGATCATAAGAGGAAAGCGCTTGGTCAAATTCTTTCAAAAGGCTGTGGCTTTCCGCCTTTATGAAATGTGCTTTTAAAGCGAAAGTTCCCTGCGGAAAATTACTTAGGTAATTAGAAAAACCTAAAACTGCTCCCTTATAATCAGCATTTTCATATCTAATTTCAGCTGTCCTAAAGTTGATTGAATCTCTCTTGTAATCATCAATACTGTAACCGGGTAAATTTTCGATTAATTTGACATACTCATTGGGTTGCCCAAGATCATAAACGTAAATTTCTTCCAAAGAACTCAGTACTTGAGAAATTTCCTCTGGCTCAGGATTATTTTCAAATACCTCTTTGTAATAGGCTACAGATGCCTCTAATTGACCTAAATTATAACTGATTAATCCCAACCGCAATAATCCAGCATTAGTTAAATTAGTTTTTCCTTTATACTCAAACACTAAAGTTCTTAATGGAGCTATTGCTTCTTGTAATTGCCCACTTTCCTGTAAGATTGCCCCCAAACTATACAAAGCGTCAGGGACGTATGGAGCTTTGGGATAATTCTGAACTAAAGTTTTAAGCGCTTTTATTTTTTCACCATTCCTTCCCCTAAGTCCCTCAATGATTGCTTTCTGGTAAATAGCATAGACAAAATCACCTCTTCTCAACTCAATCGCTTGGTCGTAATATTTGACCGCATTAGCATATTGGTTTTTCTTAAAGTAGGCATCTCCTGTTTTAATCAAAGCATCTGCTAAAATCTCGTCTTTTGATAGATTGCCATATTGGTTGGTGTTTCTACTCCTTATTAGGTTAATAACCACCTGAAATTCTTTAATGGCGGTATCGTATTTCTCTAGTTTAAGGTGGTTGAATCCAATAGCATAACGCGCTGTAACTTCATGAACCCCATTGGGCAGGTCGCTCTCTGCTTGATAATAAATTCTAAGGAACTGATTGAAAAATTGCAAACTTTCCTCATAGCGCTTATTGTGGTAGGCTATATCTCCCATCCAAAAATACGCTACTGCCTGAGTTACAGGTGTTCCGGGATAATTTAATGCTTCTTTAAACAGTTGAAGAGCTGTTCTCCAATCATTCCCCTGTAATAATTGTAAGGCCCGAAATACTAGGACCTGGTGATATGACTGAAGTAATGCATCATTTTTATTAGGTATCCCCTGAAGGACTTCAATGGCTTTTTGATAGTTTTTAGTATTTAATAGAATAACTCCTATCAATTTCATTCCCTCCTCATAAAAAGGGGAATCTTTTTGAATAGTTTGTAAAGCTATTAAAGCCTCATTTGGATCATTAAGTTCATAGGATAACTTGCCATAATTGAAAGTGGCTTCTTCAGCTATTTCGAGGTCATAGGTCTGCTTTTTAACCAAGGCTAAAGCGGATTTTGCCGATATCTTGTCTCCAGTTTTTAGATAGCAATCAGCCAAATAAAAAAGGGCATTTTGTCCTGTAAGAGAATTCAGGTTGGCCAGTTCCTTAAAACTGGTGATTGCTTTTTCCCAGTGGCCTGTTTGATATTGTGTGAATCCCAATTGGTAAAATTCTTCTTCCTTCAAACTAGCTTTTTCATTGGCGTAATACTCCAAGTAAGGGAGTGCCTCTGAATAATTTTTTTGTTCAAATAAAGATTGCCCTAAAAGTTGATGAATCTCAGGTTTATTCCGCAACCCCCTTTTATCTAAAATTGGAACGGCATAGGAGGCCAATTCATCATATCTCCCTTGAGCAAAGTATATTTGACTTAAATAATATGGAATATAGGCATCATACAATCCATCGATTTCCGCAATTCGCAATGGTGCAATAGCCCTATCATAATCCCCATTGTAAAAGTGACACAAACCTTGGTAATAGTTAGCAGCGTAATAAAACTTCCCTGGAATGGAAGCCAATCTATTAAATCTATTTAACGATGAATCAAATTCCTTTAAGATAAACAGGCTGTAAGCTTGATTAAATTCAATTTGATCAACTAAATCTTCAGATAAATGATTCGACTGGATTTTCCCATAGTACTCTAAAGCTTCTCTGTATTTAGAGTCCTTAAAATAATAATCCCCAATGGCTCTATAGGTTTGGTCAGCATGGGCACTTGGTATAAATTTTTTTGCCTTGCTAACAGCTGGGGAAATGGCTTGTGCGCCAAACAAATAAATCTCGGATAATACCCTATAATACTCCACCGAGGCATATTCCTCACTTGTTAACTCTGAGGTAACAACCTGACCAAAGGAAGCTAAAGCTTGATCAAATAGCCCATTTTCAAAATAAGACAGCCCCCTGTAATAGGGACTTATATTTTGGGTGATGGCAAAGTTTTCTTGCGCAAGACTAATTGAATAGCCATGCCATAAAAGTATTATTCCAAAAAGGTGCTTCATATTTAGGTCTGATTTAAGTCAAATCCTCCCTTAAAACTTAAACCGACTGATACTTATTGTAAAAATGGAAATATAAAACTATTTATCAAACTCTGAAATGCCTTCAATAATCAGGTCGCAGCAAGTTTCCAATTGCTTTCTGTTAATTACTAAAGGTGGAGCAAACCTGATTATATTTCCATGAGTAGGTTTAGCAAGTAATCCTAAGGAAGCTAATTTTAAACAAATTTTCCATGCAGTGTCGCCTTCTTCATGGTCGTTAATTACAATAGCATTCAATAACCCTTTTCCTCTAATTGATTGTACCAATTCAGAAGAGTCCACTAAATTTTTTTGTAAATAACTTCTAAAAACATCACCTAAATCAGCTGCATTCTCAGTTAAGTTCTCGGATTCCAAAACTTCAATAGCCTTCTGAGCCACTACGCAGGCCAAAGGATTTCCTCCATAAGTAGATCCGTGTTCCCCGGGCTTAATAGTCAGCATGATTTCATCATCAGCCAATACAGCAGATACCGGGAGAACACCCCCTGATAATGCCTTGCCCAAGATGAGTATATCAGGTCTTACACCTTCGTGGTCACAACACAATCTTTTCCCTGTCCTCCCCAGTCCAGTTTGCACTTCATCTGCAATAAAAAGGACATTGTATTGGGTACATAGTTCTCGCACTTTTTTTAAATAGCCGGAATCGGGAACGACTACACCCGCCTCCCCCTGAATCGGCTCTACCATGAACCCAGCAACATTGGGATCTTGAAGTGCCAATTCCAATGCAACAGTATCGTTATAGGGAATAATTTCATATCCCGGCATAAAAGGACCAAACCCACTTGTACTAGAAGGGTCAGTGCTAGAGGAAATTGCCCCCAAGGTCCGACCCCAAAAATTCCCTTCAGCAAAAACTATTTTTGCCTGATTCGCAGGAATGTTTTTGACTGTATAACCCCATTTTCTGCATAATTTAACTGCAGTTTCACCCCCTTCAACACCTGTATTCATCATCAATACCTTATTATAACCAAAATAATGCGTCAGGAATTCTTCCGCTGGTCCAAGGCGATTATTGTAAAAGGCTCTGGAGGTAAGTGTTAATTGCTGAGCCTGCTGAGTCAAAGCCCCAATAATTTTAGGATGGCAATGTCCCTGATTAACAGCTGAATAGGCAGCTAAAAAATCAAAGTATTTTTTCCCTTCCACATCCCACAAATACGGGCCCTCTCCTTTTGCTAAAACCACTGGTAGCGGATGATAATTATGTGCTCCAAACTGGTCTTCTAGGTTAATGTAATAATCGGATTGATTGAGCGACTTTTCCATGAAAATAAATTTTTATTATTGCAAATATTGACCGTGAAGTTCTTCCAGTTCAGGTACAGAACTAACTAAGGAGTTTAAAATTAATGATTTGATACCTAACAATGCAGCTTGCTGAGCAGTTTGATATATACCTTCGGTAAAACAAAAACCCGCAAAATTTAATTCACTGATTTGTTCCTTTTCTATAAAATTGGAAAAAGAAGCATCTTCAAAAAAATTCCGATAATCTTTTTCTGGATTCATTCCTATAGTGATAATAAAATGATCAGCTCCAAGATCTAAGACTGGTATCAGGTCAGCACCAAAGGTACCCTCAATAGTATGGAAGGGCCAAAGTGTCATTGTTCCCCAACTTCCACTGATGGTTTGCCAGGGCTTTCTCCATGGATGGTTAGCCGCAAAAATAGGATGATTGTGGGGATGTAATTTTTTGATAACTAGAACTTTATCATATTGTGGAATTATTTGCTGAAGCTCTTGGATAATCTTTTCTGCATGGGGGTGTTCAAGCATTCCACCAATGTAAAAGTCATTTTGTGGGGCAAAAATAACCAGTGCTTTCATCTAAACGATTTTTCCATCTTTCATTTCTAATATTCTATCACTTAAAGCGGCTAACTCCATATTGTGGGTTACGATAATAAAAGTATTCCCAAAGTCTGATCTTAGCTTTAAAAAAAGATTATGCATTTCCGCTGACGCTTCTGTGTCTAAATTGCCTGTAGGTTCGTCGGCAAATATAATCTCCGGATGATTGACTAAAGCTCTAGCCATAGCCACTCTTTGTTGTTCACCGCCTGAAAGTTGTCCTGGTTTATGTTGCGCTCTGTCTGAAAGACCGAAATAACTTAACAACTCAAGTGCTCTTTTTGTAGCTTGCTCTTCTGATGTTCCCATTAAATAAGCAGGGATACATATATTTTCTTGGGCGGTAAATTCTGGTAATAGATGATGGAATTGAAAGACAAAACCTAATTTTCGATTGCGTAATTTTGCTAAATCTTCTGAAGATTGACTTTTTATTTCCTGATGATCGATAAAGATTTGACCAGAATCAGCTTGATCTAAGCAACCTAGTATATGTAAAAGGGTAGATTTCCCTGCTCCTGATTTGCCAACAATACTAATGATTTCTCCTTTTTGGACTTCTATATCCACTCCCTTTAAGACCTCCAAATTGCCATAATGCTTTATAATTCCAGTGGCTTTAATCACAATATTTTTTTGACAAAGTTAAAAATTAAGAAGGCATATAAAACAAATGTTTAGAGAAGCTATTGTAAGGATAAAAATATCTAGCATGGCTTTCGAAGAATTGAGAATAATACTGGGTGATCAATTAAATGAAAATCACACCTGGTATAAAGAGGTGAATCCCAATCATTGTTACCTAATGATGGAAACCCTTTCCGAGACCAATTATGTTCGACATCAGCGCATTAAGGTTATCGGCTTCTTTCAGGCGATGAGGATTTTTGCCGATAGGCTTCGCCAAAAAGGTCATCATGTGCATTACATTATGCTGGATGATGTAAGCAATCAACAAGACTTGGTGGATAATATTTTGAGGGTTGCTGAATTATACCACGTCCAGATTATTTCCTACCAGGACCCTGATGAATATCGATTGGATGTGGCCTTTCATCAGTTGTCGAATTCCAAGTATCAAATTCAACATTTTGATTCCGAGCACTTTATGACAAATAGAGAGGAGCTTGGCCTTTTTTTTAAGGGGAAGAAGACCTATCTGATGGAGAACTTTTATAGAAATATCAGAAGAAAATTCGGACTACTTATGGAAGAGGATGGAATTACACCACTGGGTGGAATTTGGAATTACGATAAAGAAAATAGGAAAAAACTACCCAAGCAGATAGAATTTCCACCTTGTAAAGTTTTTCCAAGAAACGTAGAAGAAATCGATCAAATGTTGGTTAAAATGGGCGTTACCACCATGGGACCTGCTGAAGTTTCAGAGATCAAGTTGCCTTTAACTAGGCAGGAGGCTTTGGAACTTTTAGATCATTTTTTCCAAAATAGGATATATTATTTTGGCACCTATGAGGACGCTATGACGGATAAAGATGAGTTAATATTCCATTCTAATTTATCCTTCGCCATGAATATTAAATTGATTCACCCTTTAGAAATTGTCCAAAAGGCAATTGCTTTTTACCAAGATCATGCGGACGAAATTACCATGCCACAAATAGAAGGTTTTGTGCGTCAAATTATTGGTTGGAGAGAATTTATGCGGGGTATATATTGGTCAAAAATGCCGGAATTCAAAGATTTGAATTTTTTTGAGCACAGCGCTCAACTACCCAAATGGTTTTGGACTGGGGATACCAAAATGAAGTGTCTGTCTCATAGCATCCATCAGTCTTTGAATACAGGTTATGCCCATCATATTCAGCGATTGATGGTAATTGGGAATTTTGCCTTACTTTTTGGCGCGAATCCAGATGAAGTAGATGCCTGGTATTTAGGCGTGTATAATGATGCTATTGAATGGGTGCAATTGACCAATACTAGGGGAATGAGTCAATTTGCTGATGGAGGAATTGTAGGAAGCAAACCTTATGTGAGTAGTGCTAATTACATCCATAAAATGAGTGATTACTGTTCTAATTGCACTTACCTTAACAAGGAAAAATTAGGAGATAATGCTTGTCCTTTTAATAGTTTATACTGGGATTTCTATGAGCGTAATAGGGGTCAGCTTGAACGCAATCCCCGAATTGGGATGATGTATAGAATGCTTGACAAAATGGAAGTTCAAGAAAAAGAGGCTATCTTAAAAAAAGCCCAATGGATAAAAGACCACATCGAGGAATTATAAAATAGGCACGCTATTTGCTTAAGGGATAATACCCTCCGATGGACCGGAAAAAACAGTACCTGACCCTTGAATTATTGGGGTCAGGTCTGTTTTAGTTTGATTAATCTATTTTGATAAGATCTACAGATTGCTCCTTAATCATTTGGTTTAAAGCCGGTATTTTGGAGGCTTTGATTTCGGCAAATTTCCCTAATTCTTCATTAATTCTTGCAGTGATTTCTTCTTTTACCGAAACAGCTTGCTGTGTAGGTTTAAAATTACCACTAGCCACAACGGAATTAAGGTGGGCCAATTTGTTATTTAATTGAATCGGATAATTCAAAGGATCTTGATTACTTTGGTTTTTAGTTTGATACAATTTTTGTTCAATCAAATTAAGCTCCGCAATAATTGCCTTACCTTCTGTACTCAAGTTTTCTAAGTCGGGATATTTTGCCATGATCTCTTGAATTTGGTCGCGAAGGCTTCTGATATCTATGATGGCTTGATGGGTCTCGGTTAATTTATCCACGACATCTTGAAGAAAATCAAATTGTAGTTGGTAATCCGCCTGAGTAGCTGGTGACCTCGGATCTCCAAGTATTTCAAATTCCTGAGTTTCATCCATTTTCCCATTGGAGATGGTAACTGTATATGTGCCAGGAACCGCTAGTGGACCTCTGGTAGAAGCCGCCCACATGATTAACCCCTTAAAGGAAAGGGCATCTGAATATCTCATGTTCCAAATAAACCTATTTCCATTTTGAGTAATTTTTAGTTGTTCATCTCGCTCCTTAGATTGGGTAGAAAATGATCTTATTTCGCTTCCTTCAGCATCTTTTATCGTTAAAGTATATGCTGTTGAGTCTGTTATTTCCTCGTTAATATTGAAATAAATCATAACACCGCCTGGATGATTTTCTCCTGCCGTAGAAGAAGCGCGACCCCATCCTCTGCCACCAATTCTATAACTTGGCATGGGTTGAAAAAGGTGAAAAGGCTTAGTGGTTACCTCTTCAGAAATCTGATGCAATACCGTTAGGTCATCAATCATCCAAAGACTTCTTCCCTGAGTGGCTACAATTAAATTATCATTTTTGATGGTCAAATCTGTAATCGGAACAATCGGAAGATTCAGTTGGAAGGATTGCCAATTTTCTCCGTTGTCAAATGAAATATACATCCCTGATTCAGTTCCGGCATATAGGAGTCCCTGTCGCTTAGGATCTGCTCTCAAAACTCTGGTAAAATGATTTTGGGCTATGCCATTTACTATTTTTTTCCAAGTCTGACCATAATCAGAAGTGTAAAATAAATAGGGTTGTTCATCCCCTAATTTGTATTGTGTGCCAGCGATGAAGGCTCCTCCTTTTACAAATGGATCGGGTTCAATGCTATTGATCATGAGATATTCTGGAAATAGTTCTGAGGTAACATTTTCCCAAGTTTGTCCACCGTCCTTGGTCAAATGCAAAAGACCATCATCAGAGCCGACCCAAACTAACCCTTCTTCGTAGGGGCTTTCTGCTCCTGCGAATAGGGTACAGTAATATTCAACGCTAGTATTATCTTTTGTGATTGGTCCTCCTGATGGTCCAAGTTTATCAGTTTCGTTTTTAGTTAAATCATCACTTAACAATTTCCAGGAATGTCCTCCATCCGTTGTGACGTGCACATGATTAGAAAGCGCATATAGTTTATCGGGTTGATGGGGAGAAAAGAAAATTGGGAAATTCCATTGAAACCTATATTTCATACCTTCAGCTCCATAACCCATTGGATTATCGGGCCAAACGGTAATGTTTTGAGATTGCTTAGTTCTGTGGTTGTACCGCTGCAGATAGCCGCTGTAACTACCACCATATACAATGTCTTGATCTAAAGGATCAATGGCCAAATGTGCACTTTCTCCACCTGCAGTCTCCTCCCAATCGGATTCATCTATACTTGATCCATCAGATCGATGATTGATTCTCAAAGTTGAATTATCTTGTTGAGCAACATATATTCGATAGGGAAAATGATTGTCTGTAGTTACTCTGTAAAATTGAGCCGTTGGTTGATTAAAATAGGTGCTCCAATTTTGTGCTCCATCAAAACTGATTTGGGCTCCACCATCATCAGCAACTATCATCCTTTGATTATTTTCAGGAGCTATCCAAAGATCGTGATGATCGGAGTGTGGCGTTCTGAAGGATTCGAAATTTTTTCCACCATCAGCAGACCTATGGAAGGCAACATTAAGAACATACACCAGGTCAGCATCTTTGGTATCAGCGTAAATTCTGGTATAGTACCAAGCCCTCTGTCTCAATGAACGATCACTATTGACTTTTTGCCAGGTAGATCCACCATCATCTGATCTAAATACGCCTCCATTATCTGCTTCTATAATTGCCCAGATCCGATCTGAATTAACTGGAGATACATCCAAACCAATAACTCCCAGTGTACCCTTAGGAAGAACAGGAGCAGCTGTTATTTTTTTCCAGGTTTCCCCACTATCCGTACTTTTCCAAATTTCAGAGCCCTCTCCACCACTTTCTAAACTGTAAGGAGTTCTTTGGATTCGCCAGGTAGAGGCATACATAATTCTTGGGTTATTGGGATCCATAACTAGTTCAAAGGCACCAGCTTGTTCATTGGCAAATAATACTTGTTTCCAAGTTTTACCTCCATCCGTACTTTTATAAATTCCGCGGTCTTTAGTTGGCTTGAATAAATTGCCCAGTACTGCCGCAAATACAATATTATAATCGTTAGGATGTACTCTGATTCTAGGGATGTGTTTGGCATTTTCCATTCCTATAGATTCCCAAGTTTTTCCGCCATTTTCTGAACGCCACATTCCATGACCAGCAGAAACATTACCCCTTACGGTGTGCTCACCTCCACCAACGTAAATTACATTATGGTCAGATGGCGCCACACTAATGGAACCTATGGATCCCCCAAAAAAGCCATCGGAAATATTATTCCAGGTTTGCCCCCCATTCTCAGTTTTCCATACTCCACCTCCAGTCGCTCCCATATAGTACAAGTTTGGTTCTCCAGGAACGCCAGTAACAGCCGCAGCCCGTCCTCCCCGGAATGGTCCAATATGTCGGTATGAAAGACTGCTAAAATTTTGTTCATCTATTTTTTGAATCGTTTCTTTAGGTTCAGAGGAATTTTTCTTTCTGCCTTTTTGAGCCTCCATTAAATTGGGCAAATGGATCAGAAGAATCATCAGAACCAATTGAAATAGAAATTTGGTTTGCTTAATCATACTTTCTTATTTAAGTTATACTGAAAAATAGTTAAATTGATTTTAATTGCCAATAAATCGGTAATTAATAAATGTTGTGCATGGATTTAGAAGTGGTCCTGAAGAAAAATCTGCTGCTGGAATGGGGGAATAAAAAATTATCTGAATCACCTCATTTTTTGATTAAGCGGTTGGTAATTAGGGATTTTTTATCTGTTGAGGTAAGTTCCAATCCAAATCAACTTGCCATCAAATTCAAATGGTCTTTACAGCATTTGCCCTTTGTAAAGGGAATTTCAAATATCAATCTAAGAATAGAAGAAGGGGAGATTCCTCAGGTATCTTGGAAATGGAACCATTTCATTGTTAAAGGATGGAAAATTTTTTTGAACCAAATAATCAATGAAAAAATTAGGGTTTTGAACCTCCAATACCCTAATATATGGACTAAGCTAGATGGTTTAGTTTTTCACATTGGACCTATACAAGTCCATAAGGATTCAATATTGGTGGGATTAATGGTCGATGGTCGGGTAGGTGTGGAGTTATATCCAGATTTAATTCCTATTCTCCATCATAATAAAGTAGAAATCCATTTATCTGATCAATCCCAATATACTTCCGGACAGGTGTTGGTTGAATGGTCTATTTTCAACGAGGCATTAAGGAAATTATCTAAAAAAATAAATATTGAGCATTCCACTTACTTAGGAATTTCCCTGGGATTGGTATTGTTGAAATTAGAGGAAGGGCAAATTCATATCATTACCCAAATCAAACATCCCTTTAGGGGATACATGAAAACTAGTTGTGGAATTGTTTTGGATGCGAATAGCGGAAAACTGCTATTAAAGGATGTGAACAGCAAATTAGAAACCAATAATTTTTTAGCTCATATGGCCCATTTGAGCTTTAAGAAATCCTTACACCAATTAATTGTTAACCGCTTAGAGCAATTAGTTAATTCGAAAATTAAAGATGATATTACCCAGCTCCTAATGAAAATAGGAAATTTAAAGGACTTAAGTATCCACTATCAATCAGTGAAAATCGAAAAAAGTACCCTCACCTTAACCATAAAACTTAGGGGCGGATTAGTCCTTTATCCATCCTTATTGAACAAAGGTTAGCTCTTGTTGCCCTTTCATTTCAATTATCAAAGTATCCTTTTGAATCCGTTTTATTTTCAAAACTATGGGATTCATCTCCGATTGATTTGTTTCTAGAAAAATAAAAGAATCCTTTAATTCAAAATGGCCTTCTTCCTGATAACCTAGTGTACCGGTAAATTGATATTGTTGACCGGGATTAATATTAAGGTAAACTGATGCCACCTCCTCGAAGTAGGTGGTGGAATCAGTTTTTAGCGATACGGCTTTCCACTCACCTATAATTTGTTTTTCAGCAATACCAACACAACCTGAAAAGTTTAGGCAGAGCATTAAAAAATAAACCCATTTATCTTTCATTTTAAAGGAAAATAGATACAATACCTATAAAAGTAAAGGCACCCCCTAAAAATCCAATTAATGCCAACCAGGCTATATTTTTTAAGTACCAAATAAAGTTGATATTTTCCATCCCCATTGCTGCCACACCGGCGGCAGATCCAATAATCAACATACTTCCACCCGTACCAGCAGCATAGGCAATAAAGTGCCACAAAGAAGAATCGATAGGTTGATCGTACATTCCCATAGAAGCTGCAACCAGTGGGACATTGTCAATGATGGCGGACGCAACCCCAAGCAACATCACCACAATATTTTGATTGGGAATAGCACCATCTAATAGCTCAGCCACATATCGCAAAGTCCCTACTTGAATCTCTTCACCCCCTCGCATTACAGATCCGAAAACTAAACTTTCCAGTGCTGCTACGGCCATTAAAATACCAAGGAAAAAAAGAATGCTGGAAAATTCAATTCTTGAAAGTGCATGGTGTGCAGAGTACATTTCTCTCCTTTCATCGGTAAAATCTTCTTCTGGATGTATATATTCGGAGGCTAGCCAAACAATCCCCATGCTAAGCATCATGCCTACATAGGGTGGGAGTCCCGTAATCATTTTAAATACTGGAACAAAAACAATCATCCCTAATCCCAAAAATAACATTTTAGATGAGCTCAATAACTTGTTATCATCTTCAGGATTAATATCTTCTGTATTGTCTTTAATTTTCCCCTTGAATGCAGGCATCAAAGAAGCGATAAAAAATGGAATTACAAAACAAACGATGGACGGTATTACCAAATATTCAATAAGACCCTCAGCAGATACCTTATTACCAATCCACAACATAGTTGTTGTGACATCGCCAATAGGAGACCAAGCACCACCTGCATTAGCAGCAATAACAATCAAGGCGACAAACCATAACCTTTCTAATTTATCAGGAACTATTTTTCTCAATAATGTAACCAATACTATGGTAGCAGTGAGGTTATCAATAATGGCAGAAAGGATAAAACCTAATCCACCCACGATCCATAATAATTTTTTCTTATTCTTAGTTTTAACATAACTTTTAAGAACCGAAAAGCCCCTGTGTAGGTCAATGATTTCCACAATGGTCATGGCACCAATCAGAAACACTAAAATTTCGGCTGTTTTCCCCAAATGATGAAGCAAAGCATTTTTGAATCCTTCATCGGCCTCATCTCCACCATGGCTTCCAAGCATCGAAAATACATGATCGTGCGTATCAATGACAGATAATCCACCTTGGTGAAAACCTAAAGCTAGCGCCGCCCAGGCTAAAGCTGCCATCAAAAGAGCAGGTACGGTTTTGTCTAATTTTAGGGGATGTTCAAAGACGATGGCCAAATAGCCGATTACAAATATTAAAATAATAAGTAGGCTCATAGTGTAATTGGTTTTAGGTTTCCGATATTGTAAATTTAAAATCTTTTTTTGGTTGCTAAAGTCTTTGACATTGGTTTTGCGAAAAATTAACTTTGGAGTTTATTTATAGCCTAAGGGACAATAACTCAAAATAATCGCTTGAATATAAAATAAAATGTAAACTATGGTAAAGATTGGGAATATTGAATTACCTGAATTTCCATTATTGTTAGCTCCAATGGAAGACGTGAGTGATCCTCCATTTAGAGCGCTATGCAAATCCAACGGTTGCGATATGATGTATACTGAATTTATATCTGTCGAGGGATTAATTAGAGATGCCGCTAAGAGCCTCCAGAAATTGGATATATACGATGAAGAAAGGCCAATTGGTGTACAAATTTTTGGGGCTGAATTGGATTCTATGGTAAGAGCTGCTGAAATTGTGGAGGAGGCTCAACCGGAATTACTAGACATTAACTTTGGTTGTCCTGTTAAAAAGGTGGTGTGTAAAATGGCAGGAGCGGGCATTCTTCAAGATATTCCGAAAATGGTAGCGCTCACCGAAGCAATTGTCAAATCAACTAATCTTCCAGTTACCGTCAAAACAAGGTTGGGATGGGACGAACAATCTATCAAAATTGTTGAAGTGGCTGAAAGGTTGCAAGATGTTGGTATCCAAGCTATAAGTATTCATGGGCGAACTCGTAAGCAAATGTATAAAGGGGAAGCAGACTGGACTTGGATTGCCAAGGTCAAAGAGAATCCTCGATTACACATACCAGTTTTTGGTAACGGAGATATTGATTCTCCCGAAAAAGCTGTAGCATATAAGAATAAGTATGGAGTGGATGGGGTCATGATAGGTAGGGCAAGTATCGGAAACCCATGGGTGTTTAGAGAGATTAAACACTACATTCATACAGGGGAGCATTGTCCTAAGCCCGATTTTTCAGAACGACTAGAAGCAGTCAAACAACACCTTCAACATTCAATTGAATGGAAGGGTACTACCATTGGAATCAATGAAATGAAAAGGCATTACACTAACTACTTTAAAGGAATACCGGGAATTAAATCATGGAGAAATAAGTTGGTTATGGAAAATGATCCTGAAGTACTTTTTGCTGTGCTGGACGATTTAAAAGAAGCCTATTTTAATGAACTAAAAGAAAGAGAATCCCTTGCTATTTGATCTAACTTCTGCCGAGGAAGAGGTTTTTTCCTTGCTTTCAAAAATTGCCAAAGAAAAAAAGATTCCAACCTATTTAGTAGGTGGATATGTCCGCGATAAATTGCTCCAAAGACCATCTGTAGATATCGACATTGTATGCCTTGGGAGTGGAATTATACTGGCCCAATTGTTTTCCGAAAGTATTTCTCGCAAGCCTAAAGTCACTGTATATAAAAGGTATGGAACAGCCATGGTCCAATATAAAAACCTGGAATTGGAATTTGTGGGGGCTAGAAAAGAATCTTATAGTCCAGATTCCAGGAAACCTAGTGTGGAAGAGGGAACTTTAGAAGATGATCAGAACAGGAGAGATTTCACCATCAATGCTTTAGCCTTAAGTTTAAATGAAATTGATTATGGTACTTTAATTGACCCGTTTGATGGCAGGGAACATTTAAATCAAAAATTGATTAAGACTCCCTTAGATCCCCACAAAACTTTTGAAGATGATCCGCTGAGAATGATGAGAGCGATTAGGTTCTCTTCTCAATTGGCTTTTGAAATTCATGCAGATACCTTTAAGGCCATTCAAAGTATGGCTCACCGCATCGAAATTGTTTCAAAGGAGAGAATTGCGATCGAACTGAATAAGATTATTCTATCTCCTAGACCTTCGACTGGATTTCTGCTCTTGTACAAGGCTGGGTTACTCCAAGAGATTTTTCCCGATTTTGTTAAATTATATGGAGTGGAAAATTTTAAAGGGGTAGGGCATAAAGACAATTTTTATCACACGCTTCAAGTTTTGGATAATGTTGCTATTAAGTCTGATAACCTCTGGTTAAGATGGGCAGCAATCCTTCACGATATTGCCAAACCTCAAACCAAAAAATTTTCAGAAAAATTGGGGTGGACTTTTCACGGCCATGAAGTTGTTGGCGCAGCTATGGTCCCGAGAATATTTAGGAGTCTAAAGCTACCAATGGACCACCAAATGAAATATGTCCAAAAATTAGTCAGACTGCACTTGAGACCTATAAGCCTGACCAAAGAAGATATCACAGATAGCGCGGTAAGAAGGTTGTTATTTGATGCTGGGAATGATATTGACGACCTAATGATTTTATGCGAAGCAGACATTACTTCAAAAAATGAAAAAAAGGTTAAGAGGTATTTAGAAAACTATGAAATCCTTCGGAAAAAATTAGAAGAGGTAGAAGAAAAGGACCATTTGAGAAATTGGCAACCACCTATCTCTGGTGAATTTATTATGGAAACTTTTGGATTAAAACCATCTAAAACAGTAGGAACTATAAAAACAGCAATTAGGGAAGCTATACTCGAGGGACATATAAAAAATGATTTTGAAGAGGCAGAGAGGTTTATGATTCAATATGCAAAAGGCCTATCTCTCTACCCCAAAACCTAAATTATTCAGACATATCCATATTGTGAAATATGTTTACCACGTCCTCATCTTCTTCCATTTTTTCGATAAGTTTAATGACCTCTTCCGCGTGATCATCCTCAAGCTTTATGGTGTGACCAGGAATTCTTTGTAATTCTGATTCAAGAACTTCAAGGGATAAATCTTCCAGTCCCTTTTGTAGTTTGCCAAAATCTTCAAAAGCACAATGCAGAACGATATGCATTTCTTCTGCTTCCAAACTATCTAAACCAAAATCTATCAATGCAAATTCAAGATCCTCAATTTCCATAGAAGGGGTGGCAATTTTGAAAGTTGCCTTTCTTGTAAAGAGATAATCAACAGAACCAGATGTACTTAAATTTCCGCCATTTTTTGAAAATATATGTCTCACATTAGCAACTGTTCTTGTTGGATTATCTGTAGCTGTTTCTACAATAACCGCTATCCCGTGTGGTGCGTAGCCTTCGTAAACTATTTCTTGGTAGTCTGTAGCATCTTTTGAGGTGGCTTTTTTAATAGCATTATCTACATTGGTTTTTGGCATATTGGCAGCCTTCGCATTCTGGATGGCCATTCTTAACCTAGCGTTGTAATTAGGATCTGCGCCACCCTCCTTTACCGCTATTGAGATTTCCCTTCCTACCCTGGTAAATACCTTGGCCATATTGGCCCAACGTTTCATTTTTCTGGCTTTCCTATATTCAAATGCTCGTCCCATATTGAAGTTGATTATGTTTCGCAAAAATAAACTTTTCCATTCGTATCTTTCAGCATCTATTAGAATGAAATAATACTTATGAAAATAAAATTTTCAATTCGCTATGCCACCAAATGGGGAGAACAAATTGGGGTGTGTGGAAACATTCCTGAATTGGGAAATGGCAACCCCCAAATGGGACTAATCCTATCTTATCTGCCAGGAGATATTTGGTGTGGTTGGTTAGATTTCAATACAAGTATCAAAGTTTTGGATTACAAATATTTTCTACTAGATGAAAATGATAATAAGGTCATCTTTGAATCTGGATTGGGGCGTAAACTTCAGCTTTTGGATGTAATGTCCTCTATTTTTCTATCTGATTATTGGCAAGTTATTAATGCTGAGCAAAAGGCGTTACAGTCAGACGCATTTACTAAGGTTATTTTTGCACGATCAATTCGAAAAAAAGAGAAGTTTTTCACTGAATCAATTGCCCACCAAAGATGTAAGATTAAGACAGAATACGTTCCCTTACTTCAAGATGAAAAACTTTGTATTACAGGCAATGCAAAGGCGTTTGGTCAATGGAATATTGAAAATCCTTTAATACTAGACGGAAGTAATTACCCGCAATGGGAAATTGAATTTTCAGCTGAATCTCAAGATAATTTAGAATTTAAGTTTGCAATTTATTCCACCAATCAAAGAAGAGTTATTAGATGGGAAAGGGGAGATAATAGACAATTGAGAGTGGATGAAGATTGTCTAAATCAGATATTCCATTTGGAACCTCCTCGTTTAGATAAAGAAAAATGGAAAGGTGCAGGAGTAGCACTCCCTATTTTTTCTCTGAAATCCAATAATAGTTTAGGAGTGGGGGAGTTTCTCGATTTAATACCTGCGATTGACTGGGCCAAATCAATAGGGTTGAAAATTCTACAAATTTTGCCTATTAATGATACTTCTGCCACCTATACCAATCAAGATTCCTATCCTTATGCTGCCATCTCTGTATTTGCTTTGCATCCTATTTATTTGAATCTTGAACAAATTGGGGTGCCCAAAGATCAATTGACTCCTCTCATTAAAAAGTTGAATTCTTTTGATACCCTTCAATATGAAGAGGTGATTAGGATAAAGATGGAAATATCTCGCGCAGTTTATTCTGAAAACTATGGAAGTATTATTCAAGACAAGGGATTTTTGGATTTTATTGCTGAAAATTGGCATTGGTTAGATGAATATGCCCTTTTTTGTTTGCTTAGAGATCAATTTAAAACTGTAAACTTTGAGAAATGGGAGGGATATTCAGATTACAATCCTGACATTAAGGTGTATTTTGAAAAAAAGGATCTACTTTTTTATTCTTTCATTCAATACCATTTGCACCTTCAACTCTCCCAAGCAGCCAATTATGCGAGAGAACAAGGAATTGTTTTAAAAGGTGATTTGCCAATAGGTATTTATAGAAACAGTGTGGATGCCTGGGTAGCACCTCATTTGTATAATATGGATGGCCAAGCAGGAGCTCCTCCAGATGCATTTGCTAAGAATGGACAAAATTGGGGATTTCCTACCTATAATTGGAAAGAGATGGCCAAGGATGAATTTAGTTGGTGGAAAAATAGATTTCGGCATCTTTCCAAATATTTCGACGCCTTTCGTATTGACCATATATTAGGATTTTTTAGAATATGGGAAATCCCATATCAACAAATTCAAGGTATTTTGGGGATTTTTAACCCCGCAGTTCCATTAAATTCTCAAGATTTATTAGCAATAGGATACCATGATCAGCCAAGTAGATTCACCCAACCTTATATCACAGAGGATATTCTATTAGATACTTTCGGTGAAGATACCTCATGGGTGAAAGAACAACTCCTTAGATCAGATTATAGTTTTAAAGAAGAAGTTAACACCCAGAGAAAAGTTCAGCATTTTTTAGCTACAATACCTGAGAAGAGAAATCTGATAGACAAGATTTTTAACTTAATGTCCAATGTTCTCCTGATAGAAGATAATAAGGGACAACTCCATCCGAGGTTTAATCTCCACGAGACTAAAAGTTTTCAACTTTTAGATCACCGCCTTCAAGATCAATTATCTAATTTATACCATCACTATTTTTACGTAAGACAAGAGGGTTTTTGGGAAAAGGAAGCCCGTGCCAAACTTCCAGAGGTAATAGGCGCTACTAATATGTTGATTTGTGGGGAAGATTTAGGTATGATTCCCTCTTGTGTTCCCGGAGTCATGAATGACCTTGGAATACTCAGTCTTGAAATTCAAAGGATGTCGAAAAATCCTGCTCATCTTTTTGTTGAAAAAGAGGATGTTCCTTATTTATCTGTTATGAGTACATCTACCCATGATATGGAACCCATAAGGTTATGGTGGGAAACAGCACCGAAGGCAGATATCCAATATTTTTTCAATTTTATTTTGAAGTTATCAGGAGAGGCACCGAGAAAATGTAATCATTTTCTAGTACAACGAATCATTAATTTACATCTCAATTGGCCTGGAATGTGGGCAATTTTCCCCCTCCAAGATTTATTGGGATTGGATCCAGATTGGTCTAAAATTCCTGCTGAAAAGGAGAGAATTAATGTCCCTAGTAATCCTAATCACTTTTGGAATTACCGGTTTCACTTAACTTTGGAACAGCTTCAGCAAAACAATAAATTGAACCATTTAATAAAAGGAATGGTGCTTTCAAGTGGTAGGTGAAATAATTTAATTTTATTTATTTGAAATTTTTTTGGTGTGAAATAAATAAATTTATATTTTTGCTCTGTGACCGAAAGGTCCAAATCATAATCCCATAACTGACGCCACTCTTTACAACTTTCAAAGGAGTCGATAACTCGACTAAAAAAAAGTTGTTTTTCATTTTAGCGTTTGTTGTGTTTAAAACTGGCTTTTGGCCACCTACTTTTTTTTTGGCATCGTTATTGCTATTACAGTTTATAACTGGATTTGCAACTTAGAAATTTAGGTTACAACAGAACTGTTTTTTTCTGTTCGTTTCACTTTAATTTCTATTTCCCTGATTATCAGTATGTTTTAAAAAATGACATAATACTGCTCGGGATAGCTATGTCCAATAGGTAACAAAATATTTATTGGTATAACCACAAGTTTTTATTCAAATCGCTAACAATTATGAAACAGCCCAAATTCTTTAACCCGATTAAAATGCTATCCTATATTGGATTGGTATTCTTTTTCACTTTTGGCGTAGCCAAAACCTCTGCTGATGCACAGTGCGCGTGTCAAAGGGGTTTTATAGTTCCTTTAGATTCACTTTGTGAAGCTACTATAAGTACTTCCATGGTATTCACCGGTGCAGGTTGTCCTACA
>CAYPID010000006.1:62443-67933 GCA_964410725.1 uncultured Saprospiraceae bacterium
ACATTTGTAGACACTTCGGATATTTTTGCTCCCTGGCTTCTGTATCCTTACCCGATTGTAAGAATAGATTTAAAATTGTTGGCAGGACAGTCATATGAATTGGTAGTTACTTCTCGAGAACCTAATGCCACTGGTGATTTCGAATTATATGTGTTGAGAAATCAATACGATACCAATGTAGATGGAGCGGTATTACTGGATACTATTAATGGTAACCCCCTCTTAATTGATACCAAATACAAATATTTTGACTTTTTGTGCGGTGACTTAGAAAAGGTAATGCTGCCGAGAAGTGTAACCTTGACTCAGACTCAATATTTAACTGGAGGAAGGGTAGATCTTTTAGCTAATTTATTCGGAACAGATACCACAATAACAGCTGTTGGAAATTATTGGAATGATTTGGCTGCAACCCTACTAAGTACAGCTGGCAATCCAGACACATTTAGATCCTTGGATTATTATTACGATTCGGTGGAGACAGTAGAACTCCTTCAGTATAATTATGGATTCAAACCCTTGGTTTTCGAAAATTGTAGCGATTGGGATGTTACCATTTCAGATACTTACACTGGATTTGGAGATTGTGGTATTGACCAAGGATCAGATGGATTGATTGGATTAAATTTAAGTGGTCAAATTACCAGAAGATATGTAGTTCAAGATGCAGGGGCTAAAAATACCACAGATGAGTGTTCCATTACTATGAATTTTAGAACCCCGAGCCTATTGGATATTAGACTGCCTCATTATACCAGTTTTGTGGAATGCGATGATATTGGAGATATATATACCTTAGAAAATGGACATCCTTCTCCTAGGACTACAGGTTATCCTTTCTTGGTAACTCTAAGCGGAATTATTGATTTGACCCCCGAATCAGCCTATTGTAATTTAGGAGCTGCATACAGAGATGTGGCTAGGGTAGATGCTTGTGAAGAAAGCTATAGGTTCAGAAGAGAATGGACCATTTATGATTGGTGTAGACCAGGTACATCTGTGATTTACAATCAAATCATAAAAGTGGGTGATTGGACGCCTCCGACCGCAGTGGCAGGAAGTATTAGTACTGCCATCAGTTCCTACAATTGCAATGGTTCTGCCAGAATTCAAAGGGGAAGTGCTACCGATTTATGTACAGCAACAGAAAATATCGAAATTGAAATTTCAGTTCGAGATAATCAGGGTAATATTATTGCCTATTATCCAGCTGGAACAGGTTCAGTAGATGTTTTAAATTTGACAGTGGGAGATTATACTGTGGTGTGGACTGCCACAGACAATTGTGGAAATCAAGATACTATTAGTAGCGCATTTGCAATTTCAGATGGAGTTGCTCCTTCTTGTGTGATTGATGATATAAGAAATGTTTCCCTTACCAATTATTCCAATTCATTTAATAATTTAGATTCTACCACCAACGGTACAGCTTGGTTGGAAGCTACTCGCATAGATGAAGGTTCTAAAGACAACTGTTTTGATGTCAATGTGGAGGTTAGAAGGGAGTTGGGAACCAGTGGAAGTGATGCAGTAAATAGTTGGTTGGCATTTTTGGAAATGTCTGAAACGGAAGCCATTAACCAGGGAAGAATGACAGTTTACCAAGGTATTTACTATACAGAATGGCGAGCGGATTTACCTTTCTATTGTGTAGATGTAGCGGCTGGTGAACAAGATGTAATTGCAGAAATGAGAGTAACTGAAGATAGAATTAATGGCCTTAGCAGCTTATGCTGGATGTACATCAACGTAGAAGATAAAACAGACCCCTCATGCTATGATTTAAACACTCAAACCTATGTTTATAACTGCGATGATGTACCCTCAGGAAACCTTAATACAGAAGGAGCCTGGGATGAGTTTTTTACTGATGTTACTTTAGAAAATGTTCTAGCCTCTTCCATTTGCGGATCAGTACTGCAAGTGGTAGGAACCACCTCTAATATATCATCTTGTGGCGTTGGTTCTGTGACAAGAGAATATCGAATTGTAAATAATTCTAATGCGCTAGAATCTCAGATTTGTAGTAAGACTATCACGTTTGTAGAGAACCACGATTATTACATAACTTTTCCAGCGGATACAAGTATTACCTGTGGAGCTGTAGTCGAGGCTGACCCCATACAGTGGTCAGAAAACTCTTGTGATCTAATCACGCTTAGCAATCTTCCGGTGGAAACTTTTGCTGCCACAGCCAATGAGTGTTATAAAGAATTTAGAACATACCGGCTAATCAATTGGTGTGAATATGATGGTGACGGAGTTCCTATCGTAATCAGTAGGGATGAAGATGGCGATCAAATTTTAGGAGAGAAAGTAACTGTTAACGTGAAGTATAGTGGTACAACTGATTCCAGTACGTTTGCTTACTGGACTTCTACTGATCCTCAAGATTATAACCCTTCCAGTTTCATCAAAAGAGCAGATTTGATGACTTATAGCACAGGAACAGGCTATGAAGCGGGTTATTTTCAATATACTCAGGTGGTTAAGGTGTATGATGATGAAGAACCCACTATCGAATTTACCACCACAGATCTTCGATTCGAAAGCTATAACAATAACGCAGGTACTGGCATGGATTACTGCCCTGGAGAAGTGACCATTGCTGCAAATGTAACCGATGGTTGCACTTCTGTATCTGAGCAAATTCAAATAGTTGATGTTCTTTTAGATATTAATAATGATGGTCAAGGCCCAATTACCAGATCAGACAAAAACTTTGATTTTAATTTAAGTACTGGAGATTATGTAGCCATTAAATCTGGTAACGAAGTAACCATCACTGATGAATTGGTGCCTATTGGAACGCATTCCTACAGGATTATTGCTAGTGATGGATGCGGCAATGTTAGAGTAGAAGATATTCAATTTGAAGTTTATGACGCCAAAGCGCCAGCACCAATATGTATTGAAGGTTTAGCAATTGAGTTGATGCCTAATAGCAATCAAGCAGGGGATTTACAAATGTCTGTTCAAGCAATTGATTTTATTAATTCCAATACTGTAATTTCGGATTGTCACCCTGATTATACCTACTATATTTTAAGAGCTGAAAATTTCAATGGTAGTGATTTTGATCAGGTGACGGATGCAACAACCATCATTAATAGCCCGGATTTATCTTCATCAGCCTTATTTACTTGTATTGACGTTAACGAATCGGGTGCAATTGACTTAATATCAGAGACAGATGATTTATTTACCGTCTATGTAGTCATGGAAGATGGAGTAGGCAATAGAGATTACTGTTCAACGACGGTAGATGTTCAAGATAATGTGAATTCTTGTAATACCACTACCATTGTTCAGGCCTCAATTTCAGGATTAGTGACCACAGAAGAAGATGAATTGGTAAAAGGGGTTGAATTGGTGATGAGTGGATCTGACAATAGAATGGTCATGAGCAGCAATAATGGAGACTTTATGTTTGATAATTTAACCATGGGAATGGATTATTCCATAACACCTAAGAAAGTGACGCCTGCGGCAAATGGAGTTTCAACCTTTGATATGGTCTTAATTAGTAAGCACATCTTAAGCGTTAAGCCACTAGATAGTCCATATCAATTGATTGCAGCTGATGTAAACAATTCTAAAAGCATTACGACTTTAGATTTGATTCAAATGAGAAAGGTTATTTTGAGTATTTCTGATGAATTTAGCAGTAATAAAACCTGGAGATTCATTCCAACTTCCTATAACTTTTCTAATCCTAGGAACCCTTGGGCGGATAACTTCCCTGAAGTTTTAAACATCAATAATCTGGATAAATCTATCAATTCTGCAGACTTTGTTGCTGTTAAACTAGGGGATGTAAATAATAGCGCCACCTTGGATATTCAACCTAGATCAGGAGAGGTATTCGAATTTATTGTAGAGGATGTCCTATTGGAAAAGGGAAAGGAATACACAGTAAGATTTAATGCAGAGGCCTCAAAAGTATTGGGTTACCAGTTTGCCTTAGAATTTGATCCAGGTAAATTGGAATTACAAAAAATTCAAGAAATGGCTGCCAAAGAAGATAACTTTGGAACCAGATTCATAGAAGAAGGAATCATCCTCACCAGTTGGAATGGGGATGCTAAGAATAATGAAATGTTTGGTTTGGTATTCCAAGCTAAAGAAGATTCAAAATTGAGCGATTTGTTGAAGGTGAGCTCACGCTATTTAAATGCTGAAGCCTATAATTTATTAGGAGAGGCTATGGGCGTGAGCCTTCACTTTACTTCAAGTTCCTTGGCAGAAACTTCGTTTACTTTGGAACAAAATGCGCCAAACCCATTCAAGAGTACTACTAATATTGGCTTTAGTTTACCAGAAACCAGCGATATTGAATTTACCATAACTGACTTAAATGGTAAGATTATTAAAGTATTAAAGGGCAACTATAACAAGGGTAAGCATATTCTTCAATTGTTGAGTAAAGAATTACCTCAAGGGATGTTATATTACTCTTTAAAAACTAGTCAAGGGTTCTCAGAAACAAAATCAATGCTAGTGATTGAATAGCTTTAAATCATTAAATTGAAAATATCTATTCACTTCCTGAAAATCCATTTAGCAGTTTTGCTATTTGGATTTTCAGGTTTATTTGGAAAATGGATTCAGCAACCTGCACATATTATAGTATTAGGTAGATTATTTTTTGCAGTTTGCGGTCTTGGTATATTGGGTATGATCAAGAGGGGAAGTTTGATGAGCTTCAAAACAATTGAAAACTCAAAGGTCCTAATATACTCGGGTATTTTGTTAGCTATTCATTGGGTTACCTTTTTTGAATCTATAAGATTAAGTTCCGTTGGCATAGGCTTATTGACCTTTTCAACTTTTCCAATATTCACTTCTTTATTGGAACCTTTTATATTAAAGGTAGTCTTCAAAAGAAATAATATTATAACGGCCCTAATAGCCTTTTGTGGAATTTTGGCAATGGTCAGCGATTCCAAAATAACAATTGAATATTTTTTAGGGGCTTGTATTGGGGTTATTTCAGGTTTAACTTTTGCTGTTTTAACCATTTATAACCGAAAAAATTTGGTTAACATTAATGCGATAACCCTATCTTTTTACCAGGATTTGGTTGCTTTGATCTTTCTTCTACCATTTTTATGGGTATCCGAAATCCAAATAGGTTTTTCAACCATAACCCAATTAGCTGCACTTGGATTAATTTTTACAGCCTTGGCACACACCTTGTTTATAGCTGGAATGAAATCCATTTCCGCCACTTCAGCAAGTATGACCACATTTTTAGAGCCAGTCTATGGGATACTTGGTGCATGGTTATTCTTCGGAGAAAGCCCGACGAAATCTATGATCTTTGGGGGAAGTTTAGTCTTTTTAGCAGTTTGGCTAAACATTAAAAACAGCTAGGAAAACGAGCCATTAACTATTTGGGGAGAAAAAATGTGCCCGGAGCGGGACTTGAACCCGCACGGCCGCAATGGCCACAGGATTTTAAGTCCTGCGTGTCTACCAGTTCCACCA
>CAYPID010000007.1:0-3580 GCA_964410725.1 uncultured Saprospiraceae bacterium
AGGTACTGCCAGGCCTGTCGATTGCTGAGGTTTCCCCATGCCAAGTAAGGTGATATTCTAGCACAAGAGGTTCGACTTTGCATTGGTTTGGAGATATGGCGGCTGTAATTTTCGGCACGTTTTTCAACAAACGAATGTAAATATCTATAGGCTATGTCTGTTCCGGGGGGCTGGTAGCTTGAAGGATAAGATTTTAAATCTGTTACCAAAGCAGACGGCAAGGGCCATGGATTAGAAAATGTGATAGACTGCCTGGAAAATTTATTGACTATAACAGGGGCGGAAAGAGTCTTCTTCCATTTTTTATCCCAACCCTTTCTGTCTTTAATTCCTCGGATGACGCCATCTCTTTGGAATTCTTTCCAAATGATATTTTTAGTATTAAGGTACGCTAATACCGCTCGATCCCTGGTGTAAGTTTCCGGTAATCCAGATTCTTGATAACTGAATATGTTTTTAATAGTGAATTTTTCTTCAATGGATTTTAGGACTTCAATGACTTCTCCGTAACAAAGGAATATTGCTCGGCCGAATGAAGCCAGTTGTTGATTCATCTTTTGAATGGAGTGGTACTGAAATTGTAAATGCCTAAGGGCAGTGGTGGGGTGGTGAACCATTGAAGGTTCAATAATATAAATAATCAGGTAAGGAAGGCCAGATTGTTCTGCTGCTTCCAGAGGGTGATGATCAGAAAGCCTAAGGTCTCTTTTTAACCAAACTAGGTTAATGGAGGGACTATTATTGTCCATCGTCCATAGAATAAGTACTTCTGTATAATATCAATGACCCTAGTTAAACAGTAGAGAAAAATTTTGTTTACTTTACGCACAATTCAATTTAAACTATTATGAATAGAAAGATTTTATTTTTTGGGTTAATTCTAATGAGTGCCATATTGACGGCCCAAGAGCCCAATTTAAACTACAATAAGTTTCGACAATTGTATCAGGAACTTCCCACACCTAATAGCTACAGAACAGCTTCAGGTGCTCCAGGCCATGAATATTATCAGCAGAAGGCAGACTACTTAATTAAGGTATCATTGGATGAAGCCAACAACAGATTAAGTGGTAGTGAGACCGTAACTTATCACAATAATTCCCCTGATCCATTAACCTATCTTTGGGTACAACTAGATCAGAATGTACGATCAAAAGATTCTGATACGCATAAAATTGAGACACAGGAATTAGGGTCCAGAATGTCCTTTACGCAATTAGGCAAACTCTATGATCGGTTTGATGGAGGCTTTAACATTGCTTATGTTAAAAATGCTGCTGGTCAACCCATGAAATATACCATTAATAAAACCATGATGCGTATAGAGTTAGATAAGCCGCTTTTAAATGGAGAATCCATTACGTTCAGTTTGGAGTGGTGGTACAACATTAACGACCGGTTTAGGTATGGGGGCAGATCTGGTTATGAGTACTTTCCAGAAGATGACAACTCAGTTTATACTATTGCGCAGTTTTATCCCAGAATGGCGGTTTATAATGAAGTAGAAGGATGGCAAAACAAGCAATTTTTAGGGCAGGGGGAATTTGCTTTGACTTTCGGTGATTTTGAGGTACATATTGAGGTGCCAGCTGATCATATCGTGGCTGCTACTGGAGAAGTCCAGAATCCCAAAGAAGTGCTAACGAGTGAGCAGCGAAAGCGTTTGGCTGACGCCAAAAAATCTACTGAAGATCCGGTGTTTATTGTAACTGAGGAAGAAGCCCGGGAAAATGAAAAAGAGAAATCTTCCGAGCGGAAAACGTGGATTTTCAAGGCAGAAAATGTTCGGGATTTTGGATTTGCAACTTCAAGAAAATTTATTTGGGATGCTATGGCAGTGAAGCAAAACGGCAAAACCATAATGGCGATGTCTGCTTATCCCAAAGAAGGGAATCCACTTTGGGAGCAATACTCTACTAGAGTCGTAGCCCATACCATTAACACTTATTCTAAGTTTACTTTCGATTATCCATATCCATTAGCTTGGTCTATCCATGCGGACAGAATTGGAATGGAATACCCCATGATTTGTTTCAATTTCGGTCGGCCAGAAAAGGACGGTACTTATTCCGATAGAATCAAATATGGAATGATTATGGTCATCATTCACGAAGTAGGGCATAATTATTTCCCCATGATTGTCAATTCAGATGAGCGGCAGTGGACCTGGATGGATGAAGGATTGAACAGCTTTTTGCAGTTTCTCGCAGAACAAGAGTGGGAACATAATTATCCTTCAGGTGCTGGGCAGCCCTCTAAAATTGTAGATTATATGAAGGGGTCTAAGGCTGGAATGGTGCCTATTATGACCAATTCTGAGTCTGTATTGCAGTTTGGAAACAATGCGTACGACAAACCAGCAACGGCATTGAATATTTTGCGGGAAACCGTAATGGGAAGAGAGTTATTTGATTATGCATTCAAGGAATATGCTCAAAGATGGAAGTTTAAACACCCCACACCTGCAGATTTTTTCAGAACGATGGAAGATGCCAGTGCCGTAGATTTAGATTGGTTTTGGAGAGGGTGGTTCTATTCAACAGATCATGTAGATATTGCTATTGATCAAGTTCAGTGGTTTCAGGTTAATACTCAAAACCCACTTGTAGAAAAAGGATTGGCAAAAGAAGAAAGAGCGGCAGCGCCTAAGTACATCGGTGATTTACGCAATGAATCTATGGAAACTGCTGTAGATAAAGATCCTCGATTAAAGGATTTTTATAACGATTACGATCCCCTTAATGTAACCGCCTTAGATCAGGCTGAATACCAGCAGTTTCTAAATAGTTTGGAGCCATGGGAAAAGGAAATGTTAGACAGGGGACACCACTATTACAGTATTGATTTCTCCAATGTAGGAGGTTTAGTAATGCCCATTATTCTTGCTTTTAATTTTACAGATGGCACAAGTGAAGAAGTCAGAATTCCAGCCGAGATTTGGGCTAAGAATTCAGAAAAAGTAAGCAAAGTATTCTTCTTTGAAAAAGAAGTAAAGGAGATTGTTTTAGATCCCAACGTGGAAACAGCGGATACGGAGCGAAACAATAATTATTGGCCTTCACGTAAAGTGCCGAGCAGATTTGACTTGTTTAAAGGACGCCAATGGGGAATGGGAGAGAATCCCATGCAACGCATGCAAAGAAGTGAACAGCTAGAAGGGGGGAATTAAACCCTTTTATAACCTGGATACAATGGTATCTATGATAATTTGAGCATGGTCTCGGGTGTTTTCAATAAATAATTTGCTGGTTTGTGTTCCTGCACAGACCACACCAGCTAGGAAAACACCCGAGAGATTGCTCTCTAACGTTTCTTTTTTATAATCTGGCAGCCTAAGGGCATCCTCGCTACAGGCAATTCCCAATCGATCCAATAAAGTGTAATTGGGTTCATATCCAATCATCGCCAACACAAAATCATTGGAGATTTCAAAAGTTCCCTTTTCTTTATTTTTCAGTACGACTTTCTTTTCGTGAATCGAGACTACCTGGGTGTTGAAATAACCAGTGATACTGTTTGCTTTGATTCGGTTGATAATATTTGGTCTTATCCAGTATTTGACATTAGGGTGAATTTCATC
>CAYPID010000007.1:3680-63053 GCA_964410725.1 uncultured Saprospiraceae bacterium
TATTCTAATGCTTCTCTTCTGGTTGGTTTTTCTCCATGCGAAATAAAGGGAACGTTCCCAATTTCTAATAATTTGGAAGTAGAGAAAAAAGTCATATCGGCAGGGAAATGGTATAAGGCATTCACCAACATACCTTTTTCGAGCACTCGGTATTTTAATCCTGCCTGATGAGCTGCAATAGCACAGTTGATTCCAGAAGGTCCACCACCGATGATTACGACATCTAAAGGATTCATAATTTTTAATTTGTGAAGACGTAAAATTAATTAATTGAATTTGTAGGGGTATATTTAGGAACCAATTTATCCTTATGCATACTTTGAAAACTCTTCAAGGACTCTTTTTAGAGGCTTTAAGTCAAAATCATTTTTCTGGTCAACCCGCTTCTTTGTATGAACCCGTCAACTATATTATGCGGTTGGGGGGAAAAAGGATTCGTCCAGTATTAGCTCTAATAGCCTGTGATTTATTTGGAGAAGACCCCCACAAGGCACTTCCAGCAGCGATGGCTGTTGAAATTTTCCATAATTTCAGTTTGGTTCATGACGATATCATGGACGATGCCCCCTTAAGGCGTGGTCAACCTACTGTCCATGAGAAGTACTCAGCCAACACCGCAATATTATCTGGCGATGTGATGCTGGTACAAGCCTATCAAGCGCTGGAAGTGGTAAAGGATCTTCAGCAAAAATCTGATTTATTTAGGGTATTTAGTCAAGTAGCCGTTGAAGTTTGCGAAGGCCAACAAATGGATATGGATTTTGAAAAAAGAGAAACGGTTGCTATTCAGGAGTATGTAAAAATGATTGAATTGAAAACGGCTGCATTGCTCGCTGGAAGTTTACAGATGGGCGCTATTCTGGCTGGTGCTTCTCCTAAAGAGATTCATACCTTGGGACAGGTTGGAAGAAATATTGGGATTGCCTTTCAATTGCAGGATGATTATTTGGACACTTTTGGTGATCCAGCATTTTTCGGAAAGAAGGTTGGAGGAGACATTGTTCAAAATAAAAAGACCTATCTTTTTTTGAAAGCGATGGAAATTGCTGATGATCTTCAAAGAAGAGAACTGAGGACTTGTTATTTTGAATACCAAGGCACCGAAGAAGACAAAATCGATAAAGTCAAAGGTATTTTTGAGTCTTTGGGAATTAAATCTAGTTCTAAAACACTGATGGAGTCTTATAAAAATGATGCGATGACCCTCCTCGAAAGTCTGTCAAATACTCGAAACGAGGTATTGATGGAACTGATTGAACAACTTATGGTTAGGGAAATTTAAAAAAAAAGGAGCAACCACCTAAGCGGTTACCCCTCACACTATGAAACACTATTATCTTATGCGCATGTGCGCGTAATATTTTTAGTCAGACAGTTGAGTACCCGTTGGATAGTATATTCTCTGATGCAAATATACTATTAATTTAAATATGATTTACTTTTTAACATTTTTTTTAATATATAAGTTCCCAATTAAGTTAATCTTTACGTATTAAATCATCTACATATACTATTTTACTTCTTTGATTTCCTTGATTGGTAAAAGCGGCTATTTGCATTCCCTTTTGGTAGTTGACGGTTCCATCATTTATTGTAGAGCTTTTAGAATTAGGGGCCTCATCGATTGCAAACCGGATAATTAGACCGGGGAATGCGGCATTGACTTTGACGATATTGTCTTCTAAGCTAACTCCTGGTGCCGGAATTCGGTAGTTTACCTCTTCAAAAGCAGCGTCTATATAATCCAATTGGCCTTTACCGATGGTATTGGCAAATACTTCCCAATCTTTTGCTAGTAGTTGATCATCTTTTTGAGTCTCCCACTTGGGTTTGGTTGCCCATGATCTTTCTGCCAAGCCTAATAATTTTGGAAAATAAAAATAGGATAGACGCTCGGGATACATTAAGGTTTCACTCCACAGTTGTCCCTGTATTCCGAGGATGTTTTTTCTAGATGAGGTCTCTAAAGCTTCCATTTCTGAATAAAACGAAGCTCTGTCGAAGGCATGACCCATAGGATCTTGAGTGGTGGAAAAGAAAACTTCTTCTGGTGCGAAGGAAAAAACTCGTTGGGTATTTACGAAACCGCCCCAAGTCAAACCAGGTTCTTTGGGATCTTTGTTGTAGGCCATATCTAAGTAAAGGTTGGTGACCCCGCACAAGACCACTGGATAACCGGCATTGGCCAATCGGTTGCCCAAATCCTGATTGCCCCATAGATTATTCCATACATAAGGGACCACAGACCCTCCTTTAAAATCTGGATGTGGGTTATAGGACATTCCCCCATTTCCATTTGGAACCCTTTCTAAGGCCACTTCTTCCCAACCTGCAGTATTCAATCCATAACGATTTAGCATTTCCTGCATTCGTCGGACGAAATAATAATTTAGGTCAATTACATTTTTTACCGAAGGTGTAGCCGCTATGAGCTGAGCACAAGCGGGGGATTTTTCCCAAACTCCAGCGGGTACTTCATCGCCGCCGATGTGTAGGGTACTCAGAGGAACGCCTACTGACTTGTAGATGCCTAAAATATTCCTAACTACTGTTTCAATAAAGGTATAGGTAGATTCCTGACAGGGACAAATGACATTATCTGTATAATTCTGAACGGATACATAAGCTGAAGCATCTTCTGGGTCGTGTAGTAAATACGAGGAATCACCAGTTTTTTCTGCTCTGCGCTTCATGGCTACAATAGCTGCTCGGGCATGACCTGGAAGATCGATTTCGGGAATCACTTCAATTCCTAATTTTTGAGCGTGAACCAGGATATCAGCATATTCTTCCTGGGTGTAGAAACCATTGCCTGCCGATTCGGGGTTCTTAGGATCTGGTCCTGAACCATAGGCAGGAAAAAGGTGATTTTGTTCGTCTAAAGTGTGACCTCGAAATGCGCCAATACTGGTCAATTCAGGTAATTCTGGAATTTCAATTCGCCAGCCTTCATCATCCGTCAAGTGAAAATGAAGTTTATTCAGTTTGTAGGCCCCCATAACTGAAAGCAACAATTTTACTTGATCAGCTGACTGGAAATTTCTGGCTACATCGAGGTGAACGCCTCGATAATTGTATCGCGGATAATCCTGAATGGAGAGGGCCAAAAGTGGCCATTGATTGGTTTGGGCAATCGTTAGATATTGGATCAGCGATTGAGCTCCATAGAGCAGCCCCTGTTGGTCGGAGCCTTTGATAATCATAGTTCCATTGGGCTGAATGGTTAATTCATAAGCATGGCTTCCTGGGCTACGAGTGATTCCGTCTATAGTTAAGGGCTCCACTATTAAAGAAAGTGTAGCATCAGTTTGATCAACTCTTTCCGATGGAATTCCAAGGGTTTTTTGGAGGCTTTCTTGCAACCAATCTATAGCCCTTCCCTCTCCGCTTATTGGAAGAGTCCCTTCGGGAAAAGATACCTGATCTTCCCCATATTCCCAATGCACTGGGGTGGGAACTACTGGAGGAAGACTTAATCGATCTAAATCTGCTAAGTTGGCATAGGTCTCATAATCTCCTTGTGGGGTGGGGATGGGAACTTGGTCTGTTGAACCTCGATTGATTTGTGCCGCATTTTCAAAAGGGAGAATTTCCAATTCGATAGGAATAACGGTTTCGTCTGGACCTGGGTTGAGCACCAAATATGGGGTGAGCGGCCCCCAGGCTTCTTTATTAATAACCCCTTCGCCGGAATAGGAAATAGGCCATGAAGTATGGGCAGGAAGGGAGGCAAAGGCAGGGGTAGGTGCTATTCGCCAGAAATCACCATTGACTCTTTCAATGGTCACTGCCCCCTCTATAGTGGTGGATATTGGGGTTCCTACAATTTGATTGTAATAAATGGCCCATTTATTAGCTTGAAGCGGATTTTCCAATTGATGTTCCAGCTGGAATGCGGCATCGAAAGTTCCGTCGTCTTTATTTTCAATTAATTTCCACGTTAAAGTGACTGAAGCATCTGACTGGGGCTCCGATGAGGTTGAACAAGCTGTTCCGATAAGCGCCATAAAAAACAGGTAAAAAAGGATTCGCATTTTAGGTTTTTTTTCCAAATAAACAATATTTCTTAATTTTATTAACGGCTGCACCTCTTGTATGAAGCGATTTTTTTTTCTAAAGCTTCTTAAATTATCAAAATGATTGTAATAGAGTTGCTAGTAGCATTGATTTTCACCCTCCTTATTTTAAGTTTACTCGCTTCCTCCATATTGGAAGGATTGGCATTGATTTTTGGTTTCCGCAATAAAAAATTGCTGAAGGCTCTGGCATTGATATTAGGAAATGGATCGTTATATCGAGATTTCATCCAACATCCCAGCTTCACGCAACTTGGAATTGCGGAATCTGGATGGCATAAGACTCCTTCCTACCTCAGTGCCGACCAATTTACCTCCCTACTCAACCGATTTATTCCATTTACGCTTTTGGATCAAAAAAGTGAAGAGTTGAAGTCGATGAATTTGCCTAACGAGTTGAAGGAGAATTTAACCATGTATTGGGAGGACGCTGGTCAAAACGAAGAGGTGTTTCGCGGCAAACTAAAACATTGGTATCAAACCATCATGGAGCGTTATTCTGAAGGGTATAAAAATTTTTCTAAGAAAATGCTTCTGGCTATTGGTTTGGTGCTCACCCTTTCATTCAATATTGAGGTCATTGGGTTGGGAAAGGTATTGGTTCAACAAGCTGAGATGCGGCAAATTTTCCAAATGGCGGCTCAAAAATTAGCGGCAGAAAATACTGAGGAGACGGTTTCGTCTAATGAAATAGAGGCTGCTTTGAGGATGGTGGTTCAATACGGTTCAGGTCCTATGGCTACACTATCATGGGGATGGAAGAGTAACCCATTTGAAAGTTGGGAACCCTCCAAATGGGCCTGGAAAGGGTTGGGGTGGATATTGACCGCTTGTGCTATAGCTATGGGCGCACCTTTTTGGTATGACCTGCTAAAAAAATTGCTGGCCATCAAAAATTAGTAATCGGAATATGCAGTTGGCACCATGAAAATAATGTCGGCTTTGGATACATTCCCCTGGTAGAAGGGGTTACTTTTGAGTTCCTCCCATTTGTCTGAAGTAAAAAACTGATCCCAAAGCTGGTCTCTTTTTTCTTTGTTTTCAAAAGTAGTCATGTACATTAAATTGGGCATTTGGCTGCCTGCCAATACTTCTCCATAGAATACTGCATTGAATCCCAGTTCTTCAAAAAGGGTGATTTCTCCTCCTGCGTTAAACATGTCCACTTTATTGAGGTATCGTTCCGTATTGGATGATTCATAACTTCTCAATTCATAAATCCGTTGTGCTCGGTCTCCTTCTAGTGGACAAGGTTGGAGTTGGGGCATATCCTCAAATGTTTGCATAAGGGTAGTAACTACTCTGAGGTACTGAGGTAACTGATTGCCTTTCCAGGTACCCATATTTAATAATTGTGCATCTAATTGGGCGAGTTGCTGGATATCTTTTACTGAATGCAAAAGATATAAATCGGGAATCTTGGATTCAGTTTCAGGTAGCTCTACGAATACACCTATATTGGTGTAGCCGATTTTTTTGAGTGCTGGGAGGTAGGAGGTTTCGATAAATTGACTGGTTTGATGCAAATCTTCCGTTGATGCGAAAGAATATTTCTTTAAAATTAGGTATGCTCTTTCTTGGGCCTGTAATGAATTGGTCGAAAGGGAGACGCTAATAAGGCAAAGGAATAGGAAAAATAATTTCTTCATTGGGTTCTGATTCGTTAAGTTTAATAGTTGTAAATGTATAAATACTTTATCATGGAAAAAATATTGAAAGGGACGATTTGGATTATTTGGTTGTCTATGTGGGGGTGCAGCGATAGAGATGGCGTGTTACCTAAGGAGGGAATGTCGATTGTAAAATCCACTACCATTCAATCTGGAGTGTATGTAATGGAAGGAGGGGAGACTTTAGATCAGCCGATAATTATAATTGAGGGAGAAGATATTGTAGTGGACTTTAATGGTGCAACTTTGGTGGGCAATACTGAGGAGACTCATCCTGATCAGTTTAAAGGTTTAGGGATTTTAGTTCGCAATGGGAAAAATATCACCCTTAAGAATTTAAAGATAAAAGGATATAAGGTGGGGTTGATGGTAGAAAATGTGACCGGTTTTATGTTGGAGGACAGTGACTTGAGTTATAATTATCGGCAAAAATTGGGGAGCTATCGAGAGCGGGAAGATTATGCAGACTGGTTGAGTTATCATCAGAACGAAGAGGATGAATGGTTGCGGTATGGCGCTGGGGTTTATCTGAAAGGAGTAGATAGTGCCACTGTTAGAGGGGTTACCATAACTGGCGGTCAGAATGGAATAATGATGACGCAAACAAATCACAGTGAGTTTTACAACAACACCATTGCGTTTAATTCAGGTATCGGTATTGGATTGTACCGGTCTTCTTGGAATAGAGTGATGCATAATATTTTGGATTGGAATGTTAGGGGGTACAGTCATGGGTTCTATAGCAGGGGCCAGGATTCAGCTGGAATTTTGTGTTATGAACAGAGTAACGAGAATGTGTTTGCCTACAACTCGGCCACTCATTCAGGTGATGGCTTTTTCTTATGGGCAGGACAATCCACTATGGATAGTGGTTTGGGGGGGTGCAATGGCAATCTGTTGTGGGAAAACGATTTTTCTTATTCGCCAACCAATGGTATTGAGGTTACTTTCAGTAGCAATATCGTTGTAGGCAATAAGATGAAAGAATGCAGGTACGGTATATGGGGTGGGTATAGTTTTGATTCTAAAATAGTAGGGAATGAAATTATGGATAGTGATTATGGTATTGCTATAGAGCATGGGCATGATCATTTGATTCGAGGTAATTATTTAGAAAACAATAAAGTGGGTGTTCGATTATGGGAACGGGCGGCGCAGCCTCAGGATTGGGGATTCGCGATGAATAATGATGTTCGATCGAGGGGGTATGAGATTTCGGAAAACTACTTTAAGGGTCACCATCAAATTTTAGAGGTGCAAGCAACTAGTGATTTGGCTCTGGGTCCAGCTAATTATTTTGAAGCTTATGGAAAGATTGTAGATCAGAAAGGAACCCCTTCGCGAGTTCACGAATTTGAAAATTATAAGGAGGCGGGATTAAGAACGGCGCCACCTTTTTCCCGAAGGGATTATATGGCTGATATGGAAAGTCCGGAACCGTTGGAGGGTGCCTTATTAGCGATTGGTAATTACGAGCAATGGGCTGGAAGAGAGTATATTATTATGGGGACCTATGGGCCTTATGATTTTCGTTCTCCCAAAGCAGTATTAAGAGAAATTGAGGGAGATCGGTATGTTTTTTTACTTACGGGGCCTGAGGGTAATTGGAAATTAAGTGGAGGTGAAGGATTCGAGGAACCAAATAGCAAAACCGGCACTTTACCCGCTACTTTTACGGTAAGGAGAACTGAAGAAAAGGGACCGTTTCGGGTAGAATTGACCTATATAGGTAAAGGCGGGATGGATGAATTCGGGCGCATTATTGAAAAGGGGGAAGTTTATACATTTGGATATGAGGACGTGAAGGTTGAGGTGGATTGGGAGTTAATGTGGAAGAATACTGATTTGAATCCTGAGGAATATCAGGGTGAATGGGATGTACTGTGGCGACAATCTGGACAGGCAGTTACGGGCAAAGTGGAGCATGATATGGCTTTTGCTTGGTGGGATGCACCGGCTGAGGGTATTCGAAGAGATGGGTTTTTGACTCGGGCTGTTGGGCGGTTGGAGGTGGAGGAGGGGGCTTATCAAATGTTGGTTACCAGTGATGACGGAGTAGTTGTTTTGGTGGATGGTATGGAGGTTCTGAAGCATTGGGATGTGCATGAACCTGAAAGAGATGAAATCCTTTTATCTTTGGGTGGCAAACACCTGATAGAGGTGTACCATTTCGATAAAAGCGGTTTTTCGACCCTTGATGTAAGATTACAAGCCGTTACTCAATAAATAATTCTATAAATATTTTTGGAAGTTGGTTTAAAACTTCTACCTTTGCAATCGCTTTTGAAATAGGTCTAAGTGATTTAGGCTTGAAAGCATTTATTTTTGAACCATATCAGAATAAAATATGCCTACTATTAACCAGTTGGTAAGAAATGGAAGGGAGCAGATTGTCTCCAAGAGTAAATCGAGAGCTTTAGATGCTTGCCCTCAGAAAAGAGGGGTATGTACGCGTGTATATACCACTACTCCTAAGAAGCCGAATTCAGCTTTAAGAAAAGTTGCTAAGGTAAGGTTGACTAATGGAATTGAGGTGATTGCCTACATTCCTGGCGAAGGTCACAATTTGCAAGAACACTCTATTGTACTAATTAGAGGGGGAAGGGTAAAGGATTTGCCTGGAGTTCGCTACACTATTGTAAGAGGTGCTTTGGACACAGCTGGTGTGACTGACAGATTACAAAGTCGTTCAAAATATGGGACCAAGCGTCCTAAGAAATAATTATGTTTCTTTTTGTTGAAACCGCTAATAGAAAAAAATGAGAAAAAGAAAACCCGCAGTTAGAGTTATAAATCCAGACCCCAGATATGGTGATACGTTGGTGACTCAATTTGTGAACAACTTGATGTTCGATGGCAAAAAGGGGACTGCCCTTAGTGTGTTCTACAGTGCGATGGACATTGTCAAAGAAAAAGGTGGTGGAGAGGAAGACGAGTTGTCACTGTGGAAAAAGGCACTAAATAATGTAATTCCTTCTGTTGAGGTAAGAAGCAGAAGAATTGGAGGTGCTACTTTCCAGATTCCTACGGAGATCAGAGCTAAGCGCAAGATGTCTATTGGGATGAAATGGTTGATTAGTTTCGCAAGAAAGAGAAGTGGAAAAGGCATGGCTGAGAAATTAGCAGCTGAAATTATTGCAGCTAGTAAAGGTGAAGGAGCTGCGGTTAAGCGGAAAGAAGATACCCATAAGATGGCGGAATCTAATAGAGCGTTTGCTCACTTCAAGGTATAATTTTATTAATTGTAACGACCCCTTACGGGAAATATCATGGCTAAGGATTTAAAACTAACTAGAAATATTGGAATTGCAGCGCACATTGACGCAGGTAAAACTACGACTACTGAGCGTATTCTTTACTACACTGGGATAAGCCATAAAATTGGTGAGGTTCACGATGGTGCTGCTACCATGGACTGGATGGAGCAGGAGCAGGAAAGAGGTATCACCATTACCTCAGCTGCGACTAAGACGAATTGGAATTTCGATGGAGATTCTTATACCATCAATATTATCGATACTCCGGGTCACGTGGATTTTACAGTTGAAGTAGAGCGTTCTTTGAGGGTATTGGATGGTGTGGTTGCTTTATTCTGTGCTGTTTCTGGGGTTGAACCACAATCTGAGACAGTTTGGCGTCAGGCAAACAGATATAAAGTACCTAGAATTGGTTTCGTTAATAAAATGGACCGTTCTGGTGCAGATTTCTTCAATGTGGTCAACGATGTAAAAACCAAGTTAGGTGCAAATGCTGTGCCTTTACAAGTTCCAATTGGTGCGGAAGAAACGTTTAAGGGAGTGGTTGATTTGATCAGCAATGAAGCTAGAATTTGGAATGACCATGATATGGGGATGACTTACGAGGTAGTTCCTATTCCTGAAGATTTGGTTGATACTGTCGCAAAATACAGGGAGTTTTTACTAGAGAATATTGCGGAGTACGATGAAACTTTAATGGAAAAGTTTTTCGAAGATCCCGATTCTATCTCTCCTGAGGAAATAAGAACTGCGATTAGAAAGGCGGTGATTGATATCAAAATCATCCCGATGTTGTGTGGTTCTTCGTTCAAAAATAAAGGAGTTCAGGCTGTTTTAGATGCAGTATGTCGCTATATGCCATCTCCACTTGATATTGAAGCAGTAGAAGGAACTAATCCCGATACTGAAGAAGAGGTAAAGAGAAAGCCATCTGTGGATGAGCCTTTCGCTGCATTGGCTTTCAAGATTGCTACTGATCCGTACGTAGGTCGTTTGGCATTCTTTAGAGTATATTCTGGTACTTTAGATGCTGGTTCTTACGTATTAAATACAAGAAGTGGAAAGAAAGAGCGTATTTCTAGATTATATCAGATGCACTCTAATAAGCAAAATCCAATTGATAAAGTAGAAGCGGGTGACATTGCTGCAGCTGTTGGTTTCAAGGATTTGAGGACTGGTGATACTATATGTGACGAAAAGCATCCAATTGCTCTAGAGAGTATGACCTTTCCAGATCCGGTTATTGGAATCGCTGTTGAGCCAAAGTCTCAAAAGGACTTAGATAAACTAGGAATGGGATTAGCTAAGTTGGCTGAAGAAGATCCTACTTTCAAAGTGCGGTATGACGAGGAAACTAATCAAACTGTAATTAGCGGTATGGGTGAGTTGCACTTAGAAATCATTGTGGATAGATTAAAGAGGGAGTTCAAGGTGGAGTGTAACCAAGGGCAACCTCAGGTAAATTATAAGGAAGCTTTAACAACTACTGTTTCACATAGAGAAAGGTTAAAGAAACAGACTGGTGGTTCAGGTTTGTTTGCCGACATGGAATTTGAATTGGGTCCAGCTGATCAAGAATTTTTAGACAGCGAAGATTTCAAGAGTGGTAAGGAGAAGTTGCAGTTTATATGGGACATTGTTGGAGGTTCTATTGATAAGAACTACCAGAAACCTATAAAGGACGGTTTCAGAGCCATGATGGAAAACGGAATTTTGGCAGGTTACAATATTGAGGCGATGAAGGTAAGAGTATTTGATGGGTCTATGCACCCAGTGGATTCAAAGCCTGTTGCGTTTGAACTTTGTGCCAAGGAAGGTTTCAGGGAGTGTGCTATGAAGACAAAGCCGGTATTGATGGAACCTATTATGAAGCTAGAGGTGGTTACTCCTGAAGAATATGTTGGTAATGTTATTGGTGATTTAAACAGAAGAAGGGGATTACCTAAGGGTCAAGAGGGTAGACCAGGTGGCGCGGTGAGTATTCAGGCTGAAGTTCCATTATCTGAAATGTTTGGATATGTTACTTCCCTAAGAACTATTACATCTGGTAGGGCTAACTCTACTATGGAGTTTTCCCACTACAATGAAGCCCCTACAAATATTTCTAAAGAAATAATTGATAAGGCAAAGGGTGAAGTTAAAGTATAAGTTATTATATTTGCACCGCTTTAGCCAATTGAACGCAATTGGTGAATTGTTAGACTAATTTAAAAATTGAAATAATTTCATTTAAGGCATGAATCAGAAAATCAGAATCAAGCTACGCTCCTACGACCACTCGTTAGTGGATAAATCCACGGAGAAAATTGTTAAAACGGTTCGAAACAGCGGGGCTGTAGTTACAGGTCCGATTCCGCTGCCCACAGAGAAAAAAATCTTTACAGTACTGCGTTCTCCGCACGTCAACAAGAAATCTCGTGAGCAGTTCCAGTTGAGAACTCACAAGCGCCTTATTGAAATATACACACCTACGCAAAAGACAGTCGATGCATTGTCTAAATTAGAGTTGCCTAGTGGTGTTGATATTCAAGTTAAGTTGACGTAATTATTGAATCATATAGATTCCAGGCCGAGACGCTAAATTTTGGAAACTGATAGTCAGATTGACATTAAGTCCAAAACTCAAGTTACCTTCCTATCAACTCGTTTCCCGAGTTTAGTGTCTTCCCGAAAAGTATAAAAAATTATAGATGGCTCATTTTTCGCAAAATGGGTAAAAATTAAATTTTAATCTGATGAACGGATTAATTGGAAAGAAAAAAGGAATGACAAGTATATTCGATACCAATGGTAGGAATATTCCTTGTACTGTTTTGGAGATGGGGCCATGTGTGGTGACCCAGGTAAAGTCAGCTGATTCTGATGGATATAGCTCTCTTCAATTGGCTTTCGATGATGCCCGAGTTAAAAATACAACCAAATCCATGCAGGGTCATTTCGAAAAGGCCGGTACTGCTCCTAAAAGGAAGTTGGTTGAATTTAGAAACTCTTCTTTGACTGATAAGAATCTCGGAGACTTAATTAAGGTGGATGAGGTTTTTCAGGAAGGTGATTTGGTGGCTGCTGTGGGTACCTCTAAAGGTAAGGGTTTCCAAGGGGTTGTGAAGCGACATGGTTTTAGTGGGGTAAATGATGCTACTCACGGACAGCACAACAGACAGCGGGCTCCAGGATCAGTTGGTGCGGCGTCTTTTCCTGCGAAAGTTTTCAAAGGTTTAAGAATGGCTGGTAGAACTGGTGGAGATAGAATTAAGATTAAGAATCTCAAAGTGGTAAGGATTTTTGCTGACCAAAATATCATTTTGGTAAAGGGTGCGGTTCCGGGTCACATTGGTTCTTATGTAGTTTTAGAAAAATAAAAGTTTAGGCTTTATAAATAATCTGTAATGAAAGTCGATGTTTTAAATATTAGTGGAAAGCCAACTGGTCGGCAGGTAGAATTACCAGCTGAGATTTTCGGAGTTACGCCAAATGAGCACGTTGTTTACCTCAGTGTTAAGCAATATTTAGCTAATCAGCGTCAGGGTACCCACAAGGCTAAGGATAGAGGTGAGATTTCTGGTTCAACTCGTAAGTTAAAAAAGCAGAAGGGAACTGGTGGGGCTAGAGCTGGTAGTATTAAAAATCCCTTATTTAGAGGCGGTGGACGTATTTTTGGCCCTCAACCTCGTAACTATGGTTTCAAACTAAATAAAAAGGTAAAGAAACTAGCTAGATTAAGTGTTCTTTCTGACCGTGCAGCTAATGGTAATATTAAGGTTATTGAGGACTTCACATTTGATGCTCCAAAGACCAAATCTTTTGTAAATATTTTGCAGGCTTTAGGTGTTAGTAATGGTAAATCACTGCTTGTTACTGCTGAGTTAGATCACAATGTTGCTTTATCTGCCAGAAATTTACCTGATGCAAGGATTTCAAAGGCCTCGGATTTAAACACCTACGAAATGCTCTGGGCAAGTAATTTGATTATTTCTGAGGAATCTATTGAAAAACTAAAATCAACGCTTACCAAATAAGGGGCGTAAAACAATAAGTTATGTCAAGGACTATTTTAATCAAACCTATTATAACTGAGAAAGCTGAGCAAATCAGTGAGCGTAATAATAGTTATTCTTTTGTTGTAGATCGTAAGGCAAACAAGATTGAAATTAAAAAGGCTGTAGAAGCTATGTACAGTGTTGCTGTAGAGAGCGTTAATACTTTAGTAATGCCTGCAAAGTCTAAAACAAGGTCTTCTCGTTCAGGTGTTGTTGAGGGGCGTAAGCCCGCTTTTAAAAAGGCAATTGTTAAGCTTGGAGAGGGTGAGGAGATTGATTTTTTTGGAGATTTATAATTTTTGTTAAAGTAAAAGAAACTGTAAGTAATGCCAGTTAAAAAACATAAGCCGGTTACTCCAGGTACGAGATTCAGAATCTCCAATACTTTTGAAGCTATAACTACGGATAAGCCCGAAAAGTCTTTGTTGGCGCCTCATAAGAAATCCGGGGGACGTAACAATCAGGGTAGAAGAACTGTAAGGAATGTTGGTGGTGGTCACAAGAGACGTTATAGAATCATTGATTTCAAAAGGGATAAAGAGGGGATGGTTGCAGTAGTTAAGACTATTGAGTACGATCCGAATCGTTCTGCTTTTATTTCTTTGGTAGAGTACAAGGACGGTGAGAAGCGGTACATTATTGCGCCTAATAAGATAAAGGTCGGCGATGAGATAGTGTCTGGAAAGGATGCTACTCCTAATATCGGTAATACAATGTATCTCAAGGATATTCCATTAGGGTCTGATATTCACGCTATTGAGCTTCAGCCTGGAAAAGGTGCTGCGATGGCGAGAAGTGCGGGTACTTATGGTACTCTTATGGGGCGCGAAGGGAAGTATGCTACTGTAAAGTTACCATCTGGTGAAGTACGTAGGGTGTTGTTGACTTGCAAAGCTACAATCGGTACTACTGGAAATCCTGATCATGGATTGGAGGTGCTTGGTAAGGCAGGTCGTAGTAGATGGTTGGGTAGAAGACCTAGAACAAGAGGTGTGGCTATGAACCCGGTTGATCACCCCATGGGTGGTGGTGAGGGTAGATCCTCAGGAGGTCATCCAAGGTCACGTAATGGCCAGATGGCAAAAGGTGAGAAGACTAGAAATACCAATAAGCATTCATCTAAATTAATTATTACAAGAAGAAAGAAGTAACTTCTTTTTGATATAAAAGAATAGTAATGGCTAGATCAATTAAAAAAGGACCATATGTTTTCCATAAGTTGATGGAAAAAGTTGCTAAATCTAAGGAATCCAGTAAAAAGGGTGTAATCAAGACCTGGTCAAGGGCCTCAATGATTATTCCGGACATGGTAGGTGAGACTATCGCTGTCCATAATGGTAAGACTTTTGTACCCGTATATGTAACGGAAAATATGGTTGGTCATAAATTAGGTGAATTTTCACCTACTAGAACGTATAAGGGACATTCAGGAAACAGAAAATAAAATCCGGCTCAATAGGCTGAACTAAATAGATTGTAAGAAATGGAAGCTGTATCAAAACTTAGAAACATACCGATGTCCGCGCGAAAAATGCGTTTGGTGGTGGATATCATCAGAGGTAAAGATGTCGATCAGGCATTGGATATTTTAAAGTTTACCAAAAAAGAAGCTGCTGTTTGGGTGGAGAAGGCATTGCTTTCTGCGATTTCCAATTGGGAGAATAAGAACAGTGGTGCGGCGGATGCTGATCCGGATAGTTTGTTTGTCAAGGAGATTTTTTCGGATCAAGGCAGTATGTTGAAGCGTTTCAGACCTGCACCTCATGGTAGAGCTCATAGAATTAGAAAACACACCAACCATGTTACCATTGTAGTTGATAGCAGGGTCCCAGTAGGACCTGTTGTAGATGATGCGGTAGAGGTTGAGGAAGTTGAGACATCTGAAGATTAAGAATTTTTAAACTAAATTATACCATAAAAGATTATGGGTCAAAAGACAAATCCAATAGGCAATAGGCTAGGAATCATCAGAGGATGGGATTCTAACTGGTTTGGTGGTAAGAATTATTCTGATAAGGTTGTTGAAGATGAGAACATCAGAACCTATATCGATGCCCGAATTCCAAAAGGCGGTTTAGCACGTATAATTATTGAGCGTACTCTAAAGAGAGTAACAGTAACTATCCATACTTCCCGTCCTGGTATTATCATAGGGAAAGGTGGCCAAGAGGTGGATAGGATTAAGGAGGAGTTGAAAAAGCTTACCTCGAAGGATATTCAGATCAATATCGTTGAAATCCGTAAGCCTGAATTAGACGCTGCTATTGTTGCTGAGTCCATTGCCAAACAACTGGAGGCTAGAGTAAACTATAGACGTGCTATCAAGATGGCTATACAATCCACTATGAGGGGTGCTGCTGAGGGTATTAAGGTTAGGATTAGTGGTAGGTTGAATGGTGCGGAAATGGCCAGAACTGAGGAGTACAAAGAGGGAAGAACTCCGTTGCACACCTTTAGAGCTGACATTGACTATTCTTTAAAAGAGGCTTTGACAGTTTATGGTAAAATCGGGATTAAGGTTTGGATTTGCAAAGGGGAGGTGTTTGGTAAGCGTGATTTGTCTCCACATGTTGGAACTCCTCAGAATGAGAGAGGAGGTGCTCCTAAGGGACAGAGAAGAGCACCGAGAAATCAGAAGAGACGGTAATTCATTGTTGATAGAAAATTAAGGTAAAATGTTACAGCCGAAAAGAACTAAATATCGCAAGCAGCAAAAGGGAAGAAATAGTGGTATTTCCTATAAAGGTCACACTGTTGATTTCGGGTCTTTTGGTTTGAAGGCGATTACAAATGGTAGAATAACCAATAGACAGATTGAAGCAGCTCGTATTGCGATGACCCGTTATATGAAGAGAGAGGGTAAAGTTTGGATTAGGATATTTCCAGATAAGCCTATAACTGCTAAGCCACAGGAAGTTCGTATGGGTAAGGGTAAGGGTGCTTTAGATCATTGGGTTGCTCAGGTTAAGGCTGGCCGTATCATGTTTGAGATGGATGGTGTGCCTTACGAGACTGCGAGTGAAGCGCTTAGATTGGCTGCTCAGAAGTTACCTGTCTTAACTAAAATTGTCACTAGACCTGACTTTTCAGAATAAATTATTCAGTATATAACTGCTTACAAATGGCAACTAAGAAATATTTAGAGTTACAAGAATTTACTCCTGAGGAGTTAGCTAATGAGATTAAGGAAACGCGCACACAGTATCAGAAGCTTAAGTTCGACCATAGCATCAAAGGTCTTGATAATCCTCTTGTGCTAAGGGAAGTTAGAAGAGATATAGCTCGTTTGGAAACCGAGGCGAGGAGAAGAGAAATGGCTGAAATGTCTCCTGAGCAAATTGCTAATAGAAGTAAAATAAGAAAAAGAAGAGCTAATAAATAAAGTGAAATGACACAAAGGAATATTAGAAAGACTAGAACAGGTGTTGTCTCCAGTAATAAAATGGATAAAACTATTTCTGTGACTGTAGAGCGGAAATTAAGACACCCTATCTATGGAAAATTTGTAAAAAAGTCTAAGAAGTTTATGGCTCATGACGAAAACAACGATTGCAATATCGGAGACACGGTTACCATTATGGAAACTAGGCCTTTGAGTAAGCTTAAGCGTTGGAGGTTGGTAGAGGTTATAGAGCGGGCTAAGTAATTGACAAACTGTTAAGAATTATAAAATTTAACTGTAATGATACAGCAAGAATCAAGATTAAGAGTTGCTGACAACTCTGGTGCCAAAGAAGTTCTTTGTATTCGTGTATTAGGCGGATCAAAAAGAAGGTATGCCTCAATAGGGGATCAGATTGTGGTTACCGTAAAGGATGCCTCCCCAGGTGGCGTAAAGAAGGGTACCGTTTCTAAGGCTGTTATAGTTCGAACTAAGAAGGAAATTAGGAGACGTGATGGCTCTTATATCCGTTTTGACGATAATGCGTGTGTTTTGCTCAATCAAGCTGATGAACCCAGGGGTACTCGTATCTTTGGTCCTGTTGCAAGGGAGTTGAGGGAGCGCGATTATATGAGAATTGTTTCTCTTGCTCCAGAAGTATTATAAAAGCTATAATTTAGATTATCATGGCAATCAAGAATAAAAAGAAATTCCAGGTTAACTCTGGTAAGGTAAAAATCAAAAAGGGGGACAAGGTATTTGTTATCTCTGGTTCTTACAAGGACAGAACTAAAGTCAGAGAGGTATTAGAGGTTTTTCCCACCAAGAATAGGGCAATCGTTGAGGACGTTAATATCGCTAAAAAGCATACCAAGCCGACTCAGGACAATCCAGGAGGTATTAATGAAATTCCTACGCCTATCCACATTTCAAATTTGATGTTGGCTGATCCTAAAGATAATGTTCCTACAAGAGTAGGCAGAAGAGAAGAGGACGGTAAGTTGGTTAGATTTTCTAAGAAATCAGGAGAAATTATAAGATAATGGAATATACACCTAGATTAAAAACTAAGTACAGACAGGAAGTAGTCAAAGCTATGATGGAACAATTTGGCTACACTTCTGTGATGCAGGTTCCAAAAATTCAAAAGGTTTGTATCAATCAGGGTATTGGTGGTGCAACCCAAGACAAGAAGTTGGTAGATGTGGCTCTTGACCAAATGTCAATTATAGCAGGTCAAAAGGCTGTACCAACCAAAGCTAAGAAGTCAGTTTCTAACTTTAAGTTAAGAGAGCAGATGACTATTGGAGCAAAGGTTACCTTACGAAAGGATAGAATGTTTGAATTCCTCGATAGATTGACCTCCGTAGCTTTACCGAGGGTAAGAGATTTCAGAGGTATTAATGACAAAAGTTTCGATGGAAGGGGTAACTATTCTTTAGGGATTACAGAACAAATTATTTTTCCTGAAATAGACATTGACAAAGTTAATCAGATCACTGGTATGGATATAACTATTGTTACTTCTGCCAAAACTGATGCTGAAGCTTTAGCTTTGTTAAAGTTAATGGGATTACCTTTCAAAAATCAAAGAAACTAATTTAGATATGGCTCGTAAATCAATTATTGCCAGAGAAATTAAGAGAGAGCGTTTAGTAAAGAAGTATGCTGAATTGCGCAAACAGTTAAAGGAAGAAGGGAAATGGGACGAGTTAGACAAACTCCCAAGGAATTCTAACAAGATTCGTATGCACAATCGTTGTAAGCTTACTGGTAGACCTAAGGGTTATATGAGACAGTTTGGTCTTTGTAGGGTTAAGTTTAGGGAAATGGCACTAGATGGCAAGATTCCTGGAGTAACCAAGGCTAGTTGGTAAATTATTTAATAAATTAATTAAGAATCGATCAGGTTCCTCATCGGAAAACCATTCGATACAATCTAATAATAATGGCTGTAACAGATCCAATTGCAGATTATCTGACCAGAATCAGAAATGCGCAACAAGCAGGTCACAGAATTGTGGAAATTCCTGCCTCAAATCTTAAGAAGAGAATTACAGAAATTCTATATGACCAAGGTTATATTCTTAAGTACAAATTTGAAGATAATGTAGGAAAAGGCAATCAAGGGCTGATTAAAATAGCACTGAAGTATGATCCTACCACTAAAAAGCCTGTCATTCAGAAGATGGCTAGAATTAGCAAGCCTGGTCTAAGGAAGTATGCTGGAAGCTCTGAAGTTCCACGTGTTATTAATGGATTAGGTGTATGTATTGTAAGTACATCAAGAGGAGTTCTTACAGATAAGCAAGCTAGGGAGATGAATGTAGGAGGGGAGTTATTGTGCTATATTTATTAATTGAAAAATTAGTTCGACATGTCTAGAATAGGAAAGGCCCCGATTGAAATCCCCAGTGGAGTAGAAATTACGGTGGATAAATCAAATATAGTCAAGGTAAAGGGCCCCAAAGGTGAATTGATTCAACAGATAAATAGTGATTTAGGTATTGCTATTGAAGATAATACTTTAGTGGTAAACAGGCCAACAGAGCAAAAACGCCATAAATCTATGCATGGGCTATATCGCTCATTGATTAGTAACATGGTAGAAGGGGTGACTAAGGGTTTTACTAAAGAGTTAGAATTGGTTGGTGTAGGTTATAGAGCGGGTAATACTGGTCAATTACTTGAGTTATCCGTGGGCTACTCACATCCAATTTTCTTCGCTATTCCCGATGAGGTTAAAGTGGAGACTAAAATGGAAAAGGGTAAAAATCCTGTTGTTATTTTAGAGTCTATTGACAAACAGTTAGTTGGGCAGGTAGCCGCCAAGATACGAGCGTTTAGGAAACCTGAGCCTTACAAAGGAAAGGGTATCAAATTTGTTGGTGAGGTCTTGCGCAGAAAGGCTGGCAAAACTTCAGGTAAGTAAATTATTAATCATTGCCTTTGGGTTTTGTGGTATGCAATTCACTAGAGGAAAATTATAGTAAAATGGCGTTTTCAAAAGAAAATAGAAGAAAGCGGATTCACTTTAGAATCAAGAAGAAGGTTAGAGGATCTGCCGAGAGGCCTCGCTTAAGTGTATATCGCAGTAATCAATACATTTATGCACAGATTATAGATGATACTACAGGTAATACCTTAGTTTCTGCCTCTTCTTTGGAATCGGGTATTGAAAATAAAGGTACTAAAGTAGAGCAATCTGCCGCAGTTGGAAAGTTGTTGGCTGAACGTGCTTTAGCAGCAAATATTAATACAGCTGTTTTTGACAGAGGTGGATATTTATACCATGGTCGGGTGAAAGCTCTTGCTGATGGTGCTAGAGAAGGTGGAATTAAAATTTAAAATCAAAACCATTTAGAAAATGGCTAATAAGTCTAACAATAGAGTTAAACCTGCTGAAACTGAATTAAAGGAAAAGTTGGTGGCTCTAAATAGGGTAGCGAAAGTTACAAAGGGTGGTAGGACGTTTAGTTTTGCTGCAATTGTGGTAGTTGGCGATGGTAATGGCACCGTTGGTTATGGCCTGGGTAAGGCTAGGGACGTTTCTGAGTCTATTGCAAAAGCAGTAGATGACGCGAAAAAGAACCTGGTTAAATTTCCGCTGTATAAAGGTACTATTCCACACTCTGTGCATGGTAAATACGGTGCAGGAAAGGTGCTCATAAAGCCTGCTTCTGATGGTACCGGTGTAATTGCAGGGGGAGCTTTAAGAGCTGTATTGGAAATCGCAGGAGTTCATAATGTCCTTTCCAAGACGCAAGGATCTTCAAATCCGCACAACGTTGTAAAGGCTGCTGTGGATGCCTTAAGTAGGTTGAGAAGTCCGATGCTGGTTGCTAAGCAGCGAGGAATTGAAATGGAAAAACTCTTTAAAGGTTAAAATATAAAGAAATGGCCAAGATTAAAATAACTCAGAAGAAGAGTGTCATCGACCGTTCTAAAAAGCAAAAGGCTACTATGGTGGCGTTAGGTTTGAGGAAGATCAATCACAGTGTAGTTCATGAGGCGACACCTCAAATTGCTGGAATGGTTGCTAAAGTGAGTCACCTAGTGACCGTTGAAGAAGTTAAATAATAAGAAAATATAGAAATAAAATGGAACTTCATAATCTACGACCTGCTCAAGGTGCGGTTAAGGCAAGAAAAAGAATAGCTAGGGGTCAAGGTGCTGGTAGTGGTGGTACTGCCACCAGAGGTCACAAGGGTGCTAAATCCAGAGCTGGTCATTCTACTAAGAGAAATTTTGAAGGTGGGCAAATGCCTCTCCAAATGCGCTTGCCTAAAAGGGGTTTTAATAATCCTAATAGGGTAGTATTTGTTCCTCTAAACGTAGAAAGACTTCAGGTGATTAGCGAGAAATTCAACACTAGTGAAATTTCTTTAAAATCACTTATTGATTTCAATATTATTGGTAAGAACGATAAAGTAAAGATTCTTGGTAGAGGCGAATTAAAAACTAAGTTATCTGTTGAGGCTCACGCAGTTTCTGGGACTGCAAAAGCAGCTATTGAAGGTGCAGGAGGATCGATCACGCTTGTTTAATTTATACTGATGAAAAAATTTATAACAACTCTTCAAAATATTTGGAAAATCAAGGAGTTGAGAACGAGAATTCTCCTAACTCTTGGGTTACTACTAGTATTTCGTTTTGGTTCTTATGTCGTTTTACCAGGGGTTATACCCTCTATTCTTGAAAATGCCACTCAGAATCAATCGTCTCCTAATGATTTGTTGGGTTTAATTAATGTTTTTACAGGTGGGGCCTTCAATAATGCCGCCATTATGGCGTTAGGAATCATGCCTTACATTACCGCTTCTATTATTATTCAGTTAATGGGATTTGCGGTACCTTATTTTCAAAGGCTTCAACAAAAGGAAGGGGAATCTGGCCGGAAAAAATTAAATCAAATTACCCGACTGTTAACCGTTGCGATTACTTTAGTTCAAGGTGGAGGTTATTTGACTTATATTAACAGTTTAGGTGCAGTGGATCCGACTGTTCCATCTGGTGTTTTTTGGTTGTCAAATATTATTATTTTAAGTGCCGGTACTGTATTTGCGATGTGGTTAGGTGAAAGGATTACTGATAAAGGGATTGGTAATGGGGTATCTCTGCTGATTACGGTAGGTATTATCGCTTCTTTGCCTAGTGCCTTGATATTTGAATTACAATCACAAATTTCTAATAATGGTTTTATCATCTTCGTTTTAGAAATGGCAGTTTTGTTTGTCGTGGTTGTTTTGACAGTGGCTATAGTTCAAGGTGTACGAAAAATCCCTATTCAGTTTGCCAAGAGAATGGTCGGTAGAGGTAATTCTCAAATTCCTGTAGCGGGTGCTAGAGATTATATTCCGTTAAAAGTGAATGCTGCTGGTGTGATGCCTATCATTTTTGCTCAGGCACTAATGTTTTTGCCTGCAACCATTGCTCAGTTTTTATCCGGGGATGGTTCTGACTTGACTGCGAGCCCGTTTTTAAGAGCTCTAAATGACTTTACTTCGGCTCCTTACAATATTATATATTACGTTTTGGTGGTTTTGTTCACCTATGTATATACTGCCTTATTGGTCAATCCTCAACAATATTCGGAGTATTTGAAGCGTCAAAATGCTTTTATTCCCGGTATTAAACCAGGTAAGCCTACTGCAGATTTCATTGATGCTGTGACCACCAGAATTACGCTTCCGGGCTCTATTTTCCTTGGTATCATAGCTATTTTGCCTGCATTTGCGGCTGCTTTTGGTGTAAATATTGCATTCGCAATGTTTTTCGGAGGGACATCATTATTGATTTTAGTGGGTGTAGTTTTGGACACTCTTCAGCAGATTGAGAGTCACTTGTTGATGAGAAGATATGATGGATTAGTCAAATCGGGAAAGATTCAGGGAAGGAGTAGTAGAATGCAAGGAATTGGTGCTGGAATGTGATAAATGGAGCTCCAAAGGGAGTTTAATATTTTATACTCAATGGTGTATTACAAGACGAGTGAAGAGATTGAATTAATTAGGGCTAGTTGTTTGCTTGTAAGCAAGGTACTCGCTCACGTTGGTTCTCTTATTCGTCCGGGTTTGACAGCTGATATTATTGACCGGGAAGCTGAGTCATTAATAAGAGATCATGGTGCGGTTCCTTCTTTCAAAGGATATGGAGGTTTTCCCGCTACTTTGTGTGTCTCTGTCAATGAAATTGTGGTTCATGGTATTCCTTCTGAAAAGCAAGTTTTCGGGGAATCTGATGTAATTTCAGTTGATTGTGGTGCATATATGAATGGTTTTCATGGAGATTCAGCCTATACTTTTGTTATGGGAGGTGCTTCTTCGGAGGTCATACAGCTTTGTGAAATTACCAATCAATCTCTTTATAAGGGTATAAGTGCTGCAGTTGAAGGAAACAGATTAGGTGACATTGGTTTTGCTATTCAGCACTACACTGAAAGTCAGCATGGATACGGTGTAGTTCGCGAATTGGTTGGTCATGGTGTTGGGAGAGAATTACACGAATCCCCACAAGTACCTAACTATGGAAAAAGAGGAAGAGGATTAAAATTGAAAGAAGGTTTAGTAATTGCGATTGAGCCTATGATAAATATGGGAAAACATCAGGTAGAAACTGCTCCTGATAATTGGTCTATTATCACTAGAGATCGGAAAGTTTCTGCGCATTATGAGCACACCGTAGCAGTTGGTAAGGGTAAGGCTGATATTCTTTCTGATCATTCATTGCTTTACGAAACTGTCGCTTCTAACGAGAACCTTTTTTTAATTAAATAATTTTCCTAAATTTGCACCTCATTTGAAAAATATATGTCAAAAAAGAACTTAATTAAGCAAGACGGTATTATTGAAGAGGCTTTGTCTAATGCGATGTTTAGGGTAAGGTTAGAGAATGATCATGAGATAATTGCGACCATAAGTGGTAAGATGAGAATGAATTATATCAGAATATTACCAGGAGATAAGGTTTCGGTGGAGATGTCTCCTTATGATTTGAGCAGAGGTAGAATAACTTATAGATACAAATAGTCATAAACAGATAATAAAATGAAAGTAAGAGCATCTGTAAAAAAGAGAACTGCCGATTGTAAGGTGGTTAAAAGAAAGGGAAAGGTTTATATCATTAACAAGAAAAACCCTAAGCTTAAGCAGCGTCAGGGATAATATAACTTACAAATAATTAGCTATGGCTCGAATTGCAGGAAATGACTTGCCTAGGAATAAAAGAGGCGTTATCGGACTGACCTATATCTATGGTATTGGCCCAAGTAGGGCTAAAGCCATTTTGGGTTCTCTCGGTATTAGTGAGGATACTAAAATTCAAGATTGGACGGATGATAACGTTAAAGAAATCTCTAATGCCATTACCAACGGTTACAAAGTAGAGGGTGAATTGAGGTCTGAAGTTCAGACCAATATAAAGCGTTTGATGGACATCGGTTGTTATCGTGGGTTGAGACATAGGAAGGGCCTTCCTTTAAGGGGACAGCGTACGCAGACTAATGCCAGAACCAGAAAAGGAAAGCGTAAGACTGTTGCTAATAAGAAGAAGGCAACTAAGTAATTGATTTGATAAACTAATGATAAGATGGCAAAAGCTACAAAAAAGGTAAAAAAACGTAATGTAAAGGTCGATGCACAAGGGTATGCCTACATTACTGCTAGTTTTAATAACTTAATTATCTCTTTGACCAACAAGCAAGGTCAAGTGATTTCTTGGTCTTCTGCTGGTAAGTCTGGCTTTAGAGGTTCTAAAAAGAATACTCCTTACGCTGCTCAGATTGCTGCAACAGATGCGGCTAAGACAGCCTTAGATGCTGGACTTAAGTCAGTTGAGGTTTTTGTAAAGGGACCTGGAGCGGGCAGAGAAGCTGCTATTAGAGCGGTTGATGCTGCTGGTATTAGGGTTAGTACCATCAAAGATGTTACGCCCATACCGCATAATGGATGTCGTCCTCCAAAGCGTAGAAGAGTTTAATTAAAATAGAAGTAAATATTCCATTATGGCCAGATATACAGGACCTAAGACTAAAAAAGCAAGATCGTTCGGTGAGCCTATTTTTGGGTTTAGCAAAAGTTTTGAAAAGAAAAAGTATCCTCCAGGACAACACGGAAATAGTAGAAGGAAGAAGCAAAAGTCTGACTATGCGCTTCAGTTGATGGAAAAGCAGAAGGCTAAGTACACTTATGGTGTTTTAGAGCGTCAGTTCAGAAGGACTTTTGAAAAAGCCAACAGAAGCAAGGGAGTAACCGGGGAGGTACTACTTCAGCTGTTAGAAGCTAGATTAGACAATACAGTTTTCCGAATGGGACTAGCTCCAACTCGTAGAGCAGCTAGACAGTTGGTCAGTCATAAGCACATCTCTGTAAATGGGGTGGTTACCAATATACCTTCTTTTCAATTGAAGCCTGATGATGTGGTATCAGTGAGAAGCAAGTCTAAGGGAATCGAAGTAATTCAGGATACGGCTAAAAACAAGTCAGATGTGCGTAAATTCTCTTGGTTAGAATTCAGCCCTGACAAATTAGAAGGTAAGTTTATCGCGTTCCCTGAAAGAGACTCTATACCTGAAAAAATAAACGAGCAGTTGATTGTCGAATTGTATTCTAAGTAATCTCAGTCAATTGTTTTAATAAAAAATTCCACTTCATGAATATTCTTAATTTTCATAAGCCCGACAAAATTGTGATGCAAAAAGCTAACGATTTTGAAGGAACTTTCGAATTCAAGCCTTTAGAACCAGGGTTTGGTCAAACTATTGGAAATGCCTTAAGAAGGGTTTTATTATCTTCTTTGGAAGGTTTTTCTATTACTGCTGTTCGTATTGCGGGTGTAGAGCATGAATTTGGGACCATTAAGGGAGTTGTGGAAGATGTGGTTGATATTGTTTTGAATTTAAAGCAAGTGCGTTTAAAGCAAATGATGGGTGGGGATGAAATTTCTTCTGAGAAAATTTATTTACAGGTTGGTGGGAAGGACGCATTAACTGCAGGGGAGATTGAAACCAGCACCAACGTTTTTAAGGTGATGAATCCGGAGTTGGTCATCTGTAATATGGAACCCTCTGTAAGTTTGGAAATTGAATTGACGATAACTAAGGGCAGGGGTTATGTAGCAGCAGATGATAATCTACCTAAAGATGCGCCTATTGGTGTTATCCCAGTTGATGCCATTTATACTCCAATTAAGAACGTTTCCTACAAGGTAGAAAATACTAGAGTTGGACAGCGTACGGATTACGAAAAATTGACTATTGATCTGAAGACCGATGGTACAATTCATCCAGATGAGGCCATTAAAGAGGCCTCTCGAATTTTGATTCAGCATTTGATGTTAATCACTGATGAAAACATCACCTTTGATGATGCTACTACTTCACAAGAGGATATTGTTGACGAATTTACGCTACACATGCGTAAATTATTAAAGACTTCCTTAGAAGATTTAGACCTTTCGGTAAGAGCCTATAATTGTTTGAAGGCCGCCAAAATCAATTCTTTATCCGAATTGGTAAAATACGATACTCACGAATTATTGAAGTTTAGGAATTTTGGTAAGAAGTCTTTAGTGGAAATTGAAGAGCTTCTGCAAGAAAAGGGTTTAAGTTTTGGAATGGACCTTTCCAAATTCAAATTAGAAGAAGACAATTAAGATAAAATTGGGGTTTAGGTTGGCAAACCCCTATTACTCATAAGTAATAACCGATTATTTACTAGTGGCTTTCCAACCTGCTGCGAGAAATGTTAAAGAAAGGTGTTGCTTAAAATATTTACAAAATGAGACATGGTAAGTCTTTCAATCACTTAGGGCGTAAGTCCGCACACAGAAAAGCATTACTTAAGAATTTGGCTTGTGCATTAATCGAGCACAAAAGAATTACTACCACACTTGCTAAGGCAAAAGCACTTCGGTTATATGTAGAACCATTATTGACCAAGTCAAAAACTAATGATACCCATTCCAGAAGGGTGGTGTTCAGTTATTTGCAAAATAAGGAGGCTATAAAAGAACTTTTTGGTCCGGTTGCAGAAAAAATTGGTGATAGACCTGGGGGTTATGTGAGAGTAATCAGAACTGGCTTTAGAAGAACAGACGGTTCCGAGATGGCGATGATTGAATTGGTCGATTTCAACGAAATTTACAATCAAGGTGAAGATTCTGGAAAGTCCTCAAAGAGAAGAAGAAGAAGAGGAGGTTCTGGCAAGAGTTCCAGCTCAGCTGAAGTTGCCCCTAAGGCTGAAGATTCAGTTGCTGTAGATGCTGATGAGAGTGACTCAGGTCCAGATGCTAAAGAAGATAAATAAGACATTAAAGTTTCTTAATTTCAAAAAGCGCTTCACAAAGAAGCGCTTTTTTTATATTTGCATGAATTTGTAAAATAATTTCATGGCTACTAAAGAAAGTAAGGCAGCAATTCTTCTTCTTGATGACGGAACTGTGTATCATGGCCTCTCAGCAGGAAAGATTGGGACTGCAACTGGTGAAATATGTTTCAATACTGGAATGACAGGGTATCAAGAGATCTTTACTGACCCTTCTTATTTTGGGCAATTAATGGTGATGACTAATGTCCATATCGGTAATTATGGGATTCATCAGGACGAAAGTGAATCCGATTCCATAAAAATTGCTGGTTTAATTTGTAGGGATTTTAATATCGAGCCCTCTCGTCAGCTCTCCAGTGAAAATATCCAGCAGTTTTTCGAAAACCAGCAATTGGTCGGAATTCATGGAATTGATACGAGGTCCTTGGTTAGAAAAATTCGCTCTAAAGGGGCTATGAATGGTATTATTAGCTCAGAGGTGCTAGATATAGATGAATTAAAAGCCAAATTAAAAGTTGTGCCTTCTATGAAGGGTTTAGAACTAGCTTCTAAGGTGAGTACAACCACTACCTATACTTTAGGTAATGAAGATGCGCCATTGAGAGTTGCGGTTTTGGATTTCGGGGTCAAAAAGCACATTTTACATTACCTTGCTGAAAGGGGATGTTATTTGAAAATATTCCCAGGGCAGACTACTTTTGAGGAGATGAAGACCTTTCAGCCTCACGGTTACTTTATGAGTAATGGGCCAGGAGATCCGGCGGCCATGGATTATGCTGTCCTTACAGCCAGGGCTATTATGGAGGAGGACAAACCGTTATTTGGAATTTGTTTAGGGCATCAGTTATTAGCTTTAGCGGCTGGTATTCCCACCTATAAAATGCATCATGGGCATAGAGGAATTAATCATCCAGTGAAAAACTTAATAACTGGTAAAAGTGAAATAACCAGCCAAAACCACGGTTTTGGTGTAAGTCCTGAGGCTATTGAGGCCCATAAGGATAAGATTCAGGTAACTCACGTTAATTTGAATGATCAAACGGTGGAGGGAATCAAAATTAGGGGTAAAAAGGCTTTTTCTGTTCAATACCACCCTGAAGCGTCACCTGGACCACATGATGCCTGGTATTTGTTTGACGACTTTATTGCTTTAATGCGTTCTTAATAAAACGAAAAATTAACTTTAAAATTCTAGTAACATGAGTAATATTTTGGATATACGATCTAGAGAGATTCTAGATTCAAGAGGCAATCCAACTGTTGAGGTTGAGGTTTTAACAGAGAATGGATTTTTTGGTCGAGCTGCTGTTCCCAGTGGTGCTTCTACTGGAAAATATGAGGCTGTTGAGCTTAGAGACAATGATAAGGGTAGATTTCTTGGTAAGGGAGTTTTAAAAGCTTGTCAATTTATCGAAGAGGAAATCAGAGAAGAATTAATCGGTGTTAATGTTTTTGACCAGATATACATCGATAAAATCATGTTAGAGTTGGATGGAACTCCCAACAAAGCAAGAATTGGTGCAAATGCGATATTAGGAGTTTCAATGGCTGTTGCTAAAGCTGCTGCAGAAGCTGCAGGACAACCTTTATATCGATATCTAGGTGGGGTCAACGCACATGTTATGCCAGTCCCCATGATGAATATCTTAAATGGTGGTTCTCATGCCGATAACAATATTGATTTTCAAGAGTTTATGATCATGCCTGTGGGTGCGGATAGTTTTTCTGAAGGTTTGAGAATGGGTGTTGAGATTTTTCATCATTTGAAAACTGTTTTAAAAAGCAAGGGACTTTCTACCAATGTAGGAGATGAAGGAGGGTTTGCCCCCAATTTGAAATCTAATCATGAAGCTATTGAAACTGTCTTGATGGCTATAGAAAAGGCTGGATATAAGCCTGGTGAGCAAGTGTTAATTGCGATGGATGCGGCCTCTTCAGAATTTTATTTGTCAGAAGAAAAGGTTTATCATTTCCATCAATCTACTGGAGATAAGCTCACTTCTTCGGAAATGGTAACTTTTTGGAAGGATTGGGTTAATAAATACCCTGTTATTAGTATTGAAGATGGTTTGGATGAGGATGACTGGAGTGGTTGGCAGTCTTTAAACAAGACCATAGGGGATAAGGTACAATTAGTAGGGGATGATTTATTTGTAACCAATACCCAAAGATTGCAAAGAGGAATTGAGGAGAGTGCAGCGAATTCTATTTTGATTAAAGTCAATCAGATTGGATCCCTTACGGAAACCATTGATGCGGTTAATATGGCTACTAGAAATGGTTTTACGAGTGTAATAAGCCATCGCTCTGGTGAAACTGAAGATACAACTATTGCTGATATTGCTGTCGCATTAAATGCTGGTCAAATTAAAACTGGTTCAGCTTCTAGATCAGATAGAATCGCTAAATACAATCAGTTATTAAGAATCGAGGAAGATTTAGCAGATAATGCGGTTTATCCAGGTAAAGCACTATTCGGTAAATAATCTTTAAAATAGTTTTATAATTGTCTAATTGTGTGCATCTTAGTTAGAACTTTGAAAAAATATGATTCCAATTTTCGATTCTATTAAGAGGCTTTGGGAGCGGATTCCGAGATTTGCAAAAAACAAGTATTTCTTGACTACTTTGTTATTTGCGGTTTGGATGCTTTTTTTCGATAAACACGATATGTTTACACAATGGAAGTTAAGTAATACGGTTAGTGATTTGAAGCGGGAAAAACTTGATTTCTTAGACAAAATTGAAGAAACCAAATTGCAAAAGGAGTTTTTGGATAACAATTTGGAGAAAGTGGCTAGGGAACGTTATTTCCTAAAAAAATCTAATGAAGAGGTGTTTATTATAGTTAGAAAGGAAAAAAAATAGAATTATGTCAGTTTTGGTTAATAAGGATTCCAAAATTATCGTTCAGGGTTTCACAGGAAAAGAAGGGACTTTCCACGCAACTCAAATGATAGAATATGGAACTCAGGTTGTAGGAGGAGTTACTCCGGGTAAAGGGGGTCAAACCCATATAGGTAAACCTGTTTTCAATACCGTTAAAGATGCTGTGGTTGAAGCAGGTGCAGATACTTCTGTTATTTTTGTCCCACCTGCTTTTGCTGGAGATGCTATTATGGAGGATGCAGAAGCCGGCATTAAGGTGATTATTTGTATCACAGAGGGAATTCCAGTTCAAGACATGGTAAAGGTGAAGGCCTATCTGCGCGATAAAGATTGTCGATTAATTGGACCTAATTGCCCTGGAATTATTACTCCTGAAGAAGCCAAGTGCGGAATTATGCCAGGATTTATCCATAAAAAAGGCACCGTAGGAATTGTGAGTAGATCCGGAACGCTCACTTATGAGGCAGTAGACCAGGTTACCCGAGCAGGACTTGGACAATCTACTTGTATTGGAATCGGAGGAGACCCAATTGTAGGAACCACTACTAAAGAGGCGGTAGAGTTATTAATGAATGACCCGGAAACGGAGGGAATTATTATGATTGGGGAGATTGGGGGAGGAATGGAAGCAGAGGCTGCGGAATATATTAAGGCACATGGAACCAAACCGGTAGTTGGATTTATCGCAGGTCAAACTGCTCCTAAAGGAAGGACTATGGGACATGCAGGTGCAATCATTGGGGGTGCTGAAGATACTGCTGAAGCCAAGATGAAAATAATGGAAGCTTGCGGAATTCACGTTGTGAAATCACCAGCTGATATAGGAACTACTATGTTACAAGCTCTAAAACGACAATAAAAAGTAACAGACGATTTTTGACCGGTATTCGAGATTCTCCTCAGATACCGGTTTTTTAATGCCTAAGCCCTAATTAAGTTTTCTAGATATCTGAATAATGTAATAATTTTATTCTTTCTTTGATACGCTTAGGTACGTGTAAGGAGGTATCTAATAGGATTCCTGATGGTGATAATTTGCGTAGTTTAAATACTTAATAGAAAGGGCATGATTTGGAAGAATTTATTTCTGTGTTTTTTTGGACCTGAAATATTTGGGGTGGACTAGTAGCAATCCGAAGCTTTCACAATCTTCTTTGGTGGTTTTGGAATGATGTGCTCCATGGGCCCTTAAGATGGCTCTAGAATAGGGACTATCTAATTGCTTGAACCACTTGAAACGACGATGAATGTATACATCGTGGATTAAAAAGTATATCAGGCCGTAAATTGAAATGCCAATACCTACAAAGGTAAGCCAAAAATATCCTGGTTGCGAAAGGCCAATTATATAGCAGGCAGCACTTGGAATTGCAAATACTAAGAAGAACAAATCGTTCTTTTCAAAAAACCCGTCCTTTTCATGGTGAGGGAGGTGGTGATCTTCATGCCAATCCCATAACCATCCGTGCATGAGTTTTTTATGTGCCCACCAGGCGACAAACTCCATAGTTAAGATAGCTCCCAAGGTGATTAAAACATATAATACTACAAGCATAAGGGTTATATTAAAGTATGAGATTTAAAATTACAAAAAATCCAAGTTGGATAAAAAACAAGGCACTACCTGCTTTGTTTTGTTCATCTCCCATCAATTTGAAAAAAATAAATTGAACTAGGAGAGATACGGCAAACCAGCCCCAGTAATTTTGAATAGGAACGCTGTCGTTTTCCCAACTCCAAAAGTCTAAAAGTGGAGCAACCGGTTCAATAAAAAAATCAATACCAACCATGAGGGTGGCAGCAAAAATAATTTTGAGCCATTTTTTTTGATAGAAAGCCCAATGATTCACGACCATACTAGCAGTATAGGTTATCATGACCCAGTTGACTCCAATCATTAAAGGCGTTTCAGCTATTTTGGGACCTAAGGTTTTGCCGTAGGCGTATTGACCAAACAAAAGCCCGGTGTTGACCCCAAACCATTCAGCGGACCAACCAATGATAAAAACTAAACCGATGAAAAGCGCTAATGAGGCACCTTTAGAGGGGTGGTTCCAAAGGACAAGGCCCAAACTGACCAATAAATTAATTGGAGTCAATAAGATAAAAGGGGGCCAATAATTGGACCCTATTCCAATAATCCCGACGGTATAAAGGACTAATAAAACGAAAAGAATGCTTCGGTATTTTTGCACGAATATACTGTCGTTTTTAAGGGTGATAAATCAAATCCTCTACTATTTTAGCAGATTGCAGGCATAGTGGAATTCCACCTCCTGGATGCGCACTTCCACCACAAAAATAAAGATTCTTTATTTTCGAGGAGAAATTAGGATGTCTTAAAAAGGCTGCCATTCTGTTATTGGAACTAGTTCCATATAAAGCTCCTAAATGAGAACCTGTAAGGGTTTCAATGGTAATGGGCTGGAGTACTTCCTCCACCTCAATTTTTTGAGAAATATCGCAATTTAACATCCGACTTAATTTCCTGAGAATATTCTGACGAGATCGAGCAATAATTTCCTCCCAATTTTGACCCTGATTGTAGGGGACATTGATCATGGTAAACCAGTTTTCAGATTGCACTGGGGCATCTTCTGGAGAATATTTAGCACTAATGTTGATGTAAACCGTTGGATCGTCGCTTACTTTTCCTTGCTGGAGTAATTCAAACTCCTTTTCGTAATCTTCGCTAAAAAAAATGTTATGAAGGTCCAATTCTTCGAATTGATGGCGGATACCCCAATAAAAAATTAAAGCAGAAGTTGACTTTTCTTGTTTGAGGAAAACTTTAGGATGCCATTTTTTAGGGAGGAGTTTTTCATAAGTAAAAAACACATCCATATTGCTGACCACTTGATCAAAATCGTAATTTTCACCGTTCACTTGTAAACCTGAGACTTTGTTGCCATTCAGCCTGATCTTTTCAACATTGGAGTTCAATTGGAAGGTCACCCCTAGATCTCGAGCCAGTTGGGTAACTGCTTGGGTAATAGCAATCATTCCGCCCTGTGGGTAATAGGCACCAATCTCGTATTCTAGATGTGGAATGATGGTCAGAAGGCCTGGGGCTTTATATGGATTAGAGCCATTATAAGTAGCATATCTATTGAGTAATTGGGTCATTTTGGAATCGTTCACCATACGGTGATTAACCTTATGCATGGTGGTAAACAGGTCAAATTTTGGGATTTTAAGCAAGGCCTTAATGACCCTTTTATCCCACCAGGTTTTCCATCGATGCAGTGATTTTTCTAAAAAAATGCTACCAGTCAATTCATATTTAGAAGCACTGTCTTGTAATGAGGCGAGTACTTTTGCGGCGGGTACTTCCAAGACGCGTTCAACTTCTTGGACAAATTTGGCCTTATCTGCATTGGCTTGCAGGCGAGTGCCGTCTTCCCAAAAATAATTACAGATATTGGGCAATCGCTGATATTGGAAGTAATCTTGTGGATTTTTACCGGCCAGGTGAAAAAGTTCATCTATATATTGAGGCATGGTAAATAAGGAGGGGCCTCTGTCAAATCGATAATCTCCTAGTTGAAAAGCTGAAAGTTTGCCACCTGTATGGTTATTTTTTTCGAAAACAGTAACGGATTCTCCTTTGATTGCCAATCTAACTGCGGTGGCTAATCCTGCTATGCCGGCACCTATAATTCCTGTTTTCATTTTTCTTTTTTTGGGAAACAAGACATTGGGTCTTCTGTTCTAAAGTATCCTTATTTTTTGGTTTCCTGTTGATGGTGAATCGGTAGTTCAATGGTGAAAGTGGTTCCTATTCCGGCTTTGGTAGTAAAAGATATTGTACCTCCTGCTGCGGTAATTATATTCTTACAGATGGCAAGGCCTAATCCACTTCCTGAACTTTTGGTAGTAAAATTAGGAACAAAGACCAACTCTTGAATATCAGGGGGAATGCCCATTCCATTATCTGATATATTAATTACAGCATTAGTTTTTTCCGTGGTAAGTTCGAGTATAATCCGACCCTGACCTGATACTGGAATAGCTTGAATGGCGTTAGTGACAAGGTTTTGCAATACTCTTATCAATTGATCTCTGTCTGCGTATACCAATAATATCTCATCGGTTAATTTCAGTTCAAATGAAATTTCTGATTGAGTCCCATTTACATGCAATTCGTAAATGGACCGCACACAGGCGTTCAATTCAAATACTTGATTGACCGCTTTGGGCATAGAGGCAAAATTAGAAAATTCTGTTGCGATTTTAGCCAGCCCCTCAATTTGTTCGACAATGGTTTGGGAGACCTTTTTAATATGGTGTTCAATCTCATCTGGGTGGGCCTGAAATGCCCTTTGAAGGTGCTGAACGCTTAGTTTCATGGGGGTTAATGGATTCTTAATTTCATGAGCAACCTGTTTAGCCATTTGCCGCCAGGCGCCTTCTCTTTCTGATTGTTTCAATTCCTTGGTTTTTTCATTCAATTCAAGAATCATCTCGTTATATCTATTCACCAAGACCCCAATTTCATCTTTTCGATTCCATTCTAGAGGTTCATTTTTTTCATCTAATTTGATGGATTGCAACCTGTTAGCAATGCGAGTTATCGGAAGCGTTATGGTTTGGGAGAGTAATATCACAACCCCTACTGCCAAAAGTAAAAAGAGGACATAAAAAGAAAGAAGCGTTCCAAAAAAATCGTATATGTCCTTGCTTAGACCAGTTTTTCCGGAAAAATAGGGAATGCCTAAATAGCCAAGGTTAGCCTGATTTTTGGTAAGTGGGAGAAAGGCCTCTTGATAGGAAAGCGATCCAGTTTTATTGGGGATGATGATGGGATCTTTTCCCAAATTATTCAAATAATAATATGCCGCACTGGGTATTTGAGCGACTTTTACACCTTCGGTAAAAAGTATAGGAGTTGAAGCGTAAGCCAATGCTCCATTTGATTCCCACCAAGTGAGGTCTACCAGGTATTTGCGTTGGATATTTTCTAAAAAAATGGTCATTTGGGCCGATAGGGTATCCAAATGCTCTATTGGGTTGGATTCCCATTCCTTTTGAACCGTCGTTACCAATTCGTTTAGTTTTTTACTTTCATCCTGTTGAAACGCCCTATTGAAAAAAGAGACCGTGTACCAACCGAAAACCAAAAAACTAATTAGGATAAGGCCGCCGAAGGCTAGTTGAACTCGATTACTCAGCGTTGGTTTGCTGAAAATTGGACGGTCTGGATTCAGGGGAATAGCTTCCATCCATGAATTGAACAATGCAAAAATCAATAAAATAAGGGTGAGCAAAATGAAGAAAAACGAAAAAATTGCGAAGCCTTGTTGGTACCCTTTTAGCCTTTGCCCAACGACCATAGTGGTTCCATCAGCAGTGCGGTAAAGTAGATCTGCTCGCTGACTGTTAATGACTCTTTGAAAAGAATTGACTGGTATTTCACCAGCTTCGATCAATAATTGTTGGGGAGGATTACCCTGAACAAAAATGTCGCTATTGCCCTTTGCCATTGCAAAGTCATAATTACGCATATCCCTCCAGATGTCCAATTGACTGTTTTGTAGTAAGGTTTGATAGACGGTCTTTGGCGAGTTGATATTGGGGGTTAAATGGAGGTTATTGCCAATCTGATAGGATAGGGGATGCGATTGTTGACCATTTTTTTGCAAAGTGGGAATTTGTGATGCGAGTGCAATTTCGTTCACTTCTAATTGAAAATTATTGGATAATATGGGAAAGGACAGCCATAGGCTATCTGCAACTCGTCGATTTTGTATGGGGGAAGCTGCCCATTGTTCAGCCAATTGTAAGCGTTCATTTTCTAACTCTAGTAGGGGCTTGCCAGCTAATTGTTCGGCTATTTGTTGACCGGTCTGTAGACTTTTTTCAATATTGTATTTCACCAAGAAAAACGAGGGAAATGCTGAGAAAAAGATCAACCAAATGGAAAGCCAGGACAGCGAACGGATGGTGGTATCTGCAAATAAATCGAAGAGGGATAAATAGGTTAACAAAATGAGTAAAAGTGGAAGAGGCCCAATTCCTAAGTTTAACGTTGAATATACAGGAAGGACCAATAAAATGATACCCGCTAATAGGGGTAATCTGCGGTTACTGGGAAGCCCTAATTGAATTACAGCCAACATCATTCTATGCGTAAATAGATATAGGCCGAATAATAGAAAAAGGATGGTAGCAATGGTGGACGCGGCCTCTAGTTCAAATCGAAATAAGTTATGCAGTGCAAAAGAGGTATTGGTCTCTAAGATTAGCGATTTGATAAGAACCGTATAAGCCAAGAAGACCGCAGCAATAGTAAGGTAACCACTTGCGGTAAAAATCAATTGCCATGGTTTTCGTTGAATGGAAGGAGTTAGTTGTCCGAAATTTCGATGGAAGAAAATCATTAGCCAAAAGCCCATCATACTATCAAAGAGCTTCATGAGTGAATCAAATGGCAGATAAGTGGAAGTTTGCCAAACCACTTTACTGAAAAGGTCAGCAAATTCTTCACGCAGTAATGGATGGGTCAATAATAGCATTTGACCTACGACCCAGATTCCTCCCAATACGGGATGAAACCTTTGAGCTGCGTAATTCGCTATTTTATTTTGAATACCAATCCATCCTATGAGTGTCAATAAAAGCAACATTCCTGTAATCCAAATGGGGGTCAGGGCCGTCAATTTTTTGGAAGTTTGTTGAATATATCCTAAAGGAATTGGATTCAAGGTTCCAATGATGGGGTAATCTGTGGGTAAAGTTCCCAATTGAATGCCTTCGTATTCAGAAGTTAGGTAATCTCCGCTCACTGGATATATTCGTTGTAAATTAATCGCACTTACTATTTTACCAGGAATGTTAGGGTCCTTTAGAGGTCTACTTCTCAAAACCCAAGTTCCCGTGTTATTAATTACCAGCTTTTCCGAATTCTCATTCAGTTCAAAAAGCATTGCTAGATTGGGCATCCAGGTATTAGCACTCCATAAGACTAATTCATCGTCTCTGATGAAGAACAGCTCAAAGGGTTGATTAGCGATACTTTGTAATGCGGGAAAAAAGGATAAAGACTCAGCTGGGCCCGAAAAACCTTTAGCGATAATTTTTTCGATTACAGAGTTATTGTTTTGAAGGAAGGTTTCTATTTCTTCATTTTGTCGAAGGTGTTCTTTTTGTATTTGATCAGCAATGGAGGAAAAATAGCGGTGATCTTCTTGCCCCAGATACTGGGTGTAAAGGAGGGCAACTCCTACTGTAAACAGCACAAGATTAAGAATACCTCTTATTTTTTTCATATATGTTAAATTAATGCAATATAACAAAGGTTGCCTTTTTTATGCTAATTTTGAGGAGTTTGCTGTCAGTGGTACTATCGCGGTACTGCTTTTGATGCGGTAACGAGGAAAGTCCGGACAACGCAGAGCACCACGCCATTTAACGAATGGGGCTGTAATACAACGGTACAGAAAGTGTCACAGAAAGCTATACCGCCGAATTAATTTTCGGTAAGGGTGAAAATGTGCGGTAAGAGCGCACATCATCATTTGGTAACAGATGGTGGGGATAAACCTCGTGGGTTGAAATGCCATGTACATCTCAACTCCATTATGGAGCCAGGTTGCTCGCTTGGTTGGTAACAGTTGGGAGGGGTAGGCAGATAGATCTTGGCAGTGATGTCAAGGCTAGATAAATGATAGTAGCCACTTTTGAGTGGAACAGAATCCGGCTTATAAACTGACAGCAAACTCTTTTTAAAAATTAGACATTTGAGCCATCAACCAGATGACTCTCCATCACATCTTTATCATCCTTTACAGCTTTTTAATAAAAAATAAATTTGTAACATGAACCCAATTCACCTGCCCTCATGGTGAAAACAACCGGCAATTTATTCTTAACCAACACATTCAATGTCTTTTTCCAGCTAGGCAAAACCTTTTTTTCCGGCAAATCTTTAAGAATCTTATAGTATCTAGAGTAATCTCTGCATACATTTTTTTGAGCTTTCGGTTAAGTTTTTTTAATCGCTTGAGTATTTGTACTTCTATATTTCTCATTCCATTGAAAGAAAGTTTCCTGGTGAATGCCAAGCTATCGGCTAATGACTTTGTCTAGTTTCAATTGTATATCTTTTGGAGAAGTTTACAGTTTTGTTTTTTAAAAAAATATCCTCCACAGTTGCGCTACTAAAAAGGTAACTACCAACCCCAAAAAGATAGGATATAAAGTAGCTATTGCAGTCCATTTGACACTATTAGTTTCTTTATAAATGGTATAAATGGTGGTGCTACAGGGGTTATGCAGCAAACTAAACAACATTAAATTTACCGCAGTCAACAAAGTCCAACCTCCTTCTTTAAGAATAGCCCCAGTGGCACTGACAGAATCTAGTTCAAATAGGACCCCTTGCCCAGCTCCTGCATCAATACCGGTAACCAAAACGGTCAACATCAATACTGTGGGAATTACGATTTCATTAGCGGGAATCGCAACGATATAAGCCAATAATATGACCCCATTCAATCCAATAATAAATCCGAAGTCATCAAAAAATTGAATAAGGTGTAAGGCTATACTTGAATGACCAATTTGGATATTGGAAATTAGCCATATTACTGCCCCAGCTGGTGCGGCAAATACCACAGCTCGCCAAAGAACAATTAGGGTTCGGTCAATTAAGGAGGTGTAGATGGTTTTCCAAAATCTTGGAGGCCTGTAGGGCGGTAGTTCTAAATTGAAGGTGGAAACCTCTCCTTTGAGAACTGTTTTGGAAAGTAACCAGGAGGAGGTAAACATGAAAAACATGCCTAGAACTGCAATTCCAATGACAGCTAATAGGGCTGTCAAACTTGAAAATAGAGGGGGAACTACAGCTCCAATAAAAATCGTGGCGATTAAAATTTGTGTCGGCCATCTGCCATTGCAAAGGGAAAAATTATTAGTAATAATGGCAATCAGTCTTTCCCGTGGGCTATCAATAATTCTTGTAGCCACTACGCCTGCTGCATTACACCCAAAACCCATACTCATTGTCAATGCTTGTTTGCCATGCGCTCCTGCCTTTTTAAATAAATGATCTAGGTTGAATGCCACTCTTGGCAGATATCCGAAATCTTCCAATAAGGTGAACAGTGGAAAGAAAATAGCCATAGGGGGCAACATCACTGCGACTACCCATGCCACGGCTAAATAGACCCCATCAATTAAAAATCCATCCAGCCATAAAGGTAACCCCATTACTGCAGCACCTTGTTTGAGTAATGGATGAATGGTATCTAACAACAATTGGCCCAATAAAGCAGAAGGATAATTAGCTCCTATAATGGTCAACCAGAGGGTTAGGCCCAAAAGAATAAACATAATAGGAAATCCCCAAATTTTACTGGTGACCACTGCATCTATTTTTTGGTCTAATCTACTGGTTGATTTTCCACTTTTCAATCGAACAGTATCCTTAACGATTTGAGCGGCATCTGCATAAATTCCCTCTGTTAGATGGTCATGAAAGTCATCTCCAATTTGCCATCTGAGTTCTTTGGATAGTTCTATTATGTGATCTATGTTTTTGGTATTCATTGTGCAAGATTTTAGGCAAAAACACCAGTTTGAAGAGCTTGAATAATCTGGGGGTCCCCTTCTAACAATCTAAAAGCCAACCATCGACTATTGGGAACTTGAGGAAATTCTTTTAAAATTTCTTTCGATAGGCGGTCAACGGCTTTTTCAATATTTGGGGGTACTCTTTTTATTTTATGAGGTTGGACGTGGATTTTCCCATTGGCCATCTCACTGATAGTTTGCAGTAACTCTGGAATTCCTCTTTTATATCGAGCACTTGTAGGAATCACTGGTATTCCCAAGTCTTTGCTCAAAGTCCTTACATCGATTTCTATTTCATTTCTTTCAGCTTCGTCCATGAGGTTTAAACACAAAATGGCATTTTGTGTAATTTCCAAGATTTGTAATACGAGGTTTAAGTTTCTTTCTAATCTATTGGCATCTACTACGATGATCGTAATGGTAGGCTGTCCAAATAAAATGAAATCACGGGCAATTTCCTCATCCTCTGAAGTAGATAAAAGTGAATAGGTACCAGGTAAATCTACCAATTTATATTTTTGACCATTATAGGAAAAGGCCCCTTCCGCTTTAGCTACTGTTTTCCCTGGCCAGTTTCCTGTATGCTGTCTCAGACCAGTTAGCGCATTAAAAACTGTGCTTTTGCCGGTGTTTGGATTGCCTGCTAACGCTATTACAAAATCTGCTTGGTCCGCATCGACTCCCATTTTTTTTAATCCTTCTGAAGTATAATGTGGACAAGTTTCACATGCTGATGTCGTCCCTGTTTTCATAATTAAATTTTTTCAATGAGTATTTTATCGGCTTGTTCTTTTCTTAAGGCAATGGAGGTTCCTTTAATGGCATAGGCATTGGGATCTCCTAAGGGGTTGAGCAGATCGAGGTAAACTTGCGCTCCTTTAACAAATCCAAGATCTAATAATCTTCTTCGACTCTCTCCTCTTATTTCTTTGGAAAAGCCTATGATTTTTCCTTGCTCTGATTTTTGGAGACTAGATAGTCGAGTAATATCTTGTTGGGTATCTTCCTCTGCTGCGAGGAGGGTAATCGTTAAATTAGCTGCTACTACTGGAGCCAATCTAAATAATTCTCCTTCAGATTCGAAGACCACTCTTGTAGGGTTATTTTCAATTACTCTGATGAAAGAACCTATGTGAATATTTTCCGCTAAAATTTGTTTGTAGATCACTTCAGGTTCATCTTCAATATGAGTGATATGGCCAACGGATCCAATCGGAAGTAGATGTAGTTCTGTTCCCGATATTTCTGCTATTTGACCACTTCGAGTGGGTATGGGGTCTCCATGAGGATCAAATTGTGGATGACCTAATTTCGCCGCTAATAAATCAGCCTCTTCATGACTCAGGTGATGTTCCATAGAATCGGCCATATCGTGCCATTCAGTTTTATGAAAACCTGTTTTTTCAGCTAAGTATTTTTCATAAAGTCGATGAACTCTAACAATTCTAAGTGCATATTCTCTGCCCGATTCTGTTAATTTGATTTCATTAGGATTATTGGTAATCAGGTGTTTGATTCCCATTATATTGAGCGCTTCTATGAGCTTATGATTGGAGTAGTTCAATATTTGGATTAGGGTCTTCATGTCCACTTTTTGTCCAGAGGTTTCAAAGTGATATATTTGTTTTAAGACGTCCTCTATAATTATTTTTTCATTGATTTGAGATTGGTTTTTCAATTGCCAAAACCAACCTTTGATGGGGCGGAAAAACCACCAGAGGATTGCTATTAGAAGAAAAAAAATGGTTAGTGCCCAAAGGGGATTGTATTCCATCATGCTGTAATTTGAATCAATAAATTTTCTGCCACGACTTTCGAAATAGTCAGTGATTTTCCCTCAAATGAAATCATCAGAGACTGGTCAAATGGTTCAATCGCTCCCACTGTGATTTGAACCCCGATTCTCAGATTATTCTTGTTGAGATATTGTAGGAAAATATCAGAGGAGTCTTTGACTTGAACTAAGGTCCCCTTGGTTCCTTTAGGGACATCCAGAATATTAGAACTGACCACTGGAGTCAAGTTGCCATTGCTGTCTGGTATAGGATCTCCATGTGGATCGTGGGTTGGAAAGCCTAAGAATGCATCCAATTCCTGAATGAGTTTGGTAGACTTAACATGCTCTAATTGTTCTGCAACCTCATGTACTTCGTCCCATTTAAAATTAAGTTTTTCAACGAGGAAAACCTCCCATAATCTATGCTTTCTCACCACCAAAGTCGCTGCTTTTCTTCCCTGCTTGGTCAATGTAACCCCTTGATATTTAACATAGTGAGCCAAATTTTTGTCTGCCAATTTTTTAACCATATCTGTTACGGAAGAAGCCTTGGTTTCTATTTTTTCCGCTATAGCATTCGTGCTGACCGCTTCCTTTCCTTCTTGCCCTAAATGAAAAATAGTCTTGAGATAATTTTCTTCGGATAAGGTTACCATGATTTTGATTTGTAGGTAAACTAAAAATATTAATTAAATATAGTGAAAAAAAGTTTAGGCTTACCTAAAAATAATTTTATTCAATAAAAAAGGGGATACAAAAGAAATGTATCCCCTTTTTTAATCGCAAAGATTAGTTAGACCAGCAGCAGCACAATGGTCAAAACAGCTCCGGCAACGGCAAAGTACATCCCTTTTTTAAATACTGGTGCACTTGGTTTGAACATAAAAAAAGCGGAAACTGAGAAAAACATCAGAGAAATTCCAAAAAATATAGCCAACCAAAACAGGGGATTAGCTGCGGTCATTTTGTGGAGTTTGTTCATTTTTTCGAAAAACATGGGGTGGCGATGATGGATATATTTGGTCTCCCCTGTGCTTTTATCGTAGTACCCTTCTTTAAAAATGATTTTGTTATCGAGTGTTTGTTCTATATTAATTCTCATTCCTATAGCTGGTCCGAGTTCTTCTTCAGAGAGCCCGGATTCTATTATTTTTTCGACTGGATAATCATACTTTAGAAAATCTGTATTTCTAAAAGTGAGAACAATACCACTTAGGGCGTAGATAAACATAATTCCTGCTAAGAAATAACCGAGATATCTGTGAAATTCTCTAAAGGTATCTTGAGATTTTTTGCTCATTGTAGTTGACTTTTGTATGTTTTTGCAAGATATTAAATCTAAAATATCTTATAAAATATTAAAACTCTGCGGCCCCAAAATCAAATAGTAGCGTGAATCGCAAGGTATTATCCAGCGGATTCCTCTGATTGGTGGTCGGTATCAAGTAAGAAAAGTTTAAGCCAAATACGTTGTACTTTAGACCCATTCCTACGGTAAAGAATTTTCTGTTTCCTTTTTGAAGGTGTTCGTGAAAGTATCCTGCTCTGATGGCAAACTGCTTATCATACCAGTATTCCATTCCAATTGAGTAGTACAATTCTCGCAGTTCCTCTCTAAATCCTTCTGGGGCATCCCCAAAAGATTTAAATATTCCTTGAATAGGGGAGTAGTTTTTATAATCGGGCACTCCGTCTCCGTCTGTATCACAATCGGGTCCCTGACAAGGTGTAGGTACCATCAATTTGTTGATATCCACTGCAAAAGTAAGTCGGTTATAAGGATTGGGATCTAAATCCCAGGCAAATCCTAATCCTAAATTAGTAGGTAAGAAATCTTTGACTGTACTTCTAGTATAGGTTATTTTAGAACCTATATTAGTCATGGCTAAACCTACCGTTAGGTTTGACGTAGAATTAGATAACTCGATAGGGGTTTTGTAAGTAAAAGCTATATCTGCTGCTCCAGCAATTCCCACTTCAATGGTTTCTCCTCCAGGTAAATTTTGTCCGGCTGCGAGGTTAGAATAGATAAATTTACCAGTAACGGAAGCTGAAAAATTATCTGCCAACTTTCGAGAATATGCCAATGCAATTTCAAATTCATTGGGTCTTCCTTCTCTCAAAGGTTCACCATTGACATCGGTAAATTGTATGCTACCTAAGGAAAAATATCTCAAGCCATATCCAATGGTCTGAAATTCATCTAATTTATTATAACCAGTCAAATAGGCTAAGTAAACATCATTCAAACCTAAAGCTCTCAACCATGGGGTATAGGTAGTGGCTACAGACATATCGGTTTCTGCGAAAGCTAGTTTGGAGGCGTTAAAATGCATGGCATTAGGGTCAGCTGAAGTGGCAATTCCCGCGTCTCCCATAGCACCTGCTCTAGCATCTGAAACAATTCTTAAAAACGGTACTGCTGTTACTATTGTATTGGTACATGGAGTTCCATCCAAATTAACTAATCTCCCACTTTGATCGAAGGTACATTGAGCTTGTATATTTAAGCTGTAACCGGTGACAGCTAACAGCGTAAATAAAAGCTTTCTTTGTAGTTTTTTCATCATACTTTTGTTCATGATATTAAGGCTAAACGAACTTAACCGGTTTTTATTGGATATCTATTTATTATTTGAGTAAAACTAATTTTTTGAGAGGACTTTCCCCCAAAATTATTTGGCCATCGAGGGTGTTTTTCGAGATTTTAACCGAATAAAGATAAATACCTTTTCCCAGTGATGCACCATTTTCTCCCCTTCCATCCCACTGAATACACGATTCACGACCGCCGTTTTCAATGGTATACAAACGCTGTTCCAATTTTTTTACCAACTGGCCGTTCATTGAAAAAATATTTATTTCCACTTCTACCGAACCCTCTTGTGATTGGAGGTCGAAAGAAAAGCAGGTCTCGTCAATAAATGGATTTGGATAATTGGAAAGTTGATCGATTAATACGCCCTCATTTTGAACCACCAAAAATGAGGTGCCTCCTTCTCCCAAATTATTAGCTACATCCCATGCCTTCACCTGTATAGTGTGCATGCCTTCCTCCAATTCGCTCATAGGAAACCTAATCCAGCCGCTGGTATAATCATCCAAGTTGGATTCATAAAAATCATTCAACAAAATACTTTTTCTTTCATTATCGTCTAAAATGGCTTCCAAATCATGCCCAATGCTGTTGCCTGCAACATTAATGCCATTTTCATCCTTTAGGTACACTAAAAGTAAGGGGTTGGGACTGGTTTTATCTCCAGAGGAAAAATTGGTAGTGTTCATGTAAACGTTAACCTCTGGTCCTTGATCATCCAAAAGTCCTTCTAGATTGGCAGAACCAATGGCGACCTTATCGTAAAATCCACCAGCATCGAGAACGCCTTCTGAGGCTTGAGCGTAATAGCTGATTTTTCCGGGCCCAACTTCATAATTGATGTCTTTGGGCATAACAAAAGTTACCGAAAACTCCCCATTTTCCACAGAGGCTCTCCCTTTGAAAAGTCGATTATTTTGGATTTCGTATTCAAACGGATAGGAGGTATCATCCTGACCTAAGGTGGTCAACCGAACTGGTTTGTCGAAAACCAGTGGAAATATCTCTCCATTGAAATTTCCAGCAATATCGCCATTATCGTATCCAACGTAACCCGTCAAGGTGATTTTTTGGAGTGCTTTGAGCGTATCGGGCTGGTTGGGATCAGGCACATGCTCGTTAATGGTTTCGGTATAGACCTTAAGTTCTGGAATCGCTAATTTTTGAGCGGGATCGCCAATTAATGCAAATTTTCTACTATTGGTTATAATGCTGGAAGAGACAAAACTGTTCTTCGCAATTTTCATGGCTTCCCCTATAGAACGGACTTTCCCTTGATTCCGCTCAAAAAGAGATTGCATGGCTCTTTCGGTTAAATCTGCATTTTGTTGGGCATAAACCGCTCTAACCGTGGTCAGTAAGCCGATGGCTCCACCTGAGGGATTCAAAAGCGCCACCTCACCAGCACTTTTTATAGAAGGTTCATCATAGGCCGTGAACGAACATGTGGCAGTTACTATGAGAGGCAATCGGTTGAAGTTGTTCCAGGTTAATAAATCATTGATTTCAAGAATCCGTTCTTGTGCCAAACCATTAATACCGCCATGACCCAAATAGGTGAGGGTGAGCATACCTTGAAAAATAGATTGTTCAATAGCCGTTGTTACCTCTGGATACCTTTGTTCTCCGGGAGTGGAAATTTGCTCAAAAGCATCCAGATATATTTTTTCGATATTAAACTGTGGGAATCCATCCCTAATTTGGTCGGCGATTTGATCCGCATCTCTGGTGTGCAGCATATTGTCTTCATCGTCAGCGACAAATAACAGACGGTTTCTCCAATTGCCTAAGTACGTAGGTTGAGTATCGTATTGAATGAGTTTGTCGACCACAGCCATGGCCTCAGCCAAGTTGCCTACTGGTAATCTTCCAACTGCAACATCCAAATTCCCCATCAGGGGGTCGTCTTCTTCCGAAAAAAGGATGCCATAAAAATCATCACTGGGAAATGCATTAATAGGGTTGAGCGATTCAGTTTCATAGACCGGAATCAGGTTATTTCCCAATTCATATCGATTGCGGTGGTCAAAAGATCCATCCCCCAACAGCAGCACATACTTTAGTTCGTCCGATCTGGATTTGACCATTCTTACAAAAGCCCTTATGGCAGTTGGATCTGGCTTTCCCCCTCCAAATTCGTGAAAAATTTGCGAAACCTCTGTGATTTGGGTGAGGTAACCATCGTGTTCTGTTCGATGCCGAGCTAATTTTTCAGCTGCTTCTCGAAGACCTTCGGGATAGATGATAATTAATTCTGCTGATTGAATCCCATGTAAGTTTTGAGGTTCAATGGCACCTATCGGTAAAGGGGAGGGGAAATTACCCTGCGGATTAAAAGCTACAAAAGATCGAGGAGTTCCCCCATGCGGGATGGTCACCCACGCCTTGCTGCCAGAGACAGTGCCTTGAATTTCTTGAACCTGGCCGAGTGAATCAATGGCCCATATTTTTGCCGAAGGCGTAAAATTCTCTATTTCAAAAGTCGCATAAGGTGCATTGATGGCGGAAAGGTTTCTAAATATCGTTCCACCTTCCTGGATTTGCAGGGATTTTCGGACTTGAAGGTGAACAAAATCCAACCAGCCTTCGCTGCCTTCCCCTGCCTGAGGATAGTGGACAGTAAAGGAAAGAGGTGAATTAGGCTGCAGGGATATGGGGGTCTGGAGGGTAGTCCGGTGAGCAAAAGCCACTTCAGTATCCCGGTATCCTGTGAGGGCAGTAACTCTACTAGCTTGAGGGCTCGTATAGGTCTGGCCTTGGTAGGAAACCTGAAATGAAGAGTTTTGTCCAGCTCTCAAGGCCATGGTGACTCGCAGCAAGGCATCAGATTGAAAATCTATATGTTTTGAATCAAATAGGGCAGGCAACTCAACGGTACGGGCGACTTTCAACCAATTGTTATACCAGTATTGCCCCGATCCTTGTTTGAGGCGGGTCCACTCGTGAAGCAAGTTGCGCTGGTCCTCGTGGTACACCAACAATTCGTCGTAATAAGAAAAGGTGTCTGAGGGGAGGTTAATGGATGGAATGGTTTCGATAGGCCTTCCGGTGTCCACACCGATTCGAATATATGCGTAGTTGAAATCAGTGTAGATGTTTTTTTCGTGAAAAAGGAGGTGAGGTTGGGATGGGTCAGTGAAAATACGGTCAGGTCCGTGGAGGTAAACCAATAGATAGTCGTTCTCGTCAAAAGATCCATCTTCCATTCCAATGGCTAGGTAATTTTTCTGAATGAGGTCATCTGGATTATTGGAGTGTAAATCTGGGGAAAGTAGGCCGCCAGGGTTAGAGAAAATTTCGATTTTACCAGAAGATAAATCAGCAGGAGAGAGGTTCATTTCGTTTACCAAGAAATTATGGCTTATTTTGTAGATGCCATCTTCTGAAATAGCCACCTGGAATATCTTTCCTTGGCTAAGCGATGAAGACATTTGGTATCCCAAACCTGCTTGACTAAAGGTGGGGTAGGAAAAGAGAATAAGGCAAAAGATGGATAAAAAGACGACCTTCATATTGTGTTGGTTGTAACCAAAAGCATTTAGGTAAACCAGTGAAAAAAATAATTATTGCTCAGTTGGTGTTCTTTTTGAGTGGTGTTGGAACAATTCTGGCACAAGATGCGGTTTTTTCGCAATTTACCACAGCCCCAATCCACTTGAATCCGGCATTCGCTGGTTTGACCCCTTCCACAAAAATAAGTTTTATTTATCGTTACAGTTTACCTCTTTGGCCCAATGCCTTTGTGACCTCGGGGGTAAGTGTGGAAAAATCTTTTCGAGACTTTAATAGTGGCTTGGGTTGGACGATTACCAAAGATGAATCAGGAGATGGGATTTTCTCAGATACTAGAAGTCGGCTGTCATACAGTTATGAAGTTCAGGTCAACGCAGAATCTCGGTTTAGGTTGGGTTTGGATATTGGGGTGATCAATCATCGGATTAATTGGAGCAAACTAGTTTTCGAAGACCAAATAGATCCGTTAAATGGACCTGTTGGCGTTGGGAGTATTGAGGAATTGCCGCAGTGGAACAACAGAACTGCATTAGATGTCGGAGCTGGTCTTTTATTTGCGCATCCTCGATGGTATGCAGGACTTTCCATCCGGCATCTGAATCGGCCTGATTTGACTTTTTTGTACGAAAATATAGGAGCACGGTCCAATATTAGGTCTGGATGGCCTACCAGGATTACCTTCAACATAGGAACGGAAATTCCTTTTACTTTATACAATATCGGTTCCAGACCGGCGTTTATATCCCCGAATCTGATGATGATCAGACAAGGTCCTTTCCAGCAAGTGACTGGGGGAGCCTACATTGGAATGAGTTCAGTATTCGGCGGCTTATGGTACAAAACGGCTGTGCGCAATACCGATGCGATAGTAGGAATGGTGGGTTATAAACATGGAATTTTTAAGTTTGCCTACAGTTTCGACTGGTTGGTGTCTAAATTGGCCAACAGTCAGAACGGTGGGACGCATGAATTTTCGGTGATTTTAAACTTTTCGGACGGTTCCTCCTTTAAAAAAAGGAGTTCTGCTTTGGATATTAATAACTGCTTAAAACTGTATAGTTTTTAAATATATTTGCAAACCAATTAACTAAACATAAAGAATGAAAAATATTTTCAATTTGGTCCTGTTGATTGCTGTGATTTTAGCGACAGCGGCGTGTGGCAGTAACAAAGAAGCTTCTTCTTCCACTGGTTGGAAATACAACGATGAGAAGTGGGGTGGTTTCGAGAAAATTGAAGACAATGGGCAAATTACGGGTCCCAATTTGGTTTTGATTGAAGGAGGAACTTTTACAATGGGGGTTACAACTCAAGATGTCACTTTTGACTGGAATAATATTCCGAGAAGGGTAACCGTATCTTCTTTCTACATGGACGAGACTGAGGTTTCAAATTTGGATTATAGAGAATATCTATATTGGGTAGAGAGAGTATGGGGGGAATCCTATCCAGAAGTATACAATAATGCCTACCCAGATGTCAATGTGTGGAGAGAAGAATTATCCTATAATGAACCGTTGGTTGAAAGTTACTTTACTCACCCGTCCTACGACGAGTACCCAGTGGTTGGAGTTTCATGGGTGCAAGCTAACGAGTATGCAAAATGGAGAACGGATCGGGTAAATGAGATGCTTCTGATTCAAAAAGGGATTCTGAATCCGAATATGGAACAAAAGGATGAGGATAACTTCAATACAGAGTCGTATTTAGCTGGCCAATATCAAGGGGATGTTCGCAAAAATTTAAAAGATTTAGGTACGGGTGGAGAACGACCAGTTCGGTTTTCAGACGGAATTTTATTGCCTGATTATAGATTGCCAACAGAGGCAGAATGGGAATATGCGGCGCTAGCATTGAAAGGAAATCAAGTAAATGAGAAGGATGAATTAATCAGCGATAGAAGGTTTTATCCTTGGGATGGTTATACTGTGAGATACCAAAAAAGAGATAAAAATCAAGGAATGCTGTTGGCTAATTTCAAAAGGTCTGGTGGAGACTATATGGGTATGGCAGGTAGGTTGAATGACAATGCTGCTACCACAGCTCCAGTTCGATCTTTCTTGCCCAATGACTTTGGGTTGTATAATATGGCTGGGAATGTGAATGAATGGGTATTAGATTTATACAGACCTCTAACGACCACAACGATTAGAGATTCAGAGACTCAGGATTTGAACCCATTTAGAGGAAATAGATTCTCCAAATTAGAAGTGGACGAAGATGGAAATCCTGTTGAAAAGGACAGTTTGGGAAGGTTGAGATACACTTATATTGAGGATGATGAAATTGGCCAAAGAGAAAATTACCGCTCAGGTAGTGTTTTTGATTACCTCGATGGAGATGAAGAATCAAGAGTTCAATACGAATATGGAAAGCACACTTTGGTGAGCAATAAATCCAGAGTATATAAAGGAGGTTCTTGGGCTGATAGAGCTTATTGGTTGTCTCCTGGGGCCAGAAGATATAAAGATGAGGATTCTGCGGACAGAACCATTGGTTTCAGATGTGCAATGATTCGCACAGGAGCACCAGCAGGTAATGATGGAGATGGGGGAAATCAATTCAAATCCACCTCTAAAAGAAGTTCCAGAAGGTATTAACCAATGATGCTTCCGGAAACCTTATATCCCCTTTTTTTAAAGAGTAGATCAGTCGTTATTGACTCTCGAAAAGTTAAAAAAGGGGATATTTTTTTTGCCCTCAAGGGAGATCGATTAGATGGCAATCAATTTGCTGAACAAGCTATTCAGGCAGGAGCAATAGCTGCTGTGGTTGATGATCCTAAGTTAAAAGCGATTCCAGGATGTATTTATGTGGAAGATGCATTGGATGGACTTCAAAATCTGGCTATTTTCCACCGGTCTCAATTGTCAATTCCCGTGGTTGGTTTGACAGGTTCTAATGGTAAAACGACCACCAAAAAATTAATTCACCACCTATTATCCGCTCGCTATTCTGCCTATTGTACTCCGGGAAATTACAACAATCATATTGGGGTTCCCTTATCGATTCTGGGCATTCCGGAGGATTCGGAAATTGCAGTTATCGAAATGGGAGCTAACCATCAAAAAGAAATCGCATTTCTTTCAAAAATTGCTCAACCCTCTCATGGGTTGATTACCAATATTGGGAAGGCCCATCTGGAGGGATTTGGTGGAATTGAAGGGGTTAAAATAGGAAAGGGAGAGTTGTATGATTATTTAGCAGCTCAAGATGGAGTAGTCTTCTACAACGAAGATGAGCAATTTCTACCCGAGATGGCCCAAAAAATTTCCCGAAAAGTACCTTATTCTTCAAAGGGGTATTTTACGAAAGCAAATGTTGTGGTTCAAATTGAAATTAAGCAGTTGGAACCTTTTATTCTGTTTGACCTAATTTTTTCCGATGACCATCGGAGGCAAACTTTGGAAGTTCCCTTATTTGGGCCGTATAATTTTGCAAATGTAATTGCTTCAATAGCCATATCCTCTTATTTTGACGTCAATTGGGAAGAAATTCAGCGGGCACTCAAAACCTTCCAACCAGAAAACAATAGGAGTGAAAAATTGAATTGGAGGGATAATACAGTTCTCTTGGATGCCTATAATGCCAATCCCAATAGCATGAAAGCCGCTATTGAATCTTTCGGGAGGATGAAAGGAGGGCAAAAGCAACTTATGGTTTTAGGAGAAATGTATGAGTTGGGGGAATATGCCGGGGATGAACATTGGGCTGTTGCTGCAATGTGCGAGAAATATCCTGATATTGATTTGATTTTGGTTGGGGAAGGATTTAGGTCATACGCCCAGGAATGTGGAGTGAATTGGTACCCTGACGCAAATGCTTTAAGAGCGGACTGGGAAAAGAACCCGCCAAGAGATTGCCATTTATTGCTGAAGGGCTCTAGAGGGGTCGCCTTAGAAAAAATACTTTTTTAATCTAAAATGGCTTGGCGTTTTTTCTTTGATCCTTGTTGGCTTTAAAAAAGCGTATTGAGGATTAATCAAACCTCCTTAAGGCGTTGAGCAACCTTTCGGGCAGTTCGTTTCTGCACGACATTTGATAGTCCTCATAACTACAGGGAATCAAGCGGTGTCTGGCCAATTGCTTTTTAGTTTTCACGGGTACTTGTAGCCACCAACGTCCGCTTTTGCCACTTTTCCAGAAAGTTAATTGGTAGTCTAAGTGTTTCATCTCCACTATGTATTCCAATAACCCTTCTGTAGAAACCGGAAAGTCTTGAAATCTGGTACTGTATCCTTCCAAAAAGTACCAAATCATCTGGGCTATGGTTTGGGCAGTTATTTCGGATTCGTCTTTGCTAAGGTCAAAGCCGTAGATTCCGAAAGACTTCATTTTATCGCTCAATCCTGCATAACGGGTAATTTGACAGGCCTCTTCTGAGAAAAAACCGCTGGGACTGATTTCTACCATGCCTGGCGCTTCCAAATATTTTAAAGCAGTCATACTGAAGGCCATAATGTCTGCATCTCGTATTAAGGGTTCTATATCTGAGAGATTACCCTTGGCCAGTCCTAATCTTAAAAAATCAAAGTAGTGATCTTCTAGAAATTCTAATATTTTGGGATCTAAGTATTGATTTTGATAGCCCAAACAAGTTAGATGGAATAATCTTGAGTTTTTGTTAAATAGTGCTTCGTTGAGGTAAAGACCATTTTCAGCCGAAATATCACCTTGGGGGTCCAAACGGATTTTATCATCTACGAGCGCTAAACTCACCGCTTGTTGTTTGCCTTGAAAAGCTTTGTATTGAGCCAGTTGGAATTTGGGATCCCCACAGATAATAATGGGTAAAATATTGACTTCTTGCAATTCTTTTAAAACTGGAATAAAGAAGGCGATTTCCTCTTTTCTCAAATTCCCCAGGTCTATAATTTCTGATGGGTGATAGGGATAGCGCATGGCAAACAATTGGGCTCTAATGGCTTCCATATTGTTTTTACCTACACCGATAATTGCAATTTTGACCCCACTTAAATCGGGAATTCTTCCTCTATTGACCAAAATATTACTGCCTAATTGGTAGGGAGCATAATGGTTTTCATTTTCTACCGGTTGAAACCAAATATCCAGCATAACCTAACGAATTGTTGGTCAAAGATAAGTAGTCTTAGGTGTTTAGAATAGAATAATTAAATTAGCAAAAAAAAACTATGTCCCGAATCATTAAACTGGTGGTCTTAGGGGTGCTTTTTTCCATTCAATTATCCCATGGTCAATCTAAGAAAAGAGACCAAAAACCTGCTGCACCGGCTACATTGCCAGATGGATGGGAAATGGGCATAGGGTTGAGTTATGCCTTCATTGCCAAGGATGGAACTGTAGAACCCAATAGTGGATATGGAGCTGGCCTTCATTTTCGAAAGGCGTTAGACTATTTATTTTCTTTACGGTTAGAGGTCAATGCAGCACTTCCAATGGGTACTGATATTTTATCTAATTCTTCCTATGAGACCCAGTGGATGGATGGACAAATATTGGGAGTGGTTACTTTAAACAATCTGAGGTGGAATGCGCCTACAGTGGAGAAAAAAACGAATATATATGCGTTGGTAGGTGGTGGTGGAAATTGGTTCACTACGGATCAGCCTATGGTAGAAGGACAAATCAGTGGTCATGTAACTGGTGGTTTGGGTTTTGCTTTACGGGTGAATGAAAAAATCAATATTGGGGTGGAACATCAAGTCGGCAGGGTTTTGGGGAATCGAAATTCGTTGCTCAACGGAGGAGGTAATGGGGATTATATGCACCGGACAGGCGTGAGAGTTAACTTTAATATCGGATTAAGGAAGAAATCGGAACCATTGTATTGGCAAAATCCAATGAAGGTAGTGTTGAGTGACATCCAGGAATTGAAAGAACGCCCAGTGGTTAGTTTGCAAGACAGTGACAAAGATGGAGTTCCCGATGCTTTAGATTTGGAGCCTAATACTTCTATAGATGCCATAGTTGATACTAAAGGAAGAACTTTAGACAGCGATAAAGATGGGGTTCCCGACCATTTGGATCTGCAGCCTTTCTATACGCCAAGACAAGGGGAGTATGTCAATGCTGAAGGGGTGGTAGAAGAATTAAATGGTCCTTTGTCGGAGGAGCGCGTTAAAGCCTTGATTGAGGAGGCTATTGAGCAGCGGATGGCACAAGGTTCATCAGCCAATGCAGAGTGGTTCCTTCCGATGATTCATTTCGATATTGAAAGCACGACGATTAAGTATGCGGATTACGGTACCTTAGCTAATATTGGAAGATTGCTCGAAAGTAGCCCTGAAGTCAAATTGGTAGTGATCGGTCATGCGGATCAGACTGGGGACGCCAGAATTAATAACAGTCTATCCTATGCCAGGGCTGCAGCAGTTATTCAACATTTAGTGAATGAATATGGGTTGGCTCGCAATCGATTTATTTTGCAATGGAGAGGAAAGGATCAAGCTTTAGTTCCCTCTGATAACAACTTGATGAACCGTAGGGTAGAGTTTAAAATAGCTGAATCCGGGGATGAGGAAATGACTCCTCCAGGTGGTTAATTTGAAACTAAGGGGCTATCAATTTGTTAAGGATGGAAATCAATGCTAATTCATGAGTGATTCAAGGAAGCAGGCTGAAGCGGTTATTCCAACGAAATACGGTAATTTTAATATGATTGCTTTTGCGGAACGCGATAGTGATTGGATGCCCCATTTGGCTTTGGTTCATGAGAAAATGAATCCTAGTCAACCTGTTTTAGTTAGGATTCACAGTGAATGTATTACTGGAGATTTGTTTGGCTCTCATCGATGTGATTGTGGGGAGCAATTGGAACAGGCCCTGCGGTTGACTGCTGAACAGGGAGGAATCGTCATTTATTTGAGGCAAGAGGGAAGAGGTATAGGGATTATCAACAAACTTAAAGCGTACAATCTACAAGATGAGGGCTATGATACCATTGACGCCAATGTACATCTAGGATTAGATATAGATGCCAGAGATTACAAAGAAGCTTTGGAAATGTTACAGACGTTAGGCGTTTCTAAGATTATACTTTTAACCAATAATCCAGACAAAATTGAAGCATTTGAAAACAGCGCAATAGAATTGGTCAGCAGAAGGCCACTAGAAATTCCCTCCAAAAAAGAGAACGAAGCTTACCTAGACACGAAGAAAAAATTAATGGGACACCTATTAAATGGTTAGTCTTGAAAAAGGGTTTCGACATATTGAACTTTATCAAATAATTGAATTTGGTCGATGCCCTCTCCAACTCCAATATACTTAATAGGGATTTGAAATTGATCAGATATGCCAATGGCTACACCGCCTTTAGCTGATCCATCTAATTTAGTCAGCGCCAAACAAGTTACTTCAGTGGCATCGGTAAAGTGTCTGGCTTGTTCTACGGCATTTTGGCCTGTTGTAGCATCTAAGACTAGCAATACATCATGGGGCGCCCCATCCATTCGCTTCCCAACAGACCGCTTTATTTTAGATAACTCTTGCATGAGGTGACTTTTGGTATGTAGTCTACCAGCCGTATCAATGATGGCGACATCGCAATTGTTTTTAATAGCATAATCCACCGTTTCGAAGGCTACAGCTGCCGGGTCTGTATTCATTCCCTTGGCATAGAAATCACATCCTACTCTCTCGGACCAAATCTTAAGCTGATCGACGGCGGCGGCTCTAAAAGTATCTCCAGCACCAAGCACTACTTTTTTACCTGCCTTTTGGAACCGGTTCGCCAATTTCCCAATGGTAGTAGTCTTACCAACACCGTTGACCCCTACCACCAATAGAACGTATAGTTCCCCCTCTTTGGCATAATCAAATCCGCTATCTGCGGTATCCTTATGATCTGCCAACAAAGCGATTATTTCTTCTTTGAGGATTTGATTCAATTCCTCTGTATTCATGTACTTGTCCTTCGCCACTCGATCTTCAATGCGTTCAATGATTTTGACGGTGGTATCTAACCCTACATCGGCAGTCATCAAAATATGTTCTAAATCATCTAATACCGAATCATCAACAGTAGATTTTCCTGCTATTGTTCTTGAAAGTTGTTCAAGAAAACCCTTCTTGGTCTTCTGCAAACCTTGATTCAAGTCTTTGGAATCTTCAGGTTTTTTGAAAATATTTTTTAGGAATGACATGATACATTGAATTTGGGCAAGGGGTAAAAAAAAGGGCTTTTCTCAGTGAAAAGCCCCGTAGGTGTTTCTTATTTTGCGTCGAAAAATTCTTTCACCTTTTCCTTATGCACCATCATCTCTTTGTAAGAGTAGGTACCTGTAATAGGATCTTTTATACTTTTAACCACTTTTACATGGTCTCTACCCGATCCGGCATTTTGCGCTCTTTGGGCAACCCTTGCGTTTTTGGATACTTTCTTAGCCATTTCGTGTTAATTTAAATTATTTGATTTCCCTGTGAAGGGTTTTCTTCTTCAATATAGGATTGTATTTCATTAACTCCAATCTATCTGGAGTATTTTTCCTATTTTTTTGGGTAACGTACCTAGAAGTTCCCGGCATACCTGTTGCCTTGTGTTCCGTACACTCCAAAATAATCTGTTGTCTGTTGCCTTTACTTTTCTTTGCCATAATAATTATACGTTGACACCGGTTCTTACACCTTTTTTATTCAATTTTTGCAAATAAGCGTAGATTCCTAATTTGTTGATGGTTCTTAACGCATGTGAAGAAACCTTCAACGTTACCCATTCCTTAGTTTCAGGAATAAAGAAACGCTTGGTATGTAAATTTGGTAAAAATCTTCGCTTGGTCTTTCTATTGGAGTGAGAGACAGAATTACCTGTTATGGGTCTTTTTCCTGTTAATTGACAAATGCGTGACATGTTCTATTTTTTTCAATAATTCAATTGATTCCAAGTGACTCCGCCAGGACTCGAACCTGGAACCTTCTGATCCGTAGTCAGATGCTCTATCCAATTAAGCCACGGAGCCTAATGTTTTGCAGTTTTTATCCAATGCGGATGCAAAGATAATAGTTTTATATTCTCCTCAAAGAAATTATGTGGGTTTATTGAACTAAAAACGGTTTAACTACTCTTTGCTCATCTTTTTCAACGGACACTATATAATAACCTTGTGGCAGGAAAGAAAGTTCCATAGAAAGGGCAGCGGATTGAAAATCCAGTAGCACATAATCTTTTTCATACAGTTTGGCGCCCAAAAGATTGAATATGACCACCTTATAGTTACCTGATTCCGCAACTTGTACATCCATATTGAGTAGGCTCCGAGTAGGGTTGGGCCATAAGTTCAGCAATGCTAGAGGTTTTTCTTCAGTGGCGCAATAGGAGGCCAGTTGCACAGCTGATTGATAGGCATTCAACATCCCGCCTGTTGCGGTGTACTCCGATAAGGAGGTCATAGGTGTTACTCCTTTTATTATAGCTTCTCTAACCAGAAGCGCTGCTTCTGAAGGACTGGATATCAATTTATTTTCAATTTCCGAGCAGGGTAGGGCATACATTAAGGCAATGGTGCCTGCGAGATGCGGTGCAGCTGCTGAGGTACCACTAAAAATTCCGTATTCTCCTTTTGGTTTGGTGGAATAGGAATCTTCTCCAGGACTTCCCAAATCTACTGATACCATTCCATAAGCTGAGTTGCTGACTTTTTCTCCAGATTGATCCATATTAAGCGTAGTAATGATGTAATCACTGGGACAGGTAGTCGGCATATCTCCGAACGTTTCTACATCATTGCCATTATTAGCGGTAGCACAAGCAGTCAAAACCCCCTGAGCTCCGAGTAAATCGTATTGGCCTGCCCAAATTGGTACTTCTTCACAGAATACGCCATTAATACCAAAGGAAGCATTGGTCACCACGACAAGTGCGCCTTCTGATCCTTGAGTCTGGTTATATAAAGTCCGTTGGTGCAGAACGTATTCATAGGCTTCGATGATGTCAGCCCCACTCTGTACACTTAACAGCATGAGTTCACAAGCCCAATTGATTCCGCTTACCCCTTCACCATTGTTGCCAGCGGCTCCGATAATACCGGCTACGCTGGTTCCATGAGATCCGCGGTTTTCCGTAGCACTATTAGAGATAAAATTCCAGCCGTTGACATCGTCGATATATCCATTGCCATCGTTATCCACGCCATCACCCGGAATCTCCCCGGGGTTGACCCATAGATTGGGAATTAAATCAGGGTGGGTGGCATCAAAACCAAAGTCTATTACCGCTATTACAAGGGGTTTGCCGTTAACCGTTTTTCCCCCCTTCGAGGTATTCCAAACCGCTTCTACCTCTATGGCAGTGAGCCCCCATTGCTGCCCAAAATAAGGATCGTCAGGGGTGGCTCGGGGAGTAACTAACCTATTTTGTTCCACTTCTTGTACTCCGGGAATCCGCTTTACAGCTTCGAGAACCCCATCCGAAGGAATTTTTGCCGAAGGCTTAAACCTATAAAGGAATACAGGTCTATTTTGAGATAATGGCCTGACCAATTCTAGGTTTGCTTCGCGCAAAATTGGATCAGTGGTAAACGCATTAGATTTATCCAACCTTTCCCAGGAAACGATAATTTCGCCCTGAATGGTTCCTGTAGCGGTGGTATGTCCCATGAGGGTACTGCTCCCTGTTAACAAGAGTATTGAAACGAATAAACACCAGGCCGTTTTCATAATTTTTTAATTTTTCAGCACACTTTCCATTAGGAAAAGTACAAACAAAATAACTTTAGCAAGGTTAAAACGTTATTTTGAATATTTTTGCATTTAATCTTCGATGAAATTTTAAAATAGTGTTTATGAGAATCATTTTTCCGTTGCTTGCCATGGTGTTTTTGGCTTCATGTGGGAGTAAAGGCAACAGCTCTACTTCGAATCAGCCAGGTGGTGGACTTTCCATCACAGCAGAAATTCAAGACATGAAGCCTGGTTTTACCTATGTAATCGGATATTACGGAGACCAGCGATTTAAAGTAGATTCGGCTGTGGTTGAGAATGGAAGAATGGTTTTGGAAAGACCTAACGCGTTTCCCAGCGGTCTTTACTTATTGGTGTTTCCAGATCAGCAAGTAGTCCAGGTTTTATTGGATACCGATCAGACTATGACCATTAAGGGCAATGCAGGCAATCTGACCGTTACACTTTCTGTAGAGGGGCAAGAGGATACTCAGATTATGTACCAAACGATGGAAGAAGAGGCGAAATACAACCAGCAACTTTCGGACATCAGTCAAAAACTCAAAGGTGCAACAGCTGGAACACCTGAATACGAAGCCCTTTTGGAGGAGCGTAAAACGGCTACGGTAGCCAGACAGGATTACCTAGAGTCAGTCTTTCAGCAATATCCGAATTCTTTTTTTACGGCTTTCAAGCGGTCAGGTCAAAATCCCGATCCTACCGAGGTGATTACCGAGCAAGGCACCGTGGATTTAACCCTATATCGCAAGTATTTCTGGGAAAATGTTGATTTTACCGATCCGAGGTTGCTCAGAACCCCTGTGGTAGCGAATAAATTAAAAAGGCAGATCAAAGATTTTACCATTCAAAGAGCTGATTCTATTATCAGCACGGCTAAGTATTTGATGGATTTGGCAGAACAAAACAATGAATATTTTCAATTTTTTGCGAATTGGATTGCATTGGAATACCCTCCAGGAGAGTCTAGCTTGATGGATGCAGAAGCCGTTAATGTTTTTATGGTACAGAACTATTTTACTGAAGAAAAGGCATTCTGGAGTACACCTGAGCAGATTCAAGCACTCCAGCAAAGGGCTTACACTATGGCGCAAAGTTTGGTGGGGCAAACCGCCCAAGATGTAGTCAGTAATGGCCCTAATGGAGAGACGATTTCCTTAATGAAGGATGTGACCTCAGATTATGTCATTGTTTACATGTTTAACCCCGATTGTGATCATTGTAGAGAGGAGACGCCCAAGTTGGTGGAGTTGATGAAGCGCACTCCCAAACAAAAAATGCAGGTGTTTGCCATAGCTGTAGATACGGACGACCAAAAGTGGAAAAAGTTTATTCAGGATTACGGTATTGGGGACTTTATCAATGTCTTTGACCCCACCAATCGGTCTATTTATGCTAAGTATTATGTAGATATCACGCCTGAAATTTATATTCTGGATAAATCCAGGACCATCATTGCCAAGAACCTAAAGGTCTTTCAGATTGAAGATGCTATTCAAAGGTACGAGCAATCTCTCGTTGGTAGTTTGAGAGATTTGTAAGGCACCTTCGGTAAAAATTGATGTTCGGAATCGAGTGGAATTGAATGTAGCTTTGGTTATGGTCTTGGCCATTTATTTCCG
>CAYPID010000007.1:63153-67206 GCA_964410725.1 uncultured Saprospiraceae bacterium
GGAATCGAGTGGAATTGAATGTAGCTTTGGTTATGGTCTTGGCCATTTATTTCCGGGGTAGGATTGGGGTTTTGTAAGACACCTTCGGTAAAAATTGATGTTCGGAATCGAGTGGAATTGAATGTAGCTTTGGTTATGGTCTTGGCCATTTATTTCCGAGGTAGAATTGGGGTTTTGTATGATACCTTCGGTAAAAATTGATGTTCGAATAGCATAAAGCGGAGTGCCCTTTTGCAATAATTTAATTACAAAAAAGTTTGAAAGTATCTTTTCTCCGCGTTAAACTACCGTACCACTATATGCCCGGAATTGGGATTCCTTCTTTGGCAGTTTTAGCCTGGAACACCCGAACCAAGTGTTGAAATACTTCATTCTTTCCACTTCCCCTTATAGCTCTACCGTCAATCTCATGCACCCTTGTCAACTCTCCCATGGTTCCTGTGGCAAATACCTCGTCAGCAGTGTAAAATTCCGTTAAGGAAAAGGAACCTTCTTCTATCGGAATCCCCTCTTGTTGACACATTTCTATGACGGTACCTCGAGTGATGCCCGGCAAACAAGCATGGGCAGTAGGCGTTTTGACCACTCCATTTTTAATCATAAATAAATTCACTGCATTGGTCTCCGCCACAAAACCGTCTTTATCCAACATTAAGGCATCATCAGCCCCCGCATAGTTGGCTTCAATCTTAGCAAGAATATTATTCAATAAGTTATTGTGATGGATTTTGGAGTCGAGAAACATAGGATTGTTTCTCCTGGTAGTGGCCGTAATTAAGGAGATGCTTTCTGGGTAAACCGGTGGTTTCCATTCCGCTAAAACAATGAGCGTACATCCTTTTTGATTCAATCGAGGGTCCATTCCAGAGGTGTATTTTTCCCCTCTAGTCAAAGTCAACCTAATATGAACCCCATCATACATCTGATTGGCTTTCAACGTATCAAAAATTGCTTTTGAAACAAATTCTGCCGACGGAATCTCCTTGAAATCTAACGCATGAGCAGAATCTACTAACCGCTGGAGGTGTTTATCCAAACAAAATATTCGTCCTTGGTACACGCGCAACCCCTCCCAGACGGCATCACCGCCCTGAACTACACTGTCAAACACAGATACTTTTGCTTCATTGCGGTGTACAATCGCACCGTTGACATAGACTAAGATGTCATTATTCTTAGGGTTTTGTTTTTGTAACATACCTCTTTTAACTTTTTATCGCTGATTCAAATAGAATATCATAAATAGGCATACAGCTCTCTAATAAAGGATGAAGCGATTCTGGAATAACTTTTTCCTCGGTAGGAGGAGTGGCAAACCCAGTACTTTTATGGACGTTTTTATACCAATAAGGTGCCCAAACACCGTCTTCAGGTCTTGGCCCTGCCGGCCAAGTCAACATAGCCGGATCATAAGGTATATCTAAATTTGCGCACAATTCTGTCAACACAGCGGGTGGATTCTTCAACAATTCATGGGTATCTACCACGGCATGCAAACTACCCATTTGATTTAGTTTTTCAAATATTTCCAATTGTTGTTCGACCCCAATATCCCCCATGACGGGCGTATGAATGACCTTAGCATAAGAGTGGATAATATCGCGTGGGTTTCGTATCAACATCACATTGTACATGCCTTCGGCAAAATCGTAGTTTCCCTCAAGCATATGGTGTGTCATCTGTTTGAATACCACCAAAGGAGTGGGGTAGGCCCCCAGAATGGTAGTTCGGACGACTTCGTCAAAATTAGAAGGTTGACTTTTAAGAACTTCAGCCCTGCCCGGATGATCTAATTCCCGTTCACAGTGACTGAGGTAATAAGCATAAAATGGTTCATCCACTACGGAGGTATCTTGACGCTGAGCAAAAGAATACATGAAAGCAGTGGAAATATTTCTGGGACTAGACCAAAGGTTGATTCTCTTTTGTATCATTATCTTTGCAAACCATTAAGAATCAAGACAGTAATAGCAGTCATTCTCGTCTCAACTGCATTGTAATCGTAGCGACCTTCTATAAAAAGCTCATCTTTTTCTAACCAATCTTTTTTAAGTGCCTCGGAAATGATATAAAAACTTTCTGCCAATTCAGATGCTTCGAATCGCGGTAGTTCACCATTCTCAGCAGCATTTTCAAAGAGAGAAAGGATAAATGCAATTTCCTTCTCCCTGATTACTTCAGAAAGTTCCAAAAAGATAGGCTCTAACTTTTGACGACTCTCCAAACTGATTTGTGTCAAGTTAATGACTTCGTCAAATCTCCTGATCCGCTCGGTTAAGTAAAATACCAATCGATCACTGATTCCTGAAAAAGTTAAAGTAGTGGCTTGGAGGTCACTAATGAATTTGGCCGTTTCCTTTAAAATGACCTGAGCGTAAATCTCCTCTTTACTGCTGAAGTAATAGTAAAGCGATGACTTATTCAACTGACATCGTTTGCCAATATCTTCCAGCGTAGATCTTTCGAAACCAAAACGGTTGAAAACATCTGCTGCTGCTGTAAGAATACGATCCCTTTTGTCCTTTTTCTTTTTAACGTTTACAGCCATTTGAAGGGGGTTTAAGTGGTAAATTTACCATTTTCAATTGCATTAATCGAAATTTTGAAAAAAAATAAATCGCATTATTATATGTAATTAAAATAAATTTAATTTTCTTTGATATTAAAATAATTACACTTTGGAAACGACGACCAAAATCCCGGGCGCTGCTGAGGCTTGTATTTCTTTGTTTTCAGAGGCAAAGTTTACGGCAAACTTAGCTGCGATGGCAACAGAAGAGCTGTTGTTCATGGCGTTAGCAAGCGTAAGGGTTAATCCAACACAGTCCATAGATTTGTTAAACAAAATATGGGAAAGACAAACGAAGGATGGTTTTTTACCTGCCTTCATTTCTGATGAATCTCCTGCTCTTCCCTTGGCGGGATTAATATTAGAAAAAATCTACCGATCAGTTCCCGTTGGTGCAGGAATCGAAAATCATTTCAAACAATACGTTGAAAAGGCGCTATTAAATCACCGGTGGTGGTATAAGAATGCTGCGGATGAGGAAACCTCGATTCTAAAAGTTTCTTATGATTGGGAGCATACTGCTATTAAAAGATTAGTGACTGCTATCTTCAACGACGATTTATTAGTTCATAAAAATGAGGGCGATGCTCCAGGCGTTTTGTTTAACGCCATCATTGCAGCCTCTAATGAAAGTCTCATTCATTTGGGAGGTAAATTGGGATTGGATATTTCGGATTTGATGTATGCCCAGGAAATGGGGATATATTGTTTAGATGAAAAGTATTGGAATGATTCCATGGGTACTTATAATATTGGACCATCTGAGTATTTGCCCCAACCAATTAATGAAATGATTTTAATGGTTGGCGGTATTCCAACCCAAGATCAAGCTGAGCAGTTGTTGGCTAGGTTGTGCATTTTTGCAGAATTAGATCAGATGGCTCTGGAATATCCCGATGCGATTAAGACTACTCCTCAATTCATTTCCTTAATGGAACAGCCTTTCTTTAGTTGGTTGTTGATTAATGGACTCTTAAGATATGACATGGAGGATATGGCTGAGGTTGCCAGTGGGTTTTTCTTAAAATTGTTTGAGTCTCAATATTCAAATTCGTTGTTTGTTTTTTTATGTGATTTGTAAAACAATATTATTAAAGTTTGATCATCTAGCTTTTTTTTGTTTATTTGGTTTTTTTTTTTTTAATATTTTTTGGTCTGTGCTTAAAACGACTCTACCTGGCCAAAACTTTGAAGCCTTTTGGATTCCTTGATATGAGTCTTTTTTTAAGGAGCTTTCAGTTTACTTAATCTAACCTGTAGCTTGATGTAAGTGATTTAGTGCTTCAAATCTCTTACAATACCTTAATTTTATTACAGTTCTGAGTGTTTAGAACGCCCTCTAAAGGTTTTGATTTTCCGTCGAATTGTACTTTCTATTATTGTATAAAGTGATTGAATCGTTTTCTGTAGGTTTTGATTTTCCGTCGAATTGTAATTTCTATTATTGTATAAAGTGATTGAATCGTTTTCTGTAGGTTTCGATT
>CAYPID010000008.1:0-62871 GCA_964410725.1 uncultured Saprospiraceae bacterium
AATAACAAACAGCTCGAATGCTATACAGCATATCGGGCTGTTTCTGTTTTAGGCCTATCCCAAGTATTAATTTATTATTCGATAAATTAAAGGTTTAATATGAGATTTGCTTTGTTGTTTCTTTGTTTGCTAGGTAGTCAATTTTTGGCGATTGGTAACTCAATTACTCTTGATAGCATAGGTGACCGTGATTCTAATTGGCGTGTTAGTCTTACTATGGGATTTGATTTCGCCCAATTGTTACATATTAACCCTCAACAAGGTGCAGGTCAAAATAAGTTGTCATTAAATAGTGCCATCGGCCTCGTTATCTCTCATAAGAAGGATCGCTTTTATTGGGATAATGATTTGATTTGGCAATTTGGGGCACAAAGACTTGGAGGCGGTGCTATAACTTCAGGTTTTAATATTCCCGTTCCTTTTCAGAAGTCCTTAGATGATTTTAGAATCAATTCTAAATTTGGTTTTCAAATGAAGAATTTCCCTAAATGGCTATATTCATTAAATTTGGGATTCAGGACCATTATTACCCCGACTTATAATGGCGATCAAAGGCTATCGGGTAATTTTTTTAAGGATATTTTTTCCGAAGGTAAACCTCCTTCTAGCAAGTTTTTTTCTCCTGCTATTTTTACCTTATCTATGGGAAGTGAATATGTGCTAGATGAAGAATTTATGGTTTTTTATAGCCCTATAAGTTTGAAATGTATAGTTGTTGAAAATGACTATATCGCCTCTACAGGGGTCCATGGAAACGTTACTTATGGAATTCCGGATTCCTTAGGTATTTATGAATCTTTTGAAAATACTAATTTGCAGTTTGGCTCTTATTTAAGAGTGTCTGTTCAAAAGAATATCTTCAAAAGTAAATTAAAATATCAGGGGTCTTTAGTTTTATTTTCTAATTATCTTAGAAATCCTCAGAATATTGATATTGACATGGTCAATACCCTAAATTGGAATCTTTACAAGAATTTTAATTTTTCTTTAATGGTTAATTTATTTTATGACGATGATGTATTGGTCCAAATAACGGATAGAAGTGCTGTTGGAGGTATTAGTAAATTGGGGAAAGGAATAAGTATGATGCAGCAATTATTAATTACCTACCAGGTGAAATTTTAGTGTGTAAGTATAATTATATTAGATTCATCTAGTTCGATTTTTTATTTTTATTTAAATTTCATAGGGATGGAGGATAAAAAACTTTATTTGTTGGATGGGCATGCTTTAGTATATCGTGCTCATTTTGCATTTATAGCTAGGCCCTTAATTAATTCTAAGGGATTAAACACCAGTGCTATTAATGGTTTTACCCGGACTTTATGGGATTTAATTCAAAAGGAGAAGCCCAGTCACATAGCTGTTGCTTTTGATCCAAGTGGACCAACTTTTCGACACGAGCAATATAGTCTGTACAAAGCTAATAGGGAAGAACAGCCTGATGATATCAAAAAGGCTTTTCCCTATATAAAGCAAATTGTGGAGGCTTTTAATATTCCAATTGTTACAGTTGAAAATTATGAAGCAGATGACGTGATTGGTACTTTGGCCAAACAAGCGGAGTTAGAAGGGTATAAGGTATATATGGTCACTCCAGATAAAGATTATGCTCAGTTGGTTTCTTCAAATATTTTTATGTACAAACCCTCTAGGCAAGGAAACGGAATAGAGATCTTGGGAGAGAAAGAAATTCTGACAAATTGGGGAATCAAAAGAGTAGATCAGGTTATTGATGTTCTTGGCATGCAGGGAGATGCCGTTGATAATATTCCTGGTATTCCTGGTATTGGGCCCAAAACAGCTGTAAAATTATTAGAAGAATATGATTCTGTTGAAAATTTAATTGCGAATGTTAATCAATTGAAAGGAAAGCAAAAGGAAAGGGTTGAAGAATTTGCCGACCAGGCATTGTTATCAAAAAAATTAGCCACTATAGATTGTAATGCACCCATCCGGTTTGATGCTTCTACCTTTGTAATTGATCCGCCCAATCGAAGCCAGTTGGCAGAAATTTTTAAAGAGCTTGAATTCCGGTCAATTGCTCAATCTATATTAGGTCAGGATGTAAATAATGAAACTAATAGTACTAGAACAGGGATACAATCTTCCCTATTTGAAAACGAAGAATCCCGAGTAAACTTAACTGAACATTCCATTGCTTCTCTCACGATTGACAATACTGAACACCACTATCAATTAGTGGTGAGTGAGCGTGAAATCGAAGCACTTATTAATCGACTTTCCAGTGCATCTATTTTCGCATTTGATACAGAAACTACTGGTTTGGATGCTAATCTTGCTCAATTGGTTGGAATGTCCTTTTCCTTGAAAAAAGGGGAAGGGTACTATGTTTCAGTGCCTAAATCTAAAAGCGAAGCCCAAAAATTATTAGGAAGGTTTAAAGCCATTTTGGAAGATGAAAAGATTGAAAAGATTGCTCAAAATTACAAATATGATGCTTTAATTCTCAAGCATTATGGGGTGGAAGTAAAAGGACATATTTGGGATACTATGCTGCTTCATTACTTATTAGAGCCTGATTTGAGGCACAATATGGATTATCTGGCCGAAACCTATCTAAAATATAAGCCCATTTCAATAACTACTTTAATCGGGGAAAAGGGCAAGAAACAGCTCAAAATGACTGATGTGCCAGTTGAGCAAGTTTCAGATTATGCAGCTGAAGATGCCGATATAACGGGTCAATTGTATCGGTATTTTATCCCTAAGGTCAAGGAAGCTGGATTGGAACAATTGTACCTGCAGGTTGAGGAGCCACTTGCAAAAGTTTTGGTTGATATGGAGTTCGAGGGAATAAATCTGAATTCAGATTTATTATCGGAATATGCAATAGTCCTTAAAGGTAAGATTAAAGAGGTTGAGTCTAATATTTACAAAATAGCAGGAAGGGAATTTAATATTTCATCTCCCAAGCAGGTTGGGGAGGTTTTGTTCAAACATTTAAATATCCCTTATCGTTGGCGAAAAACAAAATCAGGACAATATTCAACGAATGAAGAGAAATTATCTGAATTGGCAGAAAATCATCCTGTGATTAAGGAAATTTTAAATCACAGAGGAATGACAAAGCTTCTTTCCACATATGTTGAAGCTTTACCTAAGATGGTTAATCCTAAAACCAAAAGAATTCACACTTCTTTCAATCAAGCTTTAGCAGCGACAGGAAGGTTGAGTTCTCACAATCCCAACCTTCAGAATATTCCAATAAGAACTCCAGAGGGAGCAAAGGTTCGAGAAGCATTTATTCCAAGAGATGAAAATCACGTTTTATTGGCAGCAGATTACTCTCAAATTGAATTAAGGCTCATAGCAGAGATTAGTGGAGATGAATCTATGTTGGAGGCCTTTCAATCAGGAAGAGATATCCACAGTTCCACAGCAGCCAAAGTTTTTAATGTCCCTTATGAGCAGGTTACAAAAGATCAACGTTACCGAGCAAAGACGGTCAATTTTAGTATAATATATGGGGCTGGAGCTACCAATTTATCCAGGCAACTAAATATTAAGCGCACGGAGGCTAATGAATTGATTCAACAGTACTTTAAGCAATACACAGGCATTCAAGCCTATATGGAGAATACTGTGGCGCTGGCAAGAAGTCAAGGTTTTGTGACGACTTTATTAGGCAGAAGAAGATATTTAAGAGATATTAATTCAAAATCTTCACTTGAAAAAAGTAATGCGGAAAGGATGGCTATTAATAGCCCAATCCAAGGATCTGCAGCTGATTTAATTAAACTTGCAATGATTAATATTAGCCGGGCAATTAAGGATTCCCAATTGAAGTCAAGAATGATTTTACAAGTACACGATGAATTGATATTTGATGTACCCCAAGAGGAATTAGAACAGCTAAAAAGCTTAGTGAAAAGAGAAATGGAAAATGCAATGCCTTCTTTATCAGTTCCTATTTTGGTCGAGGTTGGAGTGGGAAATAATTGGAGAGAAGCACATTAAAATTGAAGTATGAAATTAGATCAACCCTGGAGGGTAAAAGACTTGGCCCAACTCATCAAGGCGGAAGTAATTGGAAATGCTAATATTGAAATTACCGGAATTAATGAAATACATCAAGTAGGGGTAGGAGATTTAACCTTCGTAGATGTTGAAAAATACTACAATGCTTGTTTAAATTCCAATGCTACCGCAATCCTAATCAATAAGCGGATGACGCCTCCTGAAGGCAAGGTGCTATTGTATTTAGAAAACCCATTTTGGGGTTATAATAGTTTGGTACTTAATTTCCGGCCCATACGACCTTTAACTGGACCCGTGGGTGAAGATTGTCAAATCTCTGAGGATTGTATTATTGAGCCCAATGTTACTATTGGCCACCATGTTTCAATAGGAAAAAACGTTTACCTTCAAGCCAACTCTGTGATTGGGGATTATACAGTAATTGGGGATAACGTATTAATTCAGTATGGTGCGATAATTGGAGCAGATGGATTCTATTTTAAAAAAACTAATACAGGGTATCAGAAATGGAGGTCTTGTGGAAGGGTAATTATTGAAAGCAATGTGGATATAGGTTGTGGTTGCAGTATCAATAGAGGGGTAAGCGGAGATACAGTAATAGGTAATGGTAGCAAGCTGGATTCACATGTTCATATTGGCCACGATGTTAAGATAGGTAAGCATTGTTTATTTGCAGCCCAAGTTGGAATAGCAGGTAATACGGTAATAGAGGACCATGTTACTGTCTATGGACAAGTCGGAATAATTCAAAATTTGAGGGTGTCTTCTAACAGCGTCATAATGGCTAAATCCCTAGTTACCAAGAATGTTCCCCCCAATAGTAACTATTTTGGAATCCCGGCAAAAGATAAGAGGATAAAAATGAAGGAAATAGCAACGGTTCAAAGAATATCAAGAGGAGATTAGTTTTTACTGATCCTTCTAGTTATAATGATTTGATTATTAGCGGCGCGCATTTGTACGTAGTAAAATCCCTTTGGCAAATCACCAATTTCAAATAACTGTTCTTCTCTTTCGTTTATGAATTTACGTACTTCCCTACCCAGCCAATTATAGATGACAATTTTTTCCACATCTTGTGCATTCAATAATTGAAAATCATTGACAACAGGATTGGGATAAATACTGACTTCAGGAGGATTGGCCAAATCTAATTTTTGGCTCTGGGCTGGCAAATACAACGAAAGGCCCCAAAAAGCAACCGCTATAAAAAATTTAATATGTATGAACTTACTGCACATCCCAAATACTTATTCAGTAAATTTAAATATTTAATTAAAGAAAAACAGGAATTATATTTTCTTTAACAAAAAAGACTATTCTTCAGTTGCCAATATCTGATTGAAATAGGTAATAAAATCTTTTAAGTTAAATCTACCTTGATCACCTTCCCCCTGTTTCCTGACCGATAATTCTTGATTGGCTACCTCTTGTTCTCCAATTACCAGCATAATAGGAATTCGCTTAAGTTCAGTATCTCTAATTTTTTTACCTATTTTCTCATTTCTATCATCGATGAAACCTCTAATATTGTGAACAGCAAGTTGATTTTGTACTTCCTTACAATAGGGAACAAACCGTTCACTTATAGGAAGTAATGCATATTGTTCAGGAGCGAGCCATAGAGGAAATTTACCCGCGGTATGTTCAATTAAGATACTCATAAACCGTTCAAGAGAACCAAAGGGCGCTCGGTGAATCATCACAGGCCTGTGAGGAAGATTGTCTGAACCTGTATAGGAAAGGTCAAAACGCTCGGGCAAGTTGTAATCTACTTGAATAGTCCCCAGCTGCCAGGAACGCCCCAAAGCGTCCTTAATCATAAAATCTAACTTTGGCCCGTAAAATGCAGCTTCTCCTTTTACTTGCGTAGTGGACATTCCCACTTCTTTCGTAGCTTCAATGATTGCGGCTTCTGCAGCCTCCCAATTAGCTTCCGACCCTATATATTTGGCTGGATTATCAGGGTCTCGAAGAGAAATCTGAGCAGTAAACTCCTTGAAACCCATCTTATTGAGGACGGTTGTAGTGAGTTCAAGCACGTTTAAAAACTCTCCTTTTAGTTGATCTGTCGTACAGAAAATATGAGCATCGTCTTGGGTAAACCCACGCACTCTCGAAAGCCCATGAAGTTCACCACTTTGTTCATATCGGTATACCGTACCAAATTCTGCGATTCTAAGTGGAAGGTCTTTGTAAGAATGTGGCCTAAAGGCAAAAATCTCACAATGATGTGGACAGTTCATCGGTTTCAACAAAAACTCTTCCCCTTCCCTGGGTGTTTTAATAGGCTGAAAACTATCCTCTCCGTATTTTTCATAGTGCCCTGATGTGACATAGAGTTCCTTTTTTCCAATATGAGGTGTGGTGACCAGCTGATACCCCCTTTTAATTTGCTCCTCCTTCATAAAATCAACTAGGCGTTCCCTAATCGCATTGCCCTTGGGCAACCACATGGGCAAACCGGCCCCAACTCTATTGGAAAACATAAAAAGCTCTAATTCACTTCCAAGTTTTCTGTGATCCCTTTTTTTGGCTTCTTCAAGGAGTTCCAAATATTGTGTAAGCTCCTTTTGCTTGGGAAAAGTAATCCCATAAATACGGGTCATCATTTTCCTGTTTTCATCCCCTCTCCAGTAAGCACCAGCGACATTTAGGAGTTTGATGGCTTTAATTTTTCCCGTATCCGGAATATGAGGACCTCTGCATAAATCGACAAACTTTCCCTGTTGGTAAAATGTAATAGAGCCATCTTCCAAGTCCTCTAAAAGTTCGAGTTTGTAGGGATCATCCTTTTCTTTAAAGTAGGATATCGCTTCTGCTTTACTTATTTCTTGGCGTTCAAAAGTATTTTTTTCCCGAGCCAATTCAAGCATTTTATCTTCAATTGATTTTAAATCTTCCAGAGAAATGGTACTATTCCCAGGGTCAATATCATAGTAAAATCCATTCTCGATAGAGGGACCAATTCCAAATTTTACATGGGGATACAATTCTTGTAGGGCCTCTGCCATAAGGTGAGCCGAGGAGTGCCAAAAGGCACTTTTTCCCAAATCGTCTTCCCAGGTCAGTAACGACACCTCTGCATCGGTATCAATTTTTCTGGAAAGATCCCAAACTGAACCATTAACTTTAGCAGCTAGTACATTTCTTGCCAATCCCTCACTTATGGAGGAGGCTATTTCCAAAGATGTTATCCCTTCGGGAAAAGATTTAGTTTTTCCATCAGGAAAAGTAATTGTAATCATTTTAGTAATGCTTTAACCCTCTTTATTTGCGATTTGAATGTATTTTTCTAATGCCATAGTCATAGAGGGGATACCTTCAGCAGGTGCCTTTATATTGGTGGTTAGGCCCAACTCATTAACGGCGTTGAAGGTGCTGTTTCCAAAAACAGCTATCCGGGTGTCGTTTTGTTTGAAATCTGGAAAGTTTTCAAAAAGAGATTTTAAACCAAGAGGGCTAAAGAAAACCAGAATATCATAAGTAACATCACTTAGGTCTGACAAATCACTACTAACAGTCCTGTACATCAAAGCGTCTTTCCAATCCAATCCATTTTCATCCAGATAATTGGAAACTTCCTTTGCGCCTAAATTAGAACAGGGAAGTAAGAACTTTTCTCCTTTATGCTTTTTGAAGTAGGAGTCTAAGTCTTCAATCACTCTTTTGCCTACAAAAACTTTTCTTTTGCGGTAAACGATGAATTTTTGGAGATAATTAGAAATGGCTTCAGTCAAACAAAAATATTTGGTGTCAGGAGACATTTTGACTCTAAGTTCTTCGCAAATCCTGAAAAAGTGGTCGATTGAATTTTTACTCGTAAAAATAACTGCTGTGAAATCTTCAAGTTTGATTCTTTCTTTTCTAAAGTCCTTTGCAGAAACTTCTTCCACATGAATGAAAGGTCTCCAATCAATCTGCAGATTGTAGCGCTTTTCTAACTCGTAGTAAGGTGACCTAGTAGGTTTTGGTTGAGATACTAAAATGGTCCTTACTTTTTTATGTTTCTGTTCCAATATTTTTCCTTTCGCTGTCATCTCAATTTAAATTTTGCTTATAGCGATAACTGATTAAAAATCAGCTTGTATATAACCAAAAAAGGTCCTAATTCCAGCGTGCAAATATACAATAAAAAGTGAAACTTGTTATGCGCTATCAAACGGAAGTTAACTTGAGCACCACGCAAATAGCGAATTAAAAACATAATAATTAATAATAAAATTCCTGTTTTCAAAAGCATTTGTTCGAATGCTGTATTTGGGAAAATTAAAAATAGATTAATTGGAGCCAAAAGAGTCCCTAGCGCTACATATAAAATGATAACAGTAGAAGTATAGTAGTGGGAAGCTTTATCCAACCCAAAAAGATAACCCACTGTTCGAATGGTGCTCAATTTGATTACAATTCCAAGGCAAAGCATTAAAAAGATGTAATACACTGCCCAATTTGGAAACAGCATTTTACAGAAAATTCCCAAAGTGTAAATAGATACAAAAAAGGGAAATATAAAATCCAGAATTCCTTTTGAATAGATGTTGTTGGTAAATTGTTTGAATTGACTAACAGATAAGATGGATGTTAAAATTCGTATCATTAAAGGCCTAAAGAAGGTAAAAAGAAAGGTAAAGGCAAGGGTTGAAAGAAGGATATGGCCCCATAAGACAGGCTTATCATTAGTTTGTATTGCCTCATTTGAAATAATATCAAAAGGATTCTGAGACACTTTAGCCAAAATGTTTAGGGTCAATGATTTCAAACTGTATATTTTTTTGACAAAATTAGTGACTGTAAAGAATAATTCACCTATTTGGTGATGTTCGAGTTAGATTATTTAATGAATAAAACTTATTTTTGCTGACCCAAATAAAATGGGGGTAAAATTTAACAAATTATAGTAATTTTTAATTAATAACTTCTTGAAGGATGGCACTTATTAGTAAAATAAGAAAAAACTCTTGGATACTAGTAGTATTGATTGGTTTAGGCTTAGGGGGATTCATTATTATGGACATGACCTCTGGGCAGCAAAGTATTTTCGGGAGTGGTCAGACCATTATCGGAGAGATAGAGGGTGAAAAGTTGGATTGGACAGAATTCAATAGAACAGATGAGTTGCTGTATGGAGGTTCTGCTAGTGAGGTTTATAGTAGAAGAGAGGCCTTGTGGAATTATTTTGTTGAGCAATTTATTGTGGATAAAGAGGCTACCAATTTAGGATTGGGAGTTGGAAGAGAAGAGCTAAGGGAACTAGAATTTGGCCAAAATTTGAGTCCTGTAATCATTCAAAGATTTTCGGACCCGAATATGCCGGGTATGGTTAATAGGCAGCAATTGGAATTTTTTAGACAAGTAATAGATAACAATCAGATGGATGCGGCGATTCAAGCTGGTCAGTTGAATCCTACATTTCCTTCTTTTTGGAGGCATCAGGAACAGGAAATCATTAAAGAAAGATTGCAATCTAAATTAGTTGCGATGGTTTCAAAAGGAATGTACACGCCGTCTTGGGTTGCTGAAAGAATGGACATTGAACAAAACCACCAAGTTGATTTTTCCTACGTTCAAATTCCTTTTAGCGAGGTAGGCGATGAAGAGGTTAATTTAACCGATAATGACTTCAAAGCATTTATAGAGAAAAATCAAGCTAGGTTTTCTTCTGAAGAAGAACGAAGAAGTTTGGCTTTTGTCACTTTTGAGGTGTATCCTACTCCTAACGACTCTCTTCTCATAAGGGAAAAGATTGCAGCTTTAATTCCAGAATTCGAAAATACCGACAATCTTCAGATTTTCACAGAACAGAATTATGGAATTTACGATGAGGCTTATTATAATAAAAGTCAACTTCCTGAGTCAATTGGCGATCTAGCTTTTGAGATGGAAGTTGGATCAGTTTATGGACCATTCAAGGATCAAAACACTTATAAGGCCATAAAATTAGTTGGAAAAAAGATTGTTCCTGATTCTGTAAAAAGCAGGCATATTCTCATATCTGCAACAAATCCTGTTGAGCTTACTGCAGCAGAACAGCGAGTAGATAGTTTAATTACTTTACTAGAAGCGGGAACTCACTCATTTGACTCTTTAGCGGCACAATATGGATCAGATGGAACAAGGGCCACAGGAGGTGATCTTGGATACGTTGCCAATGGAACGATGGTAAAGCCGTTTAATGATTTAATTTTCTTTCAGGCTGAACCTGGTCAATACTATACCGTAACTACTGACTTTGGAGTGCATTTAGTTGAAGTTACGGGAAGAAGATACATCAACAATACTGAGGCTGTGCAATTGGCAATATTATCTGAAACAATTGTCCCATCTGAAGACACCCAAAATGAAATGTACGACCAAGTTTTAGAATTTACCAGTAATAATAGAACTGTTGATGATTTAAGAGCTGCGGTAGACGGTCGATCCGATTTATTTCTTGAGACGGCCACTTCCCTAAAAAAGAACGATTATGCAGTGGGTTCTTTGGGTGGTGGTCAATCTTCTAGAGATATGGTACGGTGGGCTTTCGGAGAAGAGGTGGGTAAAGTTTCCCCAGAAATTTATATCTACCAAGATCCTATTAATTACTATAATAGCAAATATGTCGTTGTTGGAATTACCGCTATCCAAAAGCCTGGAATGCCAAGTGTAGCTTCTATTAAGGAGGATATTATGCTAGATGTTATGAGTGACAAAAAAGCACAAATATTAGCTCAAGCAATTAATGGAAAAAATCTTGATGAGGTGGCTTCCTCCTACAATACTAGTGTAGAAAACGCATCTGGAGTAACACTAAGTAGTAGTTTTGTTCCTGGGTTGGGAAATGAACCAGAGGTAATAGCAACCGCTTTCAGTCAGGAAGAAGGAGAGACTTCTACCGCAATTGTTGGCAATAATGGTGTTTACCTGATAAAAACAGAAAGAAAACCAGCGGTTCCTGTTGCAACTAATGTACCCAATGTCAAAAGGGCAATGGTAACGCAAAACAGGTCAATAGCTGCGCTAAGATTATTAGAAAGCATGAAAAAAGATGCGAAAATAAAAGATAATAGATTTAGGTTTTATTAATAGTTTATACATAATAAACCACCTTAAAAAATAATTTTCCTATGTCAGAGGTAAAAAATGCTGGAAGAAAAGGGTACTGTTTAATGTATTTCTTAATACTTTTCTTCTTATTTGCAGTACTTGTAGTTTCTATTTACAAATACAATTTCAGATTAGAATTTTAAAACAATTCCAATCATTTAATAGGCTTTCAGGTCAATCAATGGTATATAATTGATTGATCTGATCAGCGTATTTTTCTAGAATTACTCTTCTCTTTAGTTTCATAGTTGGTGTTAACTCAGCCTGAGAACCGTCTTTTTTGAAAGGTTCCCAATTACCAGAAACTAGGGCAAATTTTTTGATTTGTTCTACTCGGCTTAAATCCTCATTAATCTGATCAATTATTTGTTGATAAATTCCTAAAACAATAGGGTGTTTTAAGATACCTTCTTGGATAACTTGACCTTTACTTTTTAATTCTTTTTCCAAAGCTTCATACGAGGGTATAATCAAGGCAGAAACAAATTTCATGCTTTCCCCAACAATCATAGCTTGTTCAACTAAAAAGTTCTCCTTAAGAGCATTTTCAATAGGAGCAGGTGCCACGTATTTACCTCCAGAGGTTTTTATTAGTTCCTTTTTGCGATCAGTAATTTTTAGAAAACTGGTACCGTCTTTTTGAGGGATTAATTTTCCAATATCCCCAGTTTTGAACCAAGATATACCATCTATGGTCTTCATTACGTCTTGCGTCTCCTGAGGTTTGTTATAATATCCCAACATGATGTTAGGTCCAGCTGCTAATATTTCTCCCTCCCCTTCTAAATAAGTCCCCTCGGATGTATCTATATAGATTGAAACTTTATCTAAACAAGGCCCCACAGTTCCAATCAGGGCTTGGTGAGGTTCATATCGCCCTATACATAATCCTGGAGAAGTTTCAGTAAGACCATAGCCTTCTCTAATTGGAATTCCCGCTGCTGAGAATATTTTAATCATTTTTTCTGGACAAGGAGCCGCTCCAGTCAAAATTCCTCTTACCCTACCACCAAGTGCTGCTCTCCATTTGCTGAATATTAATTTATCAGCAATGGCAAACTGAATACTATTTTTTAAATTCCGTTTGAGGTCATATTCATAATTTTCAGTTAATTGAAGAGCCCAAAAGAAGAGGCTCTTTTTTAATCCAGTCAGTTCTAACCCCTTGTTATAAATTTTTTCATAGACTTTTTCTAAAAGCCTGGGAACAGTAGTAAAAAAATGAGGTTTAACGGTCTGAAGCATTCCATCTTCTCCACCTAGTTCATCTGTACCACAATAGATTACATTACAACCTTTATAGGCATAATGATAGGATGCTGTTCTTTCAAAAATATGGCATAGGGGTAAGAAACTTAGGACTACGTCTCCTACACCAATAGGAGAAATTGGTGAAATTGCGATAACGTTACTTACTATGTTAGAGTGAGACAACATGACCCCTTTTGGATTTCCAGTTGTTCCAGAAGTATAGATTATTGTCGCTAATTCATCTTCATCAATATCAGCTTTGTACGTTTCTAAAGTTTCCAGCTTAGGGGGTTGACAAATCGATAACCAATGGGGGGCATGTTCGTGAGGATCAAGCGTTATGATGTGTTGAAGCGAAGGCACAGACTTTTGTGCGGACTGGACCTTGTCAAAAAGATCATCTTTACCAACGAAAGCTACGGAGACTCCAGCATCATTAAAGATGTATTCGTATTCTTTAGCGCTTATCGTGGGATAAACGGGTACATTAATAGCACCTATTTGTTGAATAGCAATATCGACTATAGTCCATTCAGGTCGGTTTTGGTAAGTGGCCAAAGCAATTTTATCTCCTTTTTGAACACCAAGATTCAATAATCCTGTACTCAATTCATTTGCCAGGGTAATTATTTCATTAGATGAAAAATATTTCCATTCCTCATTATTTCGATAGCCAAAAGCATTCTTTTGAGGAAAATTTTCATTTTGGTAGTGGATAAAATCGAAAGTTCTGGTTGGTTTCATTCTTATTTGGATTTAGGCGATAGGAAGATAATAAAAAATCGCCTCAATCAAAAAACGAAACGGTTAATTGTCTGAAAATCGAGAAGGAGAATTAATTTGATCAATATGTTCAAGGGTTTCTTGCAAGCCGTTTACTATAATGGTATTATCCTTAGTTTTTAAAGGGTTGGTGACGACCTGATATCCGGATAAAAATATTTTTGACTGGGGAAAAACTTCTTCAAGTTTTAAAACGTAATTTTGAATGGGCTCAGCATTAAAGTGTTCTGATAGAATTGTGAATATGCAGCAATCTTTCTTGTTTTTAGGAATACCTTTAAGGTCATCTAATGAAATATCTGGGCCTAGATAAAGAACAGGGAAGTTGCGAGAACGTAATATAAAGTGCAGGAATAGCAGGCTTAATTCTTGTTTATCTCCTTCTGGAAGATAAAGTATGAAAGTAGGAGTGGTGTTTGTTGAATCATTGGGTATTCCATCAATTGCAGCTATTAATTTTCTCTTAATAAGTTGAGTGATAAAATGCTCCTGTACAGCATTAACAGAACCAGTGAGCCAGAGCACACGTAACCGATCCAAAAACGGATAAATAAGTTCCAAAATGGTTTGCATGAAACCATTTTCTTGGGTGTGCCTATTGAGTAGTTTCTCAAATTTGTTTTCGTTTAATTCCATCATTGCAAGGGTAAGCCCCTCTAAATAATTGGAATAATTCTCCGTTTGGATAGAAATTTCTCTAGTTTTCTCGGCTATTTCTTCGTTACTCATACTGGCTATTTTTGAAATTTTATAGCCGTTTTGATTAAGTACCACTATATTTAACAGTAGTTTGAGGTCATTATCTTGGTAATATCTTATGTTGGTCTTGGTTCTTTGAGGCACAAGTAAACTGTAGCGCTGCTCCCACATTCTTAGTGTGTGCGCTTTAATACCAGACAGTCTTTCTAAATCTTTTATCGAATATACCGCCACAATTTGTCAGGTAAAGAATGACCAAAATAATTGTAAATTGTAAAAAACCCGAAGGTCACAATAGGAGGAAACATAGTTCTTTCGAAAAAGTTTAACCTATGAAAAATATTAATTTTAGTCCAAATACAAAAATATTTATGATGAAAATGGTGAATAGAGGAATAGTATACTCTATTTTTTTGTGCTTTTTAGGCATGGTCAGCGTCAAAGCACAAAATTGTGAATATACATTAGAAATGATTGATTTTGGGGGGGATGGATGGAACAATGGAGCGGCATTATTGGTCATCATTAATGGAGACACCTCTTTGTACAGGTTGGATGATTTGATGGATAATGGGGGTTACAGCAGGGTAGGTATTTCCGTAAAAGAGGGCGACCAAATTACTTTATCTTATCAATCAGGAGGTATTCAAGATATTGAAAATGCATATACACTATTCGATTCGGAGGGTTTTGAGTTAATATCACAAGGAGTGTTTCCTATGGCAGGTACAGCATATGATGACATCGTTCATTGCCCCTCTTGCAAAGTTTCAGCGACGGAAGGTGTTATTGTGGGGAAAGTAAAAGCTACCTCGGCTGAAATAAGTTTAGCCCATACCAATGAAAATGGGACGGTTCAAGTACTAGTCAAAGAGGCGGAGTCCATATCTCCAGATATTATGGTATATAAAAGTATAGGGGAGAAAGTAAATTTGACTGGCTTACAGGAAAATACAAAATATGAAATTGAGGTAATGGTAGTTTGCAGCGTGGGCGATACCAGCAGGGTTATGGGCCCAGAATACTTTACAACTCGGCGAGCTATAGATGTGGGGATTTCAGACATTTCAATGCCAGTAAGCGCATGTGATTTGGAGCAAAATGAGGAGATTTGGGTGACCATGACTAACTACGGTTCCGATCCACAAGCATTATTTGAATTTAAATTCAGTGTAGACGGAGAAGAAGCAAATATTAATATTCCTTTAGACGGATATTATACTGGGGTTTTAGGAATGGATAGTTCTTATACAATACCATTTGATCAAAAATTCGATTTTTCGGAAAAAAAAACCTACGAAATTAAGGCATGGACAGATGTTCCAAATGATTCAAATATGAAGAATGATACCTTTACTCTACTGGTAACAAGTGTCCCAGTGATAGAAGAGTATCCGTATTTGGCTGAATTGGAAGATAGCCAGGAAGGGTGGACAACGGAGCCGATTAAAAGCAGCATTTGGGAATATGGCCTTCCTCAAGGAGCTTTGTTGAATGCTGCTGGGAGTGGAAGCAAATGTTGGGTTACTAATTTAGATGGTTACTATAAGGATGATGAAATCTCTTTTTTGTACAGTCCTTGCTTGGATTTTTCAAATTTGGACAGGGACCCTTATTTTTCTTTCAATATGTGGTTAGGTTTAGAGGCTAGCTATGATTTTTTATGGTTGGAATACAGCATAGACGAGGGGGCTAACTGGATAAAATTAGATACAAGGGCTTCAGATATTAATGGATATAACAATCTTACTAAAAAAGCCTGGACAGGTACGGGGAGAAGGTCTTACAGTGTTTGGCAGTATACCTCCATAAGGTTAATAGGTTTGGCGGGTGAACCTGCTGTAAGATTAAGGTTTGTTTTGGAAACAGACGATGCGGTAACTGGAGAGGGCGTGGGTTTGGACCAATTTTCCATAAGTGAGCCCAATAACAGAGATGTGGTCGCTCTAACAGCCGTTAATGTACAAAATTTGAATTGTGGATCAGTCTCCGATCAAGTTAGCATAGAATTTGCCAATCGAGGCATTTACAATATTACCAACCTAAGATTAGGATATCAAATCAACTCAGAGGTTCCTGTCATTGAAACTTTGAGTGGTGTATCCATTCAACCAGGAGCAACAAGCTCTTATTTATTTAAAACGCCGTTCAATTCCACAGTAGATGATGACTTGCAGATTAAAGCATGGGTAGTATTGAATAATGACGAGAATATCCAGAATGATACAGTTTACTATAGTTATCAGAGGGCAAGGAAGCTACCATTTCTGGAAGATTTTGAAGAAACCAGTTGGTTGCCAGATTGGTTTATTTCCGCTAATTCGGTTTATTCATCGGGACATGGAAATACCAGTCAGGTTTTGTCATTCAACTTATACGAATCAGGATCGGTGGCAGAGGTTATACTTCCTAACGTAGGATTAGTTAAAGAAGGGGATTCTATAACATTTGATTATCGACTAACAGCCTTTGAAACGGATGGTTCGGTTCCCCACGTTATGGGTAGCGGAGATTTTATAGTTGTAGAAGTTTCTTCTGATTGTGGCAACCAGTTTGAAAACATTTATACCATCAATAGCGATAATCAAAACATCTCATCGGAAATGCAAACGATTAGTTTGTCGTTAGATCCATTCGTTGGTGAATACGTTAAAATTGCCATAAGGGCAGTATATGGAACGGGAGACTATTGGTTAGACATAGATAATATAGGGGTTTTTGGATGTGGAACTCCACCAGCGTTAGAAATTACAACCATACCTGAAAGCAGTGTAGGAGAGAAAGATGGGGAAATTATAGTTAGTAGTCCACGGGAGTACCAAGATTACTTAGAATACTTTTGGAACGATGGCCAAGAAGGAAGAACTTTAAATAATGTTGGAACAGGAACGTATATTTTGACTACGAGAGATATTTTTGGATGTTCTTTTGAAACCTCTGTCAATGTGGGTTTATTATCCAACAGACTGGACATATTGACTCCAGATTATTTTTCGGTATACCCCAACCCTACGAATGGAGTAATGAGAATAGAAGTAAATTTGGATCAATCAGAGGATGTTCAATTCAACTTGTTTAACCTCAATGGGCAATTGATTAAAACTAAGGATGTTGGTGTAACTAATCAATATTCAGAAGAATTGAATCTCTCAGGGTTTCAACCGGGAGTTTACATTTTACAAATTAGGACCCCTTATGCCATAGGTGCTAAAAGAATAATACTGAACCCTTAAACCATTGGGGCAATATTTTGTATCAAAAGGACAAATTTTAAACCAAGAGGAAATGAAAATTGGAATAGTTTGCTACCCGACTTATGGAGGCAGTGGAGTAATGGCAACAGAGCTGGGGGTAGCTTTGGCCAAAAGAGGCCATGAAATCCATTTCATTACTTACAAGAGACCTGCTAGGTTGGCAAATTTTCAGGAGAAGGTTTATTATCACGAGGTGGATGCCGAGGACTATCCGCTTTTTGAATATTCTCCTTATGATACCACTATGGCTAGCAAATTGGTGAATGTGGTATTGTATGAAAATTTAGACATATTACATGTTCATTACGCTATTCCACACGCTGCCATTGCCTATATGGCCAAAAAAATTCTTCTGACTAAGGGCAGATATATCCCTGTGATTACTACGCTACACGGAACAGACATTACTCTAGTAGGACGGAATAAGGATTTTGCTCCTGTGGTAGAATTTTCTATTAACAAATCAGATGGAGTTACTGCAGTATCGAATAGTTTGAGGGAGCAAACTATGCAGTCGTTTAATCTTGAAAGGGACATAGAAGTTATTTACAATTTCGTTGATTTTACGAGGTTTAAAAAGACCAGTAAGGAGCATTTTAAAAAAGCAATTGCTCCAAATGGTGAAAAAATACTTACCCATATTTCCAATTTTAGAGAAGTAAAAAGAGTGGATGATGTCATTAGGGTATTTGACCGCGTTCACCAAATTCTACCGTCTAAACTATTATTGATTGGTGATGGTCCGGATAGAAGAAAGGCGGAGTCATTATGCAGGGAGTTAGGGCTTATGGACCAAATTAGATTTTTAGGGAAGCAAGATGCAGTTGAGGAAATCTTAGCGGTATCTGATGTTTTTTTAATTCCCTCAGCTAATGAGAGTTTTGGATTGGCAGCGTTGGAAGCCATGGCTTGCGAGGTTCCGGTAATTTCTTCAGATGTAGGAGGATTGCCGGAGGTTAATATCCACGGTAAAACAGGTTATTTAAGTTCGATTGGTTCCATAGAAGACATGGCTAGGAACACCATAAAGATTATAGGGAACGACCAAACTCTAGTTCAGTTTAGACAAAACGCATTAGAGCAGGCTAAAAAATTCTCTTTGGACTTAATCCTTCCACAATATGAGGAATACTATGAGCAAGTATTAAAGAGTAGCGTATATCCAACTTGATAGGAAATAGTAATCATTTACTTGGTAAAAAATATTTTTCCAGTAGCAGCATCTGGCTTCTGGGTACTAAAAAAATCAGTTTCTCCACTACTAAATATTAAATATACGCCTGTTGCTACTCGTTGACCGTTAAAATTTTGGCCGTTCCAAATAGCCCGACCTCCATTGGCAATGGTTTCAAAAATAATTTCTCCGGATATTGATGTGATTTTTACTCTGGCATTTTGAGCCAACCCTTCAATAGTAATTGGTCCAGCATAATCAGGTAAAACAGGATTGGGATAAACTTTAAGTGGCTGAGTGTGGAATTTAGAAGCAGCTGTAGCGTCACTCTTAAAGGAAACTATTCCATTGGTGGTTCCGAAGTAGACAATTCCTGAGTTAGGTTCAACCACAATGGCAGTAATGGAATTGTCAGGCAAGGGACTGTTGTCTATGGTAAAATGGCTCAATTGTTGAAGACCATCTTCGGATAATAAAAAAACACCATTTTTAGTTCCGACCCACTTTCTATTAGCGCCGTCGACAGCCAAACTTGTTATAACTTCAGCACTAAGTAAATTGGTGACTATTCCATTTTGTTCAAATAACCTTTTGGTCCCTCTGCATTTGGAATCATAGGGATTATTTCCGCAATCAAAAATAGCTATTCCTTGATCCGTTCCTACCCATACTTCCCCATTCATATCAATTTCTAGGCAATTTGTTCTATTGGAAGGCAGTTCACTATTGGAGGAACTAAAAATTTTGCATTGATTGTCGGTTTCAACCTCCAAAAGGTTTTCATTAAATACGATAAATCCAGTGCTACCGCTATTAGAGACCACCCATTTATTTCCGTATTCATCAATCTTTACTTGGTGGAGTTCTAGAATACCACAGGAAGGGTTAAACGCTTTCCAACTTCTATCGGGTAAAAAAACAGAAATAGGTTTAGCGGCTAAGTGATTAATAACCCAAAGATTATTATCCTGATCAAAGGCAAGCCCACTAATTCTAGTTCTTTTGCTATCTCCAATTGTATTAGATAAAGAAGAATTGGTGTTGTCGAAAAGGGTATAGGTCCCTTCTGTTACTTCTAAAAGGCCTTCATAAAAAGACCCAAAATAGATATGCCCATTTTCAGGATGTTCAGCAACTGTGAGTATATCCAACAAATCATCATCGTCCCCGCCGCTTCCATAAATTTCGTCTCTTCCCCAAAAAGCTCGGAATGTATTGCGGTTATAGTTTTTCCAACCTTCCGGGGAAAATTCATATACTCCGTGATCTAGAAACTTATACCCAAATGTTGGATTTACACCGCCTGCTGCTACCCAAATTGATTGGTTTCCCAATGTAAAACTATATGTGCTAGAGGCATTAGGACTATTAAAGTTAAAGGTTTCACAATCGTTATAAACCAAATCTACCACCCGTCTGAAATTGGACCATCCATCTGCTAGCCAAAAACTTCCAAATTGGTCTTCAATGCCATATCGGGGTCTGTTGATACAAGGTTGATCCAAGGTAATTGGGCTTTGAGATTCATTGGGAAAATAAACCACAATACCATTGCTGCAGGATGAAATACATGATAACCCTACCAGTAAACCCGATTGTTCGGCGGAGAGATATTGAACTTGGTATCCCTCCTGTATGAAAAAAGGGAAAGCAAAAGAACCATCAAACGACATTAATTCACCGGAAACCTCAAAAAATAATTGTTGGTTCCACACGGTCATTGGGCCGGCACTATAATCTGGAGGAAGATTAAAGGATTCTCCTAAGAACTCCCATCCAGAGAAATTTTCCGGAAAGAGATTGGATAGAGCCGTTCTATAGATTCCTTCATCTGAAGAAAGGTAAATAAATTGATTATACACAACAACATCGTGTACATTAAAGCCTGTAAAAGTGGTGAATTTAAATTCAAATGAAAGGGGATCAATGACAGAGATTCCATAGGAAGTAGCCAGATATATATTTCCATTGGCATCTTGTTGAATCTTATTGATTCGCTTAGTGCCTGTAAAATTCTTAAAATTGGCAATTTGATTAAGGGTAATAATTTTTTTATCTAAGACGATATCGAGAACACTATTTTCAAAGGCAATCATAAGCCCGTTTACAGGGGATTTTAAATACTTAATGGTATTAATGGCTGCATAACTTAAGCCCTCCACGGTGGTGAGAAAAGAGTAGTCCTGAGTATTTTTATCGATAGATACAATGCCTAAACCCGAGGAATAATAAACATGGGATGCACTTTGGGTAACTTCTAAACCAACCTGAAAGGGCAAGTGATTTTTCCATGTTCCTATGGCATCTTGGCCATAGATTAGACTGATCTTTAAACAAAATAGAATCGACCAAACAGATTTCATTTTTTATAAAAGTTAGTTGTTTGGAGATATCTAAATACCGCATCTGGTACCAGATACTCTACAGACTTGTTTTCTCTGATACATTTTCTAATATAGGTTGCGGAAATATGCATTTGGGGAGTATCAAATATATGGATGCTTTGGTGATTAAGTAGATTTTCGGGAACATGGAATGTAGGCCTATTGTAAAGATAGATTCGGTAATGTTCTAATAATTGTTCGTAATTTTTCCATTTGTGTAAATACTTAAGGTTATCCCCACCCATGATAAGCGTAAAGTCTTTGGAGGGGTATTTTTCTTTCAGGTACATCAGAGTGTCAATGGTGTAAGAAGGAGTAGGAAGAGCAAATTCTATATCGCTGGAACGCAAGACGGGGTTGTCTCCAATGGCAAGATTGACTAAATGTAACCGATCGTAATTATTTAATAGTGCAGCTTGAGGTTTAAGAGGATTTTGAGGAGATACTACTAATATTACTTCATCTAAATCCGTTTGAGTAGCCATATAATTAGCTATGATCATGTGCCCAACATGCACGGGATTAAACGAGCCAAAAAAAAGTCCCGTTTTTTTTTCGGAAAAATTCATCCGGATGATTATTCAGGTCAATTACCAAGCATTACGGGCATAACCAGCATTAGTATTTCGGTTCCTTCAATTTGATCAGCAGGGATTAAAATTCCCGCTCTCGTAGGAGTTGAAAGTTCAATTTTAACTTCATCCGATTCAAGGACATTTAACATTTCGACCAAAAATTTAGCATTAAACCCGATGTTAAGAGGTTCTCCCTCAAACACACAATTGAGTTCTTCAACAGCTTCATTTGAGAAATCTATATCTTGAGCCGACAGCGTAAGGATTTCTTTTCCAATATTTAAGATTACTTGATTGGTAGTTTTATTAGAATAGATGGCAATTCTCTTAAGGGAATTTTGAAAATCACTTTTAGAAATGGTTAATAAATGAGGATTATCTACTGGAATAACGGCATTGTAATCGGGGTATTTTGCATCAATTAGGCGACAGATTAGCCGAGTTTCACCAAAGGAAAAGAAAGCGTTGGTATCGTTGAAAGCAACGCTTACAGGAGCGTTATCTGGCAATGAGTTTTTAATTAGGGTTAACGCTTTTTTTGGAATGATAAAGGAAGCATTTTCATCGTTATCAATTCCCATGTAGGAAAATTTAACCAATTTATGCGCATCAGTTGCAACTAGGGTAAGCCGCTCGTTATCCATTTCAAATAGCACTCCAGTCATTGGAGGCCTTAGTTCGTCAGTACTGGTGGCAAAAATAGTCTTGGAGATTCCCATTTCAAGAACATCACTGGGAATAGAGAAAGTATTTACCATTTCCGGACTGGGAATTGCCGGATAATCAGCGCCATCCTCTCCCGCAATTTTGTATTTTCCATAGGCGGAGGTGATTTCTACCATTTTGGTGTCTTCATCAATGGTAAAAGTTACGGGTTGTTGGGGAAGTGCTTTTAGCGTGTCAAGAAGGATTTTAGCAGGGATGGCAATACTGCCCTCAGCATCAGCCATTACTTCTATATGGGAGGTATAGAAAGTTTCCATATCGGAGGCTACTATAAAAAGCTTGTTGTTTTTAATGGTAAAGAGGTAATCCTCAAGTATGGGGAAAACCTGATTACTTCCAATTGAACCCGAGGCCAATTGAAGGTGTTTGAGTAATTCAGCTGAGGAAACACTAAACTTCATCTCTTTTTAGTTTTGAACAAAAATACTGTTTATCAAGAACATTTGCACGAACCATTTTAAAGACTGTGTCAGATAAAACTATATGCCTACGAAAGCGCCAAGGATTTATTCCATTCACCCTCCTTCATTTCCTATTCCTAAAAGTTTTGTTTTGTCCAATGGACTTCCCGTTTTTTTGATTGAGGGGGGAAGTCAAGAATTGATAAAATTGGAATTGATATTTTATTCTGGAAGGCCTTATGAGAGCCGGCCATTAGTAGGAAGGGTAACCAACAGTCAATTAATTGAGGGTTCAGAACAAGTCTATGGACCTGAATTAGTGGAGGAATTAGACTTTTTTGGGACCTCTTTAGAATTACCATTTAATCTGGATGCTGGCCGAATGTCACTTTATTTATTGAGCAAGCATCTAGAGGAAGTTTTAAAATTAATTGGAAAAATATTCCAAAAACCAGCCTATCCTTTAAAGGAGTTGAACGCCTACAAAAGTAGAAACCAGCAGAAATTAAGAGAAGATTTAGAGAAAATAGATGTACTGGCCTACAGGAGGATTACGGAATTAGTTTTCGGACAAAAACATCCTTATGGTTACAACAGCAGTGCTGAAAAATACTGTGAAATTGACCGCTTGGATTTAGTGGAGCATTTTGAAAAGTGGTACAGAGCAGAGAATGCCGCCCTAATTATAAGTGGAAAGCTTCCAAAGTTTACAAGAGATGTTTTAGAAAACACTTTAGGTCAATCTATTAGCAATGGATTTAGTGGACAGATGCCAACGATTAAAGAAGAGGCCTTAATGCCTTATGGGATATATTCAATGGAGGTGGAGAATAATCAGCAGGCGGCGATAAGGGTTGGACGTGTAATGTTTAATAAATCCCATCCAGACTACGTTGGATTATTTGTTTTAACTACGGTCTTAGGCGGTTATTTTGGCTCTAGGTTAATGGGTAATTTAAGAGAAGAGCAAGGCTTAACCTATAATGCTTATGCACATTTAGAAACATTCAGGTATGGGGGCTATTTTGGAATAGGAACTGAAGTGTCCAGAGGGAAAGAGGAGTTGGCTATTCAATCCATACACCATGAGATAAATCAATTAAAACAAAAATTGATACCCAATGAAGAGCTTAAGATGGTTAAAAATTACTTGTTGGGTAGTTATCTAAACCTAATAGATGGGCCTTTTAATCAGGCAAGTGCCTGGCGGGAATTGTTGATTGAAGACTTACCCCCCGATTATTTCGATAGAGAAAACAATGCCATAAAGGCTATAACGAATCGGGAATTGAGGGAGCTGGCCAATAAATATTTGAATCTTGATAAAATGTATTGGGCAATCATAGGAAATACCAATTTTAGATAAATGATTGATTATTTTTACTTTTTGATTAATTAGATTATAACCGTATGAAATTTTTGAGTTTTTTCAAGCAAGATATAGCGATAGATTTGGGAACAGCCAACACACTGATTATTCAGGATGGGGAAATCATTGTGGATGAACCTTCTATTGTGGCCATTGACAGAAAAACAGGACAAACCATTGCCGTAGGTAAAAAGGCCATGCAAATGCATGAGAAGACCCATGAAAATATTAAAACCGTCAGGCCTTTAAAAGACGGAGTGATTGCAGATTTTCAGGCAGCTGAAAGCATGATTGAAGGAATGATCAATATGATTGGTCAAAAAAGAAGGTTTTTCTCTCATTTGAAAATGGTTATTTGTATTCCTTCAGGTATAACAGAAGTAGAAAAAAGAGCTGTTTTTGATTCTGCTGACCACGTTGACTCAAAAGAAACCTATTTGATATATGAACCAATGGCTGCAGCTTTAGGGATTGGATTGGATGTGGAGGAACCAATTGGGAATATGATTATTGATATAGGAGGAGGAACGACTGAAATTGCGGTTATTGCATTATCGGGCATTGTTTGTGACCAATCAATTAGAATTGCAGGAGACGAGTTTTCCAATGATATAGTAGAATACATGAAGCGCCAGCATAATATATTAATTGGGGAGCGTACAGCAGAGCAAATAAAAATAAATGTAGGTGCAGCTCTTCACGAAATGGAAAACCCACCAGAAGATTATGCAGTCAATGGCAGAGACCTGATGTCAGGGATTCCCAAACAAATAAAAATCGGGTACCGTGAAGTTGCACATGCGTTAGACAAATCTATTTCAAAGATAGAAGAGGCCGTTATAAAAGCTCTTGAAACTACACCCCCAGAGTTGGCTGCTGACATTTATAAGACAGGTTTATATTTAACAGGTGGAGGGGCTCTTTTAAGGGGGTTGGATAAGCGACTGGCTGATCGGACAAAATTAAAGGTACACGTAGCAGAGGATCCATTAAAAGCAGTAGTTCACGGGACAGGAATTGCCTTAAATAACACGGAGCGTTATACATTTTTATTGGATAGGAAAAGCGTCTAATAAAACTACATGCAGGAATTTTTTAGATTAATCGTTAAGAATATATCGTTTCTGGTGTTTTTAATACTAGAAACCTTTAGTATTATACTTATTGTACAGTTTAATACCAATCAAAAAAGAATCTTTACAACATCGGCTTCAAAGGCAATTGGAACAATGGTAGAGCGTTACCAAGGTACAGTCTCTTTTTTTAATTTGAGGGAGGAGAATGAATTACTCATCGAGGAAAATGCCGCTCTTCATACCCGTCTAATAGGTTTGAATAATTGGCAAGAGGAGGGCCATGCGAAGGAATTTTTTAATCAACAAAAGAATGATATTATTCCTTGTAGAGTCCTTTCAAACTCTATTGTACTTGAGGATAATTATTTGCTTTTGAATAAAGGTAAACGCGATGGGGTTGAACCCCAGATGGGCGTGTTTTCGGCAACGGGAGTAGTGGGAATAGTTATAGAGACCGGAGAACGTTATGCTACGGCAATGAGTCTGTTACACCGTCAAACAAGGATTTCGGTGGGAATAGCCAAAACTGGATTTTTTGGAACCATGATGAGAAAGGAGGTTGATCCATTTCATATGAGAATAGAGGATATTCCAGCGCATGCCACGGTTAATTTAGGAGATACCATAGTCACAAGTGGCTATTCCAATATTTTTCCACCGAGGATTCCAATTGGCGTAGTTGGTCAAATTAATCAGCCTACAGAGGGAGATTATTTTAAAACACTGGAAGTAGATTTAATGAATGATTTATCTGACTTGACTTATGTATATGTCTGGGGCAAGAAAGGAAATCAATTAAATAACGATTAACGGAATGATGTCAATTGCCTTCAGGTTTATATTTTTTGTATTGTTACAGGGGTTGGTAATGCACCAGATTTCTAATGCACTGTCTGAATTTCGATATGTTCAGCTGATATTTTACCCACTTTTTATTTCCCTTTTGCCAATAAAAATGAATACTGTTCAAAGTTTGCTTTTGGCTTTTTCCATGGGGTTGGCAATTGATTTTTTTTATTCCTCCATAGGTGTTCATGCTGCAGCATTGGTATTTACTGCATACCTGAAGCCTTTAGTGGTACGTCAACTACAAATACAACCTAGTACTTTAGGTAGAAAAGGTATTAGGATTATTGGTATTGATTTACCTGTTTTCGTCAAAATGATGGCAGTGTTGTCTCTATTTCACAATTTGGTTTATTTCAATTTATTGGCATTTAGTTTTACCCACTTTTTCCATACCCTTTTGCTTACTTTTTTTAGCACACTTGCATCTTTATTGCTAATGCTTATGTATCTTTTAATTTTTCAACCCAATCAATAGTAAAGAAACACGTGATGGACCGAACGAGGGTAATCAGGTTCGTTTTTTTTGCCGCAGGCGTATTACTTGTTGCCAAGGCTTTTCAGCTCCAGATTATTGATAATTCAATTCAGCAAAGGGCAACTGCAACTGCAATGGATCGTTTTGTAGTGTATCCTTCACGTGGCTTAATCTACGACCGGAACGGACAATTAATGGTTTATAATGAGCCCTTGTATGACTTAATGGTTACTTATAATCAATTGGATGAAGATATGGACACTTTGTCTTTTTGTCAGCTATTGGGTATTGATATAGTGGATTTCGAGAAGTTAATTAGCAAGGATTGGTCATCAGGGAGATATTCTAAGAACATCCCGTTTGTTTTTATGAATAAAATAGAGGCATCGTTAATGACTAGGTTTCAAGAAAATCTTTATCGATTTCCTGGGTTTTTTGTTCAGCGGAGGAACGTTAGAGGTTATCCTAACGATAGTGCTCCTCATGTTTTGGGGTTCGTTAGGGAGGTAAATAGCGAAGAGGTATTGACCGAGGGAGAAGATTATCAATTGGGGGATTATATAGGTGCAACGGGATTAGAAGAAATTTATGAACCCGTGTTAAAAGGGGAAAAGGGTGTTAGGTATGTGCTTAAGGATAATTTAGGGAGAGATGCCGGTTCTTATGAAAGGGGTACATTAGACCTGCCTGCAACAGCGGGTAAGGATTTAATTTCTACTATAGACATGGATTTACAGGCTTATGCTTTGAGTTTGATGAAGCATAAAAGGGGTAGTGTTGTGGCTATTGAACCGAAATCAGGGGAGGTGTTGGCGTTGGTTAGTACTCCTGGATATGATCCTAATGACTTGACCATTGGAAGACAGCGATCGGCTACTTTTCGACAATTATTATTGGATGAAGACAAACCCTTTTTCAATAGAGGCACTATGGCACAGTATCCGCCGGGGTCTCTTTTTAAACCTTTGGTGGGATTGGTTGCGATAGATATGGGGTTGGTAGAGGCGAATGAAAAAATATCTTGTAATGGAGCATATTATTACAATGGTAGAATGTTTACTGGTTGCAGAAATCATCCAGAATGTGGCGGGATTGCGGATGCTATAAAATATTCTTGTAACACTTATTTTGTCACCGTTTTCAGGAGAATGATAGATCAATACGGGTATTACGAACCAGGAAAGGGGTTGGATACATTTAATCTATTTTTAGATCAGTTTGGTTTGGGTAAAAAAATTGGAGTGGATTTATCCAATGAAAAGAGGGGGTTTTATCCAACAAGTGGATATTTTGATGAATGGTACAAAGGGCAGCGGTGGAATTCCCTATGGATTCAGTCCTTAGCTATAGGCCAGGGTGAGATGTTGACTACTAACTTGCAGTTGGCCAATATTGCTGCTATGCTGGCCAATAGAGGATATTACATCCAACCCCATTTGATAAAAGCTACCATTGAGGAAGGCCAAAGTATTAAGCGGAGTGTGAATAGAGTAGAGGTAGGCATTGAAGCTATTAGCTTTAAACCTATCATTGATGGAATGGAGGAAGTTGTAAAGAATGGAACGGCCAAGTTGGCTCAAATTCCGGAAGTGGAAGTGTGTGGCAAGACAGGGACAGCAGAAAATCCCCAAGGAGAAGATCATTCCATATTTTTTGCCTTTGCACCTAAGGAAAATCCTCAAATTGCTATTGTGGCCTATATAGAAAATGGAGGTTCAGGTGGCGCTACAGCAGCACCGTTGGCAAGTTTGGTTATGGAAAAATACCTCAAAGGAATGATTCCCTCTTCGAGAAAATGGATTGAACAGTATGTATTGAATAAACAAACAGAAAAAACACCATGATTATTTCTGCAATAGTAGCGACTGATGAAAATGGGGTAATTGGAAAAGATGGGCAAATTCCATGGTATTTGCCAGTTGATTTAAAATTTTTCAAACAAAAAACTTTAGGTCATCCCATAATTATGGGAAGGAAGAGTTTTGTTTCTATTGGACGGGCTTTGCCAGGAAGGACCAATATTATTGTGACCAGAAATCCATATTTTATTGCTTCGGGGTGTTTAGTGGTAGACTCCTTGAAGTCTGCTTTGCAATTGGCCTCTATACAGGAAGGCAAGGAAGAGGTTTTCATTATCGGAGGTGGAGAAATCTACCAACAATCCTTGCCGATTTGGAATCGACTGTATTGGACGAAAGTTCACCTCAAGGCAGAGGGGGACACCTTTTTCCCAAAGATATCCAAGGAAGAATGGGACATTACTCGTGAGGATTTTAGAGAAAAAGATGAAAAGAATCCAATGGATTGTACTTTTTATACATTGGAAAAGAAATTGTAAAGTCCAGACTTTTAAGACTGTATGAGCATAGTTTTAGCAATAAAAAACTATGAAAGAGGAAGTGCTTCACTATATATGGAAGCAAAGATATTTTGAACTGAGGGATTTAAGAACTACCACCGGTGCGGCATTAAAAATTTTGGATTTTGGGATTCCCAATAAGGATGCAGGACCAGATTTTTTAAATGCGGTTTTGAAGATTGGGGGAGTGAAATGGCATGGTCATATTGAGATTCACGTATATTCTTCTGCATGGTATTTGCACCAACATCATGAAGACCTCAATTATGAAAGCGTAATCCTTCATGTAGTTTGGACGGAAGACCAACCGATTAAAATTAAAGGAGGGCATTTACTTCCTTGTTTGGTTTTAAAGGACAGGGTAGCAGATTCGCTTTTATCAAAGTACCAAAAGTTAGCGAACAATAAAGATTCCATTCCCTGTTTTTCTTTTATATCTGGTATTGAGGCATCTGTATGGAGGTCTGAAATTCAGGTAATGGCTGTTGATAGGCTTGAGCGAAAAAGGAAAAGAATTCAAGAAGCATTGGAATATACTCAATACGATTGGGAAACGGTACTTTATCAAATGTTAGCCAGGAATATGGGGTTTTATGTGAATAGTGAGGCCTTTTTGGATTTAGCCCAAAGAACCCCTTTATCGCTCATTGCAAAATATCGAACTTCTTTAGTGCGATTAGAAGCGTTGTTATTTGGTCAAGCAGGTTTGTTAACAATGCAGGAGGCTGATGACTATGTACAAGAACTATTAAAGGAATATAATTTTCTTAAGCATAAACACCAATTGGTACCCATGCGGGGCAATCAGTGGAAATTTTTGAGATTACGACCAGCTAATTTTCCAACTATCCGAATTGCTCAGTTTGCCAAAATCCTGTTTCAAACGCACCATTTATTTAGTAAATCACTTGCACTAAAAGAAGTTGGAGAAATAGAAAATATGTTAGAAGTTCAACCAGGGCCTTATTGGTACAACCATTTTATTTTTGGCAAGGAAAGCAAGGACCGTCATAAAAAAATAGGCAAAAGGGCTTGTCAATTAATTTTGATTAACACCATTGCACCTCTTCTCTACACTTATGGTCATCTCAGAGGGCAGCTGCATTATAAGGAGAGGGCAATTAGCTTTTTAAAAGCATTACCTCCAGAAGAAAATTCCATTATTCAACATTGGTCAAAGCTTGGAATTGTCGCTGAGCATGCTTGGGAAACTCAAGGGTTGATCGCACTTTGGAATGAAAAATGCAAAAAAAAACATTGTACATCCTGTGCAATAGGAAAAACCATTATTAATTGAATAAGGCAATTCCCAAAAAAAGTGTGATTTTGTGATAATGCTTCAGAAATACTTAATAAAAACATTACTTTTCCCTTTAGCGCTCTTATATGGGTTGGGAGTGGGATTAGTAGACTGGTTTTATACCATTGGACTTTTAAAGGGGATAGCCTTTAATATTCCTGTTGTTTCTATCGGAAACCTCTCGGTAGGAGGAACAGGTAAAACACCGCATATAGAGTGGTTGATTAGGTATTTTAGAAACTATATGCAGGTAGGGGTAATTAGCAGAGGCTACGGAAGAAAAACCAAAGGGTATTTGGAGGTTTCAGTAGACATGGTTGCTCGGCAAACTGGTGATGAACCCCTTCAATTTAAAAGGAAATATCCAGATACAGCGGTGGCTGTATGCGAAAGCAGGACCTTTGCAATACCACAATTGTTGTTGGGTCACCCAGAATTGAAATTAATATTATTAGACGATGCGTACCAACATAGATCGGTAACTCCCGGCATAAATATTTTGCTTACTCAATACAAGAATCCATATACTGATGATTTTCTGTTGCCCATTGGAAGGTTGAGGGAATGGAAAAAGGGATACAAAAGGGCTGATATTATTGTGGTCACCAAGTGCCCAAGAGAGTTAACTGTAGAAGTTAAAAAAACCTGGGAGAAAAAGTTAAAACTATTGCCTCACCAGCAATTGTTTTTTTCGTACTACCGATATGGGCAGCCCTATTATTTTTTTGATGGTACTGTTCGGTTAAATATTTCTGAACGACCTTCTCTTTTGTTGGTTTGTGCCATTGCAAGAACAGATTACCTTTTAGAACACTTGAATCAAATATCAAAAGAGGTTGAGGTGATGGAGTTTGAGGACCACCACTTTTTTAGCAAATATGAAGTTTCAAGAATGGCAACCTTTTTCAGAAATATGGAAAGCAACAATAAAGCAATTATCACTACTGAAAAGGATGCGATGCGATTAGAGCAGCATGCAGATTTTTTAAGAGAGAATAAATTACCCATCTTCATTTTACCAGCAATGGTTGAGTTTCATTTTGGGGAGGGAGAGGAATTAATCAATCGAATTAAAGAGTTTTTGTTGGCGTTTAAAGTATAACTCCAAAAGTATGAGGATTGTAATTTACCAAACGTTAAAAATTATTGCCAAGATTGGGCTGAGGTTATTTTATCCATTTAAGGTCAAGAGGAGTCAAAACTACTTTAAAACTCCTGGTCCGTTGATTCTTATATCCAACCATCCTAATACTTTAATTGACCCTCTTTTGGTAGCGACTTCTTTTTACCGAAGGTTATCTTTTTTGGTCAATGCGAGTTTATTTAGAAATCGATTATTAGGGCCATTGTTACAGTTTTTTTATTGTATCAAGGTAGAGCGCAAGCAAGACACGAATGGGAAGGCGGTCAACAATGAAGAGGCTTTTGAACAAGCTAATCGACATTTAAAAGAAGGTGGGGCTATTTATATTGCACCAGAGGGAACTAGTGTGACTGGGAAGAAAGTATTGCCGTTTAAAACGGGCACTGCAAGAATAGCCAAAAGTGCTTTTATGACTATGGACAAGGAGCAAGATTTGCATATCCTTCCGGTGGGATTGACGTATAGGAATCCCTCATTTTTTGGGTCGGAGGTGGCTATTATGGTTGGAGAACCCATATCTATTAGACAAAACTGGAGCCTAATATCTAGTGAGGGGTTTGAGGGAATTCGAAAATTTACGCAATTATTAGAAAAGAGGATTAAGCAATTGGTCATTCATTGCGATTCGGACAAGGAGGAGGAGCTTTTAGATAGATTAATGGAGATTGGGGCTAATTCAAAGAAACTTAGTTTGAGGAACTGGTATGAAAAGGGTAAAGTTCTTTCGGCGGAAATTAAAATTTTAAAGGAGCAGTCCCCAGATCACTTTGAGGATTTAAATAAAAAAGTACAGGATTATTTTGGGAAATGTCAAGATTTAGGAATAACAGATTATGGTGTGAGTAGAAAACATAAAAGAGGAATTGTTGCTTTATGTATTTTGTTAACTTTTGGTTTTCCATTCTTTTGGATAGGTCTTCTTAGTCACCTTGTGCCGGTTGGATTACTGGTTTGGATTTCTAGGAATTTTAATAAGTATGTAGAATATGAGGCGACTATTCAATTGGTAGGCGGGATACTTCTGTTACCCTTTTTTTACTTTTTGCAAGTAAAGATTACCGCATTATTTCTTTTTGGGAATTGGCCAACATACATGTTATTAATCACTATAGGTACGGGATTGTTAGCCATTTTTTATAGCCGATGGTTAAAAAAAATGGAACAAAGGTGGGCCGTTTTTACTAAAGATTTAACAGAATTAGAGCGGGGGAGAAAGGAATTGATAGAGGGTTATTTGATGGCGTATAAATGATCAAAAGGGTCAGCCTCATTCTGAAAATTAGGCCCTTTGTCAGTGGTTAGACGAAGCACGCCTCTTGGGCATATAGACTCACATATTCCGCAACCTACACAGGAAGATCGCTTTATATCTTTTCCCGAAAGGGCATAAGCTCTCACGTCAATTCCCATTTCGCAATAAGTGCTGCAATTTCCGCAGGCAATGCAAAGAGAGGCATTAGATTGGATGCGAAACCGGCTTAGAAATTTTTGTTGAAACCCTAGAATCGCGGCCATGGGACATCCAAAACGGCACCACACGCGATTGCCTAAAATTGGGTAAAACCCCACGCCAATAACTCCAGAAAAAAGAGAACCTATAAGGAATCCATAAGCAGTCCTTAAGGTATAGGGATCGATTAAAAAGGGGGGCCATTGAGTGAAATGAGCTTGAATTAAACCTAAACTAGTGATCAGAGAAAAGCCTAGAAAAATTCTTTTGGCGATGAGGGGAAGACCAATAAATCTTGGTTGATCAAGGCTCATCCATAAATAAAATAACAGCAGAAAAGAAATGACACCCAAGGAGAAAATGAATTTATTTTCCAAATAGCTATGGAGAACGGAAACGGTCATTAGAAAAACGATAAAAAGAATAGGGTAAATGAGCCAACGTTCTAATTTCCAAGCTAATGAAGATTTGTTTGAATATTGACGAAAGGCATCACCCGCGGTTTCCGCAAGGCCACCACAACCACACACCCATGAGCAGTACCAGCGTTTTCCATATTTATAGGTTAGCAGAGGGGATATCACCAAGGTTAATAAAAGGCCAAAAGACAGCATTAGCAAGCCAACTTGTCCAGAATTAATTAGTCCATCTAAGTGCCAATCAAAAAAATAATAGTAATTCAAAGGCCACATATTTTTTAAATCGAGGTAGGGATAATTTAATCTTTGCAGAAATTCAGGAATTAGAAAGGCGAAGCTCAATTGGAAGAACATTACGGAAAGAGTCCTTATTAATTGGTAAGAATTATTGCGATGTTTAATTATAAAAACAATCCCAAAGCTTAGGACAAAAAAAGTATAAAGGCAGCCATAGACAAACCATTGGGATGCGGGTGCTTTTTTTAACCAAAAGCTCAGCGGATCGAATAATCCGATTAAGCCTACATTGGAAGTTTCGGAGCGAAGACCCAACCCTTCGGGAAAAAAATAAATTACCACATAAAAACTTGTTAGCAGAACACCGATAGTGATCCTCCAGACAGGAGATATTTTATTCATGGCTGATTTCCTTTAGTAAGTTAATCGAGGGAAAAAAATCAAGGTTATTTTGATAAGCAATACGATGAAGGTTTTTTAAAGCCATTTCTATACTTATGCCTTCCTTTAACCAATTCGTAATCAAAGAATAATCAATTCTCAGCCCCATTGAAAGCACCCCTGATAATTGATTGGTAGCCTGGTTATAAGCCAACCGCAAAGAATGGAGTTGTTTAGAATTTTGATAAAAATAACTGCTGAAATTACTTGGTGCATTCAGTGGAACATGCCCACATAAGTGAAATTCTAAGTTGAAAAACTTGGCGGTATTGTGCCATATTCCTTGTTGGTATGAAGCGAGTTTTCCAGACAAGTTTATTCCTGCGATTCTTCCCATGGATTTGGCTACATACCAATTTGCTTCGATGGTTTTTCTTTCAGGCTGGCAAGAATTCAACTCGGCACAATCTCCTGCTGCATAGATGTTTTCGACATTGGTTTGCATCTGGCTATTTACCAGAATACCACGCCTTATTTGGAGGGGACTTCCCTCTAAAAAATTAATATTAGGAACAACGCCGGTTCCCAGGGCAATAAAATCTGTAGAAAGAGTTTGGTTTTTGTCAGTAATAAGCGTGTGATAAGGTCCATCCTTTTCAGGGGCAAGCAACTCTTTGATAGCAGTGTTTAAAAATAGAGGAATTCCATTTTTTCTGAAGACATGGTGAACCAAAAGACTTTCTTCTTTGGGAAGAAAATGTTGTGCAAAACGGGACTCTCTTATAAAAAGTTTGGGCTTTTTATGAACGTAATTCATCATTTCCACCAGTTCGGATGCAATTAGGCCACCGCCAATTACTACTGGTTGTTTAGCACCTTTAATATTGGATTTTAAGGATTGCAAATCCTTCCAATGATAAAAGTTGTGAATTCTATTCCGATTAGTATTAGCCCAATCTGGAATATATGGTTTGGATCCGGTAGCAATCAGTAAGTAATCGTAAGGTATAGGTTTGTTGTCACGGGTTATAAGGACATTTCTGGGGACATCAACAGCAGTAATGGAGGCTTGCAAAAGTTGAATATGATTAGCTTCAAAAAAGGATAAGGGATAGGGTATCACTTCTTTTTCGCCTAATTGATCCATAAAGACATACATCATAGCAGTCCTGGCGAAAAAAACGGGTTGTTCCTCAGAAATTATTAGAATGGGTGCATTGGTGTTTTTACGAATGGTTATAGCAGCTTCAATACCCGCAATTCCATTACCTAGAATTACAATTTTATTCATGCTGGGAATTCAACATAGTTTCTAGGTGTTTCATAAAGTCGGATAGTGAGATCGTAGTTATTATCCAATTTACTCCTCAGGATGTTGTAGATCACCACACAAATATTTTCGGCTGAAGGCATTAATGTTGCAAATTCTTTCGTGTCTAAATTGAGATTCTTATGATCAAATCGGTTCTCAACCTCTTCTTCAATTAAATCTTTGAGGATTTTTAAATCTATAACATAACCGGTATCAGGATTAATTTCACCAGTAACTTTTACCTCTAGCTCGTAGTTATGGCCATGGTAATTTTTGTTGTTGCAAGGCCCAAAGATTTGGGCATTTTTTTCATCAGACCATTTGGGGTTGTGTAAGCGATGCGCAGCATTGAAATGGGCTTTTCGGAAAACTGAAACTTTCATGCTTTTCTATGTATTTTTACGAAAATAAGGAATCGGATTGTGAAATTCAATTGGATAGCAGGACAAGAGACCGTTAAAGAAGGGCTCAAAAAATTAGTTGGGGAAGAAAAAATCCCTCATGCGTTGTTATTCCTAGGAAATGAAGGTGTTGGTCAGTTGGCCCTTTCTATTGCCATTGCAGGATATATTTTATGTAATCAAAGGACCAAAGAAGATAGATGTGGCATATGTCCATCCTGCAAAAAGGTAGACCAATTAATTCATCCAGACTTACACTTTTCTTTTCCATTTGCAGGCAGCAAAGAGATAAGTGATAATTTCCTGTTAAAGTGGAGGTCTTTGGTGAAAGAAAGAAATGGATACTTTAGCTATAACGATTGGATGAAGGTTTTGGAGGTGGAGAATAAGCAGGGTAACATTAATAAAGAGGAATGTGTAAATATTTTAAAAAAATTAAGCTTAAAAACTTTTGAAGGGAATAAAAAAATAATGATTATTTGGTTGCCTGAATATTTGGGAAATGAGGCGAATAGGTTGTTGAAGTTAATTGAAGAACCACCGGATAATACTGTTTTCATTTTAGCTACTGAAAATAGTGAAGGAATTCTACCCACTATCTTGTCCAGATGTCAGCTGTTTAAGTTAAATCCGGTACAGGTGGAAGACGTATTTAATAAATTGCAATTGTATTATCCTGAGGAACAAGAAGGTAAACTAAAAACTGCTGCCATGCGTTCTGAAGGTAAGTTGGGGCAGGCTTTAAAAATCGTAAAGCAAGAAGTCGATGATTTAGATGCTTTATTTTTAGAGTGGTTTAGAAAGTGTTACAAGGGCAATGGGATTGAATTAGTGGAGTGGGTGGAATCATTTGTAAAGTTTGGGCGAGAAGAGCAAAAACGATTTTTCAAATACGGCCTACATTTTAACAGAGGATTAATGCTTCACTTTTGTGGGTTGAGTAGCCTGAACATGATAACGGCGGAAGAGGAGAAGGTTTTTAAAAGAATGATAGAAAACGGAATAATTGATTTGGATAAAATTAATTTGATTTCAGATTTATTTTCGGAGACGGCATACTCGATAGAAAGGAATGCGAATCCAAAAATTTTGTTTTTGGATGTCTCTATAACTTTGAATAAGATATTACGGACCGATAGGCGAAATACTGCTTAAATGGTAAAAAAAAATTTAAATGAGTTGTACAGGATGCTCGACTAATATTGAGAATGGAAAGGTAGGAGGATGTCAAAATAATGGCGGATGTTCTACGGGTGGATGCAATAGAATGAATAGTTTCGATTGGTTAACCATGACGGAGATATCTGATCCTATGGCATTTGATTATGTGGAAGTTAGTTTTAAAAACGGGTCTAGAAAAGGATTTTACAAAAATCACGAGATTAATAAGGTGAGTTCTGGAGAAATGGTGGTTGTGGAAGCTTCGAGTGGTTATGATATTGGAGAGGTTAGTTTGTCAGGAGAGTTGGTTCGACTTCAAATGAAGAAAAAGTCAGTAGCTATCTCTGAGGTTGAATTCAGTGTAATTAGGAAAGCCAATGAGCGAGATTTAGAAAAATTGGAGGAGGCTAGATTATCAGAAAGGGAGGTCATGATAAAAGCTCGTGTGATAGCTAGAAAGTTAGGATTAAATATGAAGTTGGGGGATGTTGAATTTCAAGGAGATAAGCGAAAGGCCACTTTTTTTTATACGGCAGATGGGCGAGTAGATTTTAGGGAGCTTATTCGTCATTATGCTAAGGACTTTAGGGTAAAAATTGAAATGAGGCAAATTGGTGCGCGACAGGAATCTGCAAGAATTGGGGGAATTGGTTCTTGTGGAAGAGAATTGTGTTGTTCAACCTGGCTCACAGATTTCAAATCCGTGAGTACTTCTGCGGCCAGATATCAAAATTTAGCTATTAATCAAGCTAAACTTTCGGGTCAATGCGGAAGGCTTAAATGTTGTTTGAATTATGAATTAGATACCTATTTGGAGGCATTAGAGGAGTTTCCTACTAAAGCGGATAGATTGGAAACGGAAGCTGGGCATGCATTTTTGGTAAAGACGGATATTTTTAAAGGAATCATGTACTATGCCTATGAAAAGGAAGGCATGAGGGGTAAATTCTATCCTTTAAATTTAGAGCGGGTTAAGTACATTCTTGCATTAAATAAAAAAGGAAATAAGCCGGTAGAGCTTCAAGATAAGGAAACCATTGAAGAAGCAACACCAGTAGCAGATTATGCGGATGTGACGGGGTTCATCGAATTACCTCCTGACGAAAAGAAAAAGCAAAAGAGAAGGAGACCCAAAAAGGGCGGCGGGCGCAGACCACCTTCGAACAATAGGAGAAATCGAAATAAACGAGATTAATATTTTACCCAACAAATAGATAAAAACAATAAAAATGAATTACGAAGTTGTTGTAATTGGATCAGGTCCGGGTGGATATGTAGCGGCAATACGAGCGGCTCAATTAGGAAAGAAAACAGCTATTGTAGAAAAGTATAGCACATTGGGAGGTACATGTCTAAATGTTGGTTGTATTCCTTCCAAAGCACTTTTAGACTCTTCGGAACACTACCACAATGCCCAAAAGCGATTTGTTGAGCACGGTATTAATGTAAAGGGGTTAGAGTTAAATATGCCTCAAATGATTGAAAGAAAGAATGAGGTAGTTAGTCAGACGGTTAAGGGTTTATCATTTTTGATGGGTAAGAATAAAATTGACGTTTATCATGGCCATGGCTCATTGGAGGATAGAAATACCATTGCGATAGCGGGGGCAGATGGAACAACTAAAATCAAGGGAGAAAAGATTATCCTTGCAACGGGTTCCAAGCCAATTGTCCCCCCTGCTTTTAACTATGATAAAAAGCGAGTAATAACTTCCACAGAAGCATTAAATATCAAAAAACTTCCAGCTAAAATGATCGTTATTGGTGGCGGCGTTATTGGTTTGGAATTAGGTTCTGTGTACAGTCGCCTTGGAACAGAGGTGACCGTAATTGAATACCTGGATGGCATATTGCCTGGAATGGATAAAGATTGCGGGAAGGAATTGATGAAGACGCTTAAAAAATCAGGGGTTAACTTCTTCGTCGGCCATTCCGTGCAAAAGGTAACAGCTACCAGTAAAGGGGTAAAAGTTGAAGTTCAGAAAAAGGGAACGGAAGAAGCCTTTACTTTAGAGGCAGACTATTGCTTGGTCGCTATTGGGAGGAGAGCTTATACGGATGGATTAGGGCTTGAAAAGGTTGGTATTTCAACGGACGAAAGAGGGAGAATTGAGGTTAATGAACATTTAGAGACCAGCCAACCGGGTATTTATGCCATCGGTGATGTGGTAAAAGGTGCTATGTTGGCCCACAAAGCAGAGGAAGAAGGTGTAATGGTAGCAGAAATTATTGCAGGGCAAAAACCACATATCAATTATAATTTGATTCCTGGGGTTGTTTACACCTGGCCAGAGGTAGCAAGTGTAGGGCAAACGGAAGAGCAATTAAAATCCAATGGAATAGTATATAAGGTTGGTAAATTTCCCATGAAAGCCTTGGGTAGAGCCAGAGCTAGTATGGATACAGACGGGTTTGTTAAGGTTTTAGCTGACGCTAAAAGCGATGAAATTTTGGGGGTTCACATGGTAGGTCCTAGAACAGCGGATATGATAGCGGAGGCGGTTGCTTTAATGGAATTTAGAGCATCTGCTGAAGATGTGGCTAGAATAAGCCATGCTCATCCTACCTATACAGAAGCATTCAAAGAAGCCGCTTTGGCAGCTTCGGATAACCGTGCTTTACACATTTAAGATTTATTGCCTGAGACGATAATTACAATTTCACCTCTTACTTTGCCAGCATTCGAAAAATGTTGGTAAAGTTCCAATAGGGTATTGTTAAGCACTTCTTCATGAACTTTCGAAAGCTCTCTTGCTACAGCAGCGGATCTTGTTTCTCCACAACATTCAACTAACTGTTGAAGGGTTTTGATTAGTCTATGAGGTGATTCATAGAGGATAAAAGTATGAGGCAAATTGGATAAAAATTGCAATCTCGTAAGCCGCCCTTTTTTATGTGGGAGGAAACCTTCAAAAAAAAATTTGTCGCACGGAATACCCGAGGCTACCAATGCTGGAATTAGCGCTGTTGGACCGGGAAGGGCAACTACTCTGACACCCGCCTCCCAACAAGCCCTAGTGAGTAAAAAACCGGGATCAGAAATCCCTGGTGTTCCTGCATCAGATAGCAAAGCCATAGGTGTGCCAGTGGCTAATTGGTCAATTATTGATTTGGTTTTGGCATGTTCGTTGAAAGAATGGAAAGCAATGGTTTTAGTTTCAATCTGGTAATGCTTCAACAGCACCGAAGAGGTTCGGGTATCTTCTGCTAAAATTAGAGAGACTTCTTTAAGGACCTTAACGGCTCTAAAAGTAATATCCTCAAGGTTCCCAATAGGGCTAGGGACCAAATACAGCATTACCCCTTCAGTTCCTCCAAATCAATGGAGTAATTTTCCATAATTAAGTTGGCCAACAGCTTTTTCGTAGCAATTTCGGCATCTTCTTGGGCTTTAGAGAAACTATCGGCATCAATAATACATTCAATATTCTTACCTACTCGGACAGTAGAAATAGAATCAATCCCAACATTGATAAGGTTTTTTCCGACTGTTTTTCCCTGGGGATCTAACAGTTCTGGTTTGGGCATGATTTTGATGGTTGCTTTAAACTTCATTTTAGATTTTTTCCTGGTAGCAAATGTACAACAACAGAATAAAATATATAACAGGTCATGGTGATGGCAAGGGCTGCAAAAGGTATAAAAATTAAGGCGACCAATCCAATTATCAAGATAATATATCTGGGTTCATTAGTTTTCCAATGCAGCGTTTTAGTTTTAAGACTAAACATTTTTATTTTAGAAATCATCAAAAGGGCCACCACAATCAAAACAGGAGGCAATAATAAGGTGGGGTTCATCTTAATACCAAAAATCATGGTTTCATTAAGAAGTCCATACCATATATAACCCAATAAGGTTAAAGCTCCGGCGGGCGTTGGTAACCCCGTAAAGGCACTATGATTACTAGGTGTAATATTAAAACGAGCCAATCTCAAGGCAGCAGAGAGGGTAAAAAGTATAGCAATGTGGGGTAACCAGATTGGCGCGTCTATTTGTATGAGTAACGAAAAAGCGAGAAAAGAAGGGGCAACGCCAAAAGAAACAAGGTCTGCAAGAGAATCGAGTTCTTTCCCTAATTCCGAAAAGGCATTGAGCAATCTCGCTAAGGCACCATCCAATAAATCCGCAAGCGCAGCGCCGAGAATAAGGTAAATCGCATTTTCGTATTGTTCTAAGGAAGTGGATACAATTGATAAGAAGCCTAAAGCCAAATTAAGTGCTGTAATGCTATTGGGTATGTGTTTAATCATAAAGTAAAATATGAAAGATTGTATAAAGGTAATAGGAATAATACCAAATGTATCTTTGTTAAAGAGGGATAAACCATGAAGAGCTTAAAAAATAAGCTTTAAAGTGGCAAACAGTCATAACTTTGTGAAGTACAAATTAGACCATAGTGTTGAGAAAAATCTGGTTACTTGTTTTAATTTATTCGACAGCTTGTACTGTTAGAGAACCGATTGAACCGAAAGAGGATTTGGTGTTAGATCCGCAAAAGGAGTATGCGGTAAATATTGAAATGTTATACAGTGACTCTGCGAAGATTAAAGCAAAAATTAATGCGGGATTGTTAGTGAAATACAATGACCAAAGAGATAGCTACGAAGAATTTTTGAATGGGGTGAGAGTAGAGTTTTTCGATCAAGAGGAGCAAGTCAGTAGTGTTTTAACTGGCAAATATGCCATACGATATGGAGGAGAAGATTTAATTTACATTAGGGATAGCGTGGTTTGGGAAAGTAAGAAGGAGGAAAAGTTAGAGACTTCAGAATTAATATGGGACGATCGAAAGCAATTGGTTTACACCAAGAAGTTTTGCGTAATTCAAAGGCCGGGAGAGCTGATCTTAAGCCAGGGATTTGAAGCCAATCAAGATTTTACCGAAATTAAGCTAAATGCTATTGAGGGGGAAATTGCCAATAGTGTACTTAAAGAAAAGGAAGAATGATATTTCTATTGATTTTAATTTTTTTATTGTTTTCCGCCTTATTCTCGGGGGCTGAAATTGCTTTTGTATCGGCGAGTAAACTAAAAGTAGAACTTCGTAAAAAGCGAGGATCCCGAAGGGGAAGGATATTAGGAGCATTCTTTGATGATCCCAATAATTTTTTGGGTACGATGCTAGTTGGTAATAATATTAGTTTGGTTGTTTTTACATTTTTGATGACCAAACTTTTATCACCAGTATTCAACGGTTGGATTCACAATGATTTGGCTTTGTTGCTGGTAAATACCCTAATGATTACAGTGGTTATTTTAATATTTGGAGAATTTTTACCTAAAACCTTTTTTAGGATTTACGCGGATGATATTTTGTATTTCTTAACCTACCCATTAAAATTTTTGCAAATCGTTCTTTGGTTGCCGTCGAGGATGATGACAAAAATTACAGAGTTTCTTTTGAGAAGGTTAATTAAAAACCCTTCAGATTATGAAAAGGATACTTTCACCAGACTAGATTTAGAAAACTTTATCAATAGTTCCAGGACCGAAGATCACGAGGAGATAGATAAGGAGTTATTGGGAAAAGCGTTGAATTTGAAGGGAACGAGGGTTAGGGAATGTATGGTTCCCAGACCAGAGGTAGAAAGTATAGATTGTAGTGCCAATATTGAGGAATTGGAATCTTTGTTTTTGTCTACTAAACTTTCTAGAATTTTAGTGGTAAAGGGGGAAATTGATAATGTAGTCGGTTATGTTCATCACCAACAACTTTTATCGCAGATGGATTCTATAGATAAGATGGTGCTCAAAATTAATTTTGTTCCGGAGACTATGTTGGTGACTGATTTGATGAATAAGATGATTGCTTCCAGAATAAATATTTCGTGTGTGGTTGATGAATTTGGCGGGGTTGCTGGGGTCATCACTTTGGAGGACATATTGGAGGAAATTTTTGGCGAGATAGAGGATGAGTACGACGACGAGATAGAGTATACAGAGCTCCAATTAGAAGAGGGGGAATATTTGTTTTCAGGCAGACTAGAAATAGATTACTTGAATGAGAAATATCAGGATATATCTTTTCCCGAAGGGGATTATCATACTTTATCGGGGTATCTGGTAATGACCATGGAGACTATTCCGAAGAAAGATGCTCGTATAGAATTAGACGGTTATCTTTTTACTTTAGAAAACGTAACCGAAACTAAAATTGAAACGGTAAGGGTCAAGAAGTTGGGTTAAAATCATTAGAAGGATGTTCTTCTTGAGCATGGGTCAATTGGGTAATATCGGCAAATGCTATATAGAGTGCAATGTAAAGGACGGGGATTAGAAAATAGGCGGCGATTACTAAGAGGGCCAATAAAAAAACACCCAAAGAGGGTATGAGTGTGGCTATTAAAGCTATTGGGAAATAGGCGACAAAGAACAAGCTAATGAAAGAAAGAATCATTCTAAACACGGCCCACCATTTTTTGGTGACTAATGCACGGCTGTATTCAAGTGCTTTGAGAAAATTTACTTTATAGAATATTAGAAATTGGGTGCTGAAAACAAAGGCTATAGACAGGAATACTAAAGGAATCAGATTGAGGAAAAAGACCGTGGATGTTTTTTGAGGTAAATCAGGTAAATCAGTAGGTGCCTCCAACGGATTATCCAGGAGTTGTTGATACCATTCCAGCAAGCCAGATTGGTAGAAGTTAAACAGAGTAGGTGATAGGACGAGTAGGTAAATAGCATAAGTTAGCCCAGTTAATAAGGAAACTTGGACAATGTATTGAAAGCCTCCGAAGAAATCAGAAAAAGCTGCTGATCCGGTTGATTTGATTTGGTGGGTTGCTAGGTAATATCCTAATCCTAAAGCGGGACTGACTACAAAAGTTCCTAATATCGAACCTATTGATGGCACAAAACTTAAGGTCAGTTGAATGGCAGTACTCAAAACCACAAACCCCAAATAAGAAGTGGCATTTTGCTTGAACAAGGCCCACGCTTCAAAAATATATCTTCTTGAATCAAAAATAAATCCTTCTTCAATAAGGCTTTTAAATGCTTTCATGGTGACAAATCAGTTCAGAGAATTTTTCGAGAGTTATTAAGCCCCAATCACTTAGGAGTTGCAACACTTTAGATTGACTTTTGGATGCAAATGCTACTACGGTTGTGGGAGCTGGAGGATCTACCTTATGAACATAAAATTCTTTGGAATTGGAGTGGAACAAGGAGATATTGGACCAAACTTCGAATCCTATGCCTGCTGATGCGGCCATTTTTTCCAAAATGGATATAGCCTCAGCGTCATTGGTGGATAGGGTGGAGGAGAAGGTGTTGTAATGGGCGGTTTTTATCTTCTCCTTAACAGGAAAAACGGGTAATTTCATTTTGCTAATGACCACGGATTCCCTAGATTGTAACCTATCATAAAGGATGGTGTCTCCAAATTTGAGTGAGTTGTCGGGATGTGGAATACTGATAATTTCTGCAACAGTAGGGTTGATGGTTCTCGCCAGAAGAATTTCCGTGAGGTTATCGTGTACTGTTTTTACAGCAACTGGGTTATTTTGAAAAAGAGGGACGGAAAACCCAAATTTTTGCCAGACCCTTTTAGCAATTCGAGGTTTGTTCAAGCGCTCTGCAGACACTCCTAAAATCCACCAAATATCTTTGTTTGCCGAATTTATAGCTACGGATTTTTTGGCAAAGTGGAAAGCGGGTTTCCATTCATTTCTATGGTGGTATACGGAGGTAAGGCGCTCATAGCCCAAAGCATTTTGAGGGTATATTTTAACTGCTTTTCTGAACAATTTGACGGCGTTGTAAACGTCGCCCTTGTCGATGAGTTGGTCACCCTGTTCGATTAAAATTTGGCATTGCATTTCCTGTTCATCTTTCATTCCAAGCCTCTTTACTGCAAGATATTAATCCTTTTAAAAATCTTATCAACAAACAAGAATAAAAGGGTAGTTAGTAAAATTATAGCTCCGTTTAATAGCCATAAAAATTGGGAGTCAAATAAATTTTTGTAGACTTGGAATACGGCATATACCATTAAGGTGAAGAAAAGGTAAAAGGCCATTTTTTTTATGGGGTATTGGATAGGGTAATATTTTTTTCCCAAAAGGAAGGTGGCTCCTGCCATAAAACCATAACAAAAAAGCGAAGCCCAAGCAGGAGCGGCAATACCAATGAGAGGAATAAAATATAGGTTAATACCGACAGTAATTAAGGACCCAACGATAGCTATTCGACCCCCAAAATAAGTATGATCGGTTAGTTTAAACCAAACGGAAAAATTATAATAAAGACCCAAAAACAAATTGGCCATTAGGAGAATGGGAACGATATAGAGGCCAGATCTAAAATTCTCTCCGAGAAAAAACTGTATTTGGTCTATGAATAACACTATGGTTAAAAAAGTGATGCTACCTATTAAAGTAAAGTATTGGGCAATTTGTCCGTACAATTTTTGGCTCTCGGTCCGGTCAGCATTTTTAAAAAAGAAAGGTTCTGCAGCGTAATTAAAGGCCTGGGTAAACAAAGCCATCAAAACGGCAATTTTGGAAGCTGCGCTATAAAGACCAGCTTGTTGAAGATTATAATCTAAATCAGGAGATGCTTTTTCTTTCAACATGGGAATGCCAATTAACTGGTTAACGATGCCAGCTATTCCAGCTAATACTAGTGGGCTGGAATAAACAACCATTTTTTTTAGTAGGACCCAGCTGGGTTTCCAATTTACGTTAAACAAGCTGGGTAATAGGAAGAGGAAAACAAAAAAGCTAGCTAAGAAATTGGCTTTAAAAAGATAAATAATCTGATCATGACTGCTATAAATCCAAGAAGGTAGCGTGTAATTATTCTTAATCAACCAAGGGCAAAGTTCCAAGAAAAAATAAACGAAAAGAATATTTATAACAATGGCACCTGTTTTAAGAAGGGCAAAAAGAATAGGTTTTTCCAATAAACGCAACTTAGCGAACGGCAAAGCAGAAAGGCTGTCAAGGCCAATAATCAAAATGAACCAAAAAATGTAATTGGGGGTGTTTTCATATTTCAACCATTGAGCAATTACCGGAGTAAATCCAATACCTAGAAGGACAAAGCAAAGGGTTAACAGGCCAATGATAAAAAAGGCGGTGGAAAAAGAGGCTCCCAGATCAGTTTTTTTGCTTCCGAATCTAAATAGAGCCGTTTCCATTCTAAAGGTTAAGACTACTAAAACAAGAGCAGTCCAAACGTATAAATCTGAAACTATGCCGTAGGGTTTTTGACCTAAAACCCTGGTCAGATAGGGCGTAAGAATGACCCAATTTAGTAACCTACTAAGGATGCTACTTATCCCGTAAATTGCAGTTTCAGAAGCTAGTCTCTTTAGTAGATTCATATTTTAAAACCTCAAATTTAAATAATTAACTTTGCAAAAACGGGTATAAATGGAAAGGATAGAACTATTTAAAAGAATTTGCGAAACTCCTGGAGCTCCTGGTTTTGAACAGAGAATCAGGCAATTGGTAATGGATGAGGTAGGTCCTTTGGTCGATGAAGTTCGCACGGATGCCATGGGCAATGTAATGGCTATTAAAAAAGGAAAGGAAGCCAAACGTGTTATGATTGCAGCCCACATGGATGAAATTGGTTTTATAGTAAATCATATTGATGAAGATGGGTTCATTAGGTTTCACCCGTTAGGGGGATTTGATCCTAAGACTTTGACTTCTCAAAGAGTGATTGTGCATGGAAAAAAGGACTTAATTGGAGTAATGGGTTCTAAGCCTATTCATTTGATGAAGGCTGAAGAGAAGGGCAAGCCCGTTCCAATAGGAGACTATTTTATAGACATGGGAATGTCGGGTTCGGAAGTAAAAAAATGGATTCAATTGGGGGACCCCATCACGAGAGAGCGATCTTTTATTGAAATGGGAGATTGTGTCAATAGTAAGTCGTTAGATAACAGGGTTTCTGTATTTATTCTCCTAGAAGTTTTGAGGAGGTTAAAGGGAAAAGAGGTTCCTTTTGATATTTATGGGGTATTTACTGTTCAAGAGGAAGTGGGATTGAGGGGAGCGCTATCCTCTGCCCATCATATCAATCCAGATTTTGGCTTTGGTCTTGATGTAACGATTGCGTTTGATGTACCTGGAGGACAGCCACATGAAGCAGTTACAAGACTGGGAAAGGGAGCTGCTATAAAGATTATAGATGGCACTTCAATTGCGGATTATCGCATGGTAGCTTATATGAAGGAAGTGGCCGAAGAATCTAAAATACCTTGGCAACCGGAGATTCTACCAGCTGGAGGAACGGATACAGCGGGGGTTCAAAGAAGTGGGAAAAATGGGTCCATTGCCGGGGCAATATCCATTCCATTAAGGCATATTCATCAAACCATTGAAATGGCTCACAAAGGAGATATCCAAAATTGTATAGACCTATTAGGCCAATGTATAGTTAAACTGGATCAGTACGATTGGTCTTTCCAATAAAGTTAATAAGCTCTTTCGTCTCGATTTTCCATATAATTGATGAAGGAGCGATTGACTACTCTATTTCCACCGGGGGTGGGATAGTTACCTGAAAAATACCAATCTCCGGAGTTTAGTGGACAAGCTTGTTGCAGGCCATGAAGGTCTTGGTAAATGACTTCAATAGGAATTTGTATTTCAGGGGGAGTGATAATGGAGGCTATACTTTCGCTAATTTCCTCTGCAGTAAAGGTCTCATAAAGTGCTTTTACTTGATTAGTTATGGAAGACCTTAGGCCTTTTTCCTGCTCCAAACACTTTTCGTAAGCTTCTTGCAACAAATGCTCTTTTTTGTTTTCTTTCAAAAGTTTAACCAGTGCTTGAAAAGCAACAAATTCTTTCATTTTAGACATATCTATTCCATAACAATCAGGGTATCTAATTTGGGGTGCGGAAGAAACAATAATTATTTTTTTGGGCTTGAGGCGGCTTACAATTTTGATGATACTATCTCTGAGGGTAGTTCCCCTGACAATGGAGTCGTCCAATAAGACGAGAGTATCTTTGTGGTTTTCGACAATACCATAAGTCACATCGTAAACATGGGATACCATGTGTCCTCTTGAGGTGGTATCTGCTATAAAAGTTCTCATCTTGGCGTCTTTAACCACAATTTTTTCGATTCGCGGTTGAATGGCCATGATTTTTTCTACCTTTTTGGGATTCAATTCCTTTCCCAAGGCTAAGATTTTTTCAGCCTTAATCTCAGCGGCATATTCATTAAGTCCTTCAATGAGCCCGTAAAAAGCAGTTTCTGCTGTGTTAGGAACAAAAGAAAAAACCGTGTTTTTCAAATCAAAATTAATGGCAGAGAGGATTGGTTGGGCTAGCGATTTCCCTAATTTTTTTCTTTCAAGGTATATTTCTCGATCATTGCCTCTTGAGAAATAGATGCGTTCGAAAGAACAAGCAGTCCTAGGCTGAATATCGAAAACACGTTTTTCGGAGACCTCCCCATTTCTTTTTACCACTAAGGCATGACCGGGTTTCAATTCTTCTACTTTTGAAAAATGGACATCAAAAGCAGTTTGAATCGCGGGCCTTTCGGAAGCCATTACCACAATCTCTTCATCGTGGTAATAAAACCCAGGTCTAATTCCATTGGGGTCCCTCATTGCAAAAGCATCCCCATGTCCAATTATTCCAGACATCACAAAGCCGCCATCAAATTTTTTACTCGCTCGTCTTAGCAATCTAGTCACATCCAAGTTTTCGTAGATTAAATCATTAATTTCAACATTGGAATAACCGTCTGGCTTATACCAAGTGTGAAGGCGATGTACTTCATCGTCCAAGAAATGACCTAATTTTTCTAAAACAGTAACGGTATCCGATTTTTCTTTAGGGTATTGACCTAACTCGACGAGTTCTTCAAATAGTTCATCCACATTGGTCAAATTGAAATTACCCGCCAATATTAAATTTCGGCTGATCCAATTATTTTGTCTTAAAAATGGATGGCAAGTTTCAATGGAGTAATCACCATGAGTGCCATATCTCAAATGACCTAGTAAAACCTCTCCAGTGTAGGGTTTATTGGCCTTTAACCAATCGGGATTTTTTAACTGTTCGTCAGGGAGGTTAATAAAATGACTGTAGACTTGGTCGAAAAGATCTTGAAGGTAATTAGGCCCAACCATCCTTTTTCGACTGATGTATTTTTTTCCCGGAGGGACACCTATTTTTATGGTGGCAATACCAGCACCATCTTGGCCCCTATTGCGCATTTTTTGCAAAAGAAGTCGCAGTTTTTCAAGACCGTAAAGGGGCGTTCCATATTTTTCCTGATAAAAGGAAAGCGGCTTCAAGAGCCTGATGAGGGCAATTCCGCACTCGTGTTTGATGATATCGCTCATAAAATTGCAGTAGGAAGCGGGTTATGCACAAATGTACTTGTTAAATTATTGTGAACCAAGTTTTACAAAGGTAGAAAGCCCCAGCATCCATTTAAATTTTAGGGGTTGATTGGGCTCAAGTCCTGCAACCACTTCCAACCTAATAAACCTTAAAATATTAGAGATGCTGTAACCTATTTCTGCGTGGTACACAAAAGATTGGTTGGCAATAAATGAACTAAACAGACCTTCATTCAGGCCTTGTTTCCAAAAGATTGGAAATTGACTGAGGAGGAATTTTTTCATTTGATATTGAACGGACATTTGTAAAAACGATTCGTTAGTCGATTTTTGGTAAAATCCTAATGTTCTGAAATTTCCGATTGGGCCTTTTGAGAAGAAATTGGTGGCATTGCCTGAAAAGTGCTTCACGTCTTGAAAAGGGATATCGTTGGCGTTCCAAAATCCACCTAATTCAATGTAGTAATCTAATGAACCCCTAGCGGGAAAATTGATATGGTTTTGATGACTGATTTGTAAGAGATGAAAAGTTTTTGTGGTTATTCCAGATCTCCAAAGCAGTTCAAATACTGCCCCCTTAGATGCTGGCCTTTTGGACCAACGCAAAAGTCCTTCTAAAAGCCAAGTTTGATTATAGTTATCTAGTTGTTTACCAAAAAGTGGATTGTTGGGGTGGTTTTCTTCATATTCCCGATTGGGCCGGTTTAGCCAGGTTTGAGTCGTATTTCTTTTCAGGTGAAAGCGCTCGGCTTTTTCTATTGCTGCGGCAAATTGAAAGGGTCGATCAGCCGCGGTCTCAGCGGCCAACCTAATGAAATTTTTATGGTATAGTCGAATATTGTTTTTATCAAAGAATAAATTTTGATAAGAATTGATCCAAGGGTTAATTGGAGGTTGTTGACCGTACTGAAAAATATATTGCCCGAATTCAACTTTAGTTTTAAAGTATCGGAATGGATAGGTTATTTGTCCCTGCCAGCGAAATTTTTGATCTGCCAAGGAAAGTCTTGGTGTAAATGAAAACGATAGTTTTTTATTTTTTCTAAAATCAAACTGGTGGTACAGGTGAAAGCCCTCGACAGGATTAAATTGAAAGGACATTAGCAAGGGGACCCACGGAAATGATGAGGTAGTCGATGAGTTGATAGGGGTTAATGATGAGGTTAAACTATCTATATACTGTGTCCCTCTGACTTCGTATGGGTTTAGGGGAATTGGCCTTATGCTATCCCAATATTGGAGTGGAAAACCTACCGCCAGGGAATCTGAAAATTCAATATTTACTTCAGATTTGGGGGTTTTAATTTCCTTTCGGGATTTTTTGATTTCTTTCTTGTCGAGGGTTAAAAATGGGTCGGTAAATACGTCTTGAGTAGGTGCATATTTTTCAAAATAGGAATCAGGTTGAACGGTTACCCGATAGTTAGTGAGATTGGCCAAATAGAGGTAAGAAAAGGAGGTTCCCAAAATATCGCCTGAAAACTCAATTTGATTGGTGATTGGCAACCAAACCTCTTGGTAAACAGGGGAAAAATTTTGTGTAATAGTGAGGTTGAATCCATTTAGAATGGTTGATAGGTTAACCCCATAGATACTCCAATTTTTTTCGGTGAGATATAAGGTTCCTGCAAACCATCCTGGCCCTTTTTTTTTTGGATATACTTGTAATTGGTATATGATTTGGCCTCTATCCACAAAGGTGTTTTCAAGTTTGTAATCGTAGTGATTTAAAGCATTGGAGGCTAAAGGAGAAAGCGCGTCTGCCACTACTTCTAAGTAAAAATCTGGATATAGATAGGGGACAGATATAGGATTGTCGGTTCCCAATTCTTTATACTCTAATAGGGTTTCTTTGAAAACTCCAGGAGCAGAGTATACTATCTTACTTTTTGATTCTAATACAAAGGCTTTAGTTGAATCCAAAAGGGACAAATCAGAAGGATTATTTAAAAATTTGGGAAGTTTTTTTATTCTTCCACTGCCTTTGATGTAGGACTCCATTTCATAACCTAGAATTTTATCACGGTTAAAGGGTGCTGCAGCAATGGCTTTTCTAATAATAATATCTCCCCTTTCAAAATCTGATTTAGATACGATTACTTCTGGTAAGGAGAAGGCGTTTTCTTTTAACCGGACGTTTAGAACAGAGCTTTTTGAAATAATAACTGTGGTATCTAAAGATTGAAACCCCATACATTGAAAGGTAAGTTTATATTTTCCTTCGGGTAAATTGAGGTAAAATACACCCTCTTCATTGGAAATTTGGCCAGATTGAGTTTGATGGATATAAACAGATGCAAAGGGAATGGGAGTCGAATCTTCAGCAGTAATTTTGCCAATCACCTGAGCAAAAACGGTCCTCGAAATAAAAAGTAACCAGAAAATGAAAAAAAACTTAAGTTTCATTAAGTGAGATTGGGTAATGTTTGGAGAAAACATTTTATTACAGAAAAAGGATGGTAAGGATCAGGATAAATTTCAACAGGTAGGATTTTTATTTTGTTAATTAAAAAAATATTGTAATTCGAAATTGAATAGATATGGCATTTCCCAGATTTTTTAAAATTCCAAAACATCAGCAATACGATTATAAACCTAGATATTGGGATCCAAGGAAAGAGGAATTAGAGGAGCGTCTAAAAAGAATCCAACAAATTGAGGAAGGGAATATAGAGGGGGTGAAAAATAGAATTTCCGGAGGGTTTAAGCGGAGATACCAGGCAGAGAATTCTTCAAGAAAATCTCAAGTAATGCGGTCTAATTTATATTTACTAGGAGTTATAGTGGTATTAGGGTACGTGACCTATTTACTGTTAACGGTATATTTGCCCGACATTGTTAAGATGCTTGAAAATTAATATATGACAGATATAATCCATCTTTTACCTGAATCGATTGCCAATCAAATTGCGGCAGGGGAGGTGGTACAAAGACCTGCCTCAATTGTTAAGGAGTTAATGGAAAACGCAGTTGATGCTAGAGCGACATTTATAAAAGTATTAGTAAAAGATGGAGGAAAGGCTTTAGTTCAGGTTCAAGACAATGGTTGTGGAATGTCCGAGACAGATGCAAGAATGTCTTTTGAAAGACATGCTACTTCTAAAATAAAAGAGGCTGCAGATTTATTCAATATCAAAACTATGGGATTTCGAGGAGAAGCCTTGGCATCAATTGCGGCTGTGGCTAAGGTAGAAATGAAAACCCAACAGTCTGCGGATAAATTAGGTGTTAGATTGGTAGTTGAAAGCTCTTCTGTTAAAGAACAAGAGGTATGCCAACTCCCTGAACCAGGAACCTTGATAGCGGTAAAAAATTTGTTTTTTTCTGTTCCTGCCAGGAGGAATTTTTTGAAATCGAATGTAGTGGAGATGCGCCATATCTCAGATGAGTTTATTAGAGTAGCATTGGCGCATCCAGATATAGGTTTTTCTTTGACCCACAATGAAATGGAGCTATATAGACTTATGCCGGGTAAATTAAGTCAACGCTTGGTGGGGCTTTTCGGAAACCCTGTCAGTAAAAACTTAATTCCTGTAAAGGAAGATACTGAGGTGATGACCATTAAAGGGTATGTAGGAAGACCTGAATATGCTAAGAAGAAAAGAGGGGATCAATTTTTTATTGTCAATGGGAGATTTATAAAGTCTCCTTATCTCCACCATGCGGTATTAACTTCTTTTGAAAATTTATTGGCACCCGACACCCACCCCTTTTATTGCCTTTTTATTGATATTAATCCTAAGATGATTGATATCAATGTGCATCCCACCAAACAAGAGATAAAATTTGATGACGATAGATTAGTGTACAATTATGTTTTGGTCGCTGTTAAGCACGCCTTGGGCCAGCATAGTATAATGCCTTCCTTAGATTTTTCACAAGAGCGCGAAATTGCAGACCAATTTGTTGCTAATCGCCCAGATTTTGGATCCATAAAGTCTGAAAGGATTTCAGCTGTTTCCCCCAATAGGTTAAATCCTGGTTTTGTAGCCAAATCGAATCGGTCTAACTGGCAGGACTTGTATGAGGGTATTTCAAAAGGGGATGAAGCTGTAATGGTGTCCAGTAAAATTAATGACCAAGTCAAGTCAGAACCTATTTTGTTTTCAGAGAATATATCGAATAAAAAGCCCTATTTGATCCATAATAAATACATCGCTTCTCCAATCAAATCAGGCTTCATTCTTATTGATCAGCAAGCTGCCCAAGAGAGAATATTGTACGAGCATTACTTAGAGCAAATGAAAAGTGGTAATGCGGGAAGTCAACAAAGTTTGTTTCCCACATCTATGCGGTTATCTCCTGCGGATGCTGAATTATTTAGAAGTATTCTGCCACAATTAGCTCCTTTGGGAATGGATGTAGCAGAGTTGTCTCCTAATACTTTTATGATTAGAGGAATGCCAGGAGAGTTGGCAGGGAAGAATGAAACTGAAATCATTGAGCAATTACTAGGGCAGGTAAGGAATAATTTGGATTTAAAGTTAGACCTTAAAGAAAATATAGCGAGATCTATGGCTAAGAGTGGAGCGAGGAAAAAGGATAAGCCTTTAGATGAAGATGCCATGACCATATTGATAGATCGATTATTTGCCTGCCAAATGCCGTATCAAAGTCCATCGGGAAGAAAATGTTTTTTACAATTTGACTTAGACGATTTGAATAAGCGATTCGGTTAGTAATTATATATTTGTAGAATATGTTTAGGATTACAGATGTAGTAAAGCATTTATTGGTAATCAACATTCTTATGTTTGTTGCTAGCCTTATTTTAGGTGATGTGGATATGTTGGCCCTTCACTATCCAGGTTCGGATAAGTTTCAACCTTACCAGATAGCTACGCATTTTTTCATGCATGCTGGATTAGCACATATTTTTTTCAATATGTTTGCTTTAGTGATGTTTGGATCAGCGTTAGAAGTATTGTGGGGCCCTCAGAAATTTTTATTTTTCTATTTCATCTCTGCTTTCGGTGCTGCTGCATTGCACATGGTGTACAGTTATTACGATATAGTACAGTTGCAAGATTTATTGAATGCTTTCGAGGCAAGTCCAACATATGATACTTTTTGGGCCTTTTTTAACGAGACTAATTTGGTAGGTCTAAAAGGGAATCAACCTATAATGGACTCTATGAGCAGGAGTGTAAGGTTGGGAGATGTAGAAACGATTAAGAATACCATTGACATAATGAATGACCACATAATTCGCACAAAGGATATTCCTGTGGTCGGTGCTTCAGGGGCAATTTATGGATTGTTACTGGGATTTGGAATGGCTTTTCCCAATGCAGAGCTTATGCTCATCTTCCTTCCCATACCGATTAAGGCAAAGTACTTTATTCCAGTTTTAATGGTAGCGGAATTAATCTTAGGGGTGAACCAATTTTCTTGGGATAATATTGCTCATTTTGCTCATTTAGGTGGTGCTCTCTCGGGTTTCCTGCTGATTATGTACTGGCGCAAATTCGGGTCGAGGTTTGACAACTATGGCTAGTAAAACTTGTTCAACATAATATGTTAAAGTCAATTTGGGAAGACGCTAAACGGGAGTTTCAATATGGTAATATGGTTACCAGGCTAATATTAATTAATCTGGCTGTATTTGTTTTTGTCCACTTAGTCAAGATTACTTTATACATTGCAAATGGGGCAACTCCTTCTGGAGCTTTCCAAGAATTCCTCCACTTTTTTAGTATGTCCTCCAACTGGAAGTTTGTCGTAACCCATCCGTGGACCTTAGTAACTAGTATGTTTTTGCACGAGGGCGTGTGGCATATTTTATGGAATATGGTTTTTCTTTATTGGTTTGGTCGTATCGTAGGAGACTTCTTAGGCAATCGAAGAGTCTTCCCTATTTACTTCTGGGGGGGAATTGCAGGAGTCTTGTTTTTTTTCCTATCTGCTAATTTGTTACCCTATTCTGGAGGTGTTGAGCGTTTTGCTCTAGGGGCATCAGGTGGAGTAATGGCAATCGTTGTTGCAGCTGGAGTAATAGCTCCTGATTATATCATGAGGCTTTTATTTCTAGGAGATATCAAATTGAAATATATAGTTTTTGCTCTCGTTTTTTTGGATTTAATAGGTATTGGAAACGACTTGAATACCGGTGGGCATTTTGCTCATTTGGGAGGAGCGTTGATGGGGTGGTTGGTTGTCGCTCAACTTAAAAATGGAACAGATTGGTGTCAACCAATTAATAGTTTGTTGGCTCGAATCTCTAGCCTATTTGAACGAAAGGCCAAACGTCCTAAAGTCATTTATGCCAATAAAAATAAATCAAAAAATGAAAGGGCTGCATCGAGATTTACGGACCATCTCGACCGACAGGAAAAAGTAGATACCATTTTAGATAAAATTAAAAAATCAGGCTATAGCAGTCTCTCGAAAGAAGAAAAAGCGTTTTTATTCGAAGCGAGCAAGGAAGACTAAGTCTCCTGCAGTTTATGAACAAAAAGTGCTGAAGGGGTTAAATTGGGGTTTAGTGGTAATTACTTTTATTACCTATATCATTCCTTTTGTTCCACCTCAATGGAGTCAGCCTTTGCTTTTCATTGGATTGTTCTATCCTTGGCTCCTCTTATTCAATCTGATTTTCATTTTTTATTGGTTGACAGATCGGTCAAGATTTTTTTTGGTGCCTTTACTCACATTGGCTATTGGTTATGGGCCCTTAATTAAAATTTTGGGGCTAAACTTTTCAGGGGTTCAAGTTGAAACAGAGAGCAACATAATCATTGCTACTTATAACATTCATTACTTTAAAGACTATTATCAAAACAATAAGTTACGCTCGGCAGATGCCTTAGTCAAAACGATTTCGGAGTTAAAAACCGATGTTTTATGCATTCAAGAGTTTCCAAGAGAGCTGGGAAATCGCGATATAATCTGTAAAAAAATTTTGGCCAACTCCTCATTTGTTGACTACAATCATTTAGATAATAGCGATTTAGTTATATTTTCGCGCCATCCTATTGAGCCTAAAGGAGGTATGTTGTTTTCCAATAAGGTTAATGGTTATCAGGTAGTGGATGTTAGGATGCCTAATCGGCAAAAAATTAAAATAGTCAACACCCATTTGGCCTCTAATGAAGTATCTGTAATAGCTGAAAAAATTGCAGCAGAGCCGGGAATGGAAGAAGAAGAGCGATTAAAAAGTTTCTTTGGGATGCTCAGACATTATGGAAAGGCAGCTGTGACGAGAGTTCAACAAATGGAAAGGATACTAGATGAAATTGGAAATACCCCCGAAGTAACCATTGTGGCAGGGGATTTTAATGAGGTTCCGCAGTCGTATATTTATCGACAAACAGCTAAGAAATTGAAAGACACCTTTGTTGAAGCCGGAAGAGGTCTTGGATTTAGTTATAATGGAAAATGGCCAGGATTGCGGATTGATTATATTTTTTGTAGTCCACAGGTTGGTGTGGAGTTTTGCAAAATTGAACCTTCTGATTTTTCTGATCATAAAATGATAATAGCAAAATTGACCTTATAATAGATGGAAATGCAACTTTACAATAGTTTAACCAGAAAAAAAGAAACTTTTCAGCCCCTTAAGGAGGGATTTGTGGGCATGTATGTTTGTGGCCCAACTGTTTATAGTGATGTTCACTTGGGGAATTGTAGAACCTTTGTAAGTTTCGATATCATCTATCGCTACTTGAAGCACTTGGGCTATCAGGTTAGATATGTCCGAAATATTACTGACGTAGGACATTTGGAAGGAGATGCAGATTCAGGCGCAGAAGATAAAATTTCCAAGAAGGCCAGGATAGAAGCTTTGGAGCCGATGGAGGTCGTTCAAAGGTATGCAGACGGTTTCCATGAAATGATGCGCAAGTTCAATGTATTGCCCCCCAGTATTGAACCCAGGGCTACGGGCCATATAATTGAGCAAATTGAAATGGTCAAGCGTATTTTGGATAATGGATATGCCTATGAAGAAAATGGGTCGGTTTATTTTGATACGCAAAAACTAGTCAATGACAATGGTAAATATGGTATCTTATCTGGAAGAAAGGTAGAAGAGTTATTCGCAGAAACCAGGGATAATTTAAAAAAGCAAGATGAAAAGCGCCATCCTTCAGATTTTGCCATTTGGGTTAAAGCAGCTCCCTCTCATTTAATGAGATGGCCATCGCCATGGTCAGAAGGCTACCCTGGATGGCATTTGGAGTGTTCCGCCATGAGTACAAAATATTTGGGTGAGACCTTCGATATCCACGGTGGGGGGAATGATTTGAAATTTCCACATCACGAGAATGAAATTGCGCAGAATTACGGGGCATGCGGATGTGCCCCTGCACAGTATTGGTTGCACGGTAATATGTTATTGATGAACGGCAAAAAGATGTCCAAAAGTGATGGCAATTCCATTTCTCCCGTAGAGCTTTTTTCAGGGAGTAGCCCTCATGTAAGCAAAGGATATTCACCAATGGTTGTTCGTTTTTTTATGCTTCAGACCCATTATAGAAGCACATTGGATTTAACTGATGAGGCACTCCTCGCTGCTGAAAAAGGATATAAGCGGCTAATGGATGCACTGGAATCCTTAGAAAAGTTGAAAGGAACCCACCCTGACGGGAAAAGCGGGCTAGATGAAGAAATTATTAGCCTGATTCAAATGGTAAATAATGAAATGAAAGACGATTTCAATACCCCCAAGGCACTAGCCAGGCTGTTTGAATTAGTCAGCATTATTAATAGCCTTAAAGATGGGCATTTACCCTTAGCCGATGTATCTTCCAGCACTTTACAATCATTGAGGGAAACTTTTCAGGTATTCGTATTTGATATATTTGGATTACAAGATGAAATGGTCAGTGAAAGTGGGGAAAGTGAAGCCGTAATAAGTGGGCTTATGGATCTTTTAATTGGGATGCGCCAGGACGCACGAGAAAGGAAGGATTGGGCGACTTCAGATAAAATAAGGGACACTCTAGCAGCACTAAAATTGCAGTTAAAAGATGGGAAAGACGGAACCACGTGGTCTAAACTTTAATCTAAGGTATTCAGATAACTTTGATACAATTCGGGATTAGAAAGAACCTCAATAGCTTTGGAGATTTCTCCGTCATTTTTAAGTCCCATTCTTATTCTTCCATCTTGGTAGTAGTATCTAGATGCAATTTCCTTTTCTATGATAGGGACGATATATGGTTGGAGTTTTTGTAATTCATCCTTCTGATGCAGGAGTAGCTTATTTTCCAGGGATTGTAACTCTTCAGTACCTTGAATCCCTTCCTCAGTTGTGGCATTTGATAGTTGTTCAAGGAGTTTTTTGGAGGTAGATTGATATTTAAAATTCTTTTTATCCAAAAAACTTAGAAAGTCGTTATAGTCTTGGAAACTAAAGTCATCTACACTAGGTAAGGTGGGGTTTTTGGAAGTGAATGAATTGACGTATTCAAAAATTAAATGGCCTTCAATCAAGTATTTAATCAGTGGCAAATCACTTGGGTGGGTTATTTCGATATCTGGATCTACTCCGCCACCATCTAATACCAAACGCCCGTTAGTAGTTTTGAAGGGGGCCCTTAAACTATCGGGTAATTTTACCGGTTCGCCATTATTATAGGCTACACTTTGTATACACCGGCCGCTCGGCACGTAATATTTTGCAGTAGTTAATTTAACCTTGGCATTATATCCAATATCTCGAGTGTTTTGAACCAAACCTTTACCATAGGATGATTGACCAATTAATACACCTCTATCGTAGTCTTGTATTACTCCACTAACAATTTCGGAGGCCGACGCGGAATATTTATTAATGATTACTGCCAGTGGAATCGACTGATCAATAGGTTCGTTACGGGTATTGAACGTCCGGTCCCAATCTTTCACTTTTCCCTTGGTAGTAACTACCAATTGGTTATTGGGAATAAAAATATTGCAAACGTTAATAGCTTCGTTCAGTAATCCGCCACCGTTGTCTCTTAAGTCCAGCACCACCCCCTTAAGGTTTGGGTTTTCCGCTTGCAAATTTTTTAAGGCATTACCTACATTAGCTCCTGCTCTTTGAGTAAAAGTTGTTAGGTTAATGTATCCAATATCATTCTTAAGCATTCCAGAAAAGGGTACGTTAGGAGACTCAATTTCTGTTCTGGTAACCGCTACTTCGAAAGGTTGTCCACTCCCGGGTCTTTGTATCTTTAAATTAACCTTTGTGCCAGGATATCCCCTAAGAATGTTATCTACCTGATCTTTATTTTTCCCCCTCACTTCCTGTCCATCAATAGCTAGTATGATGTCGCCTACTTTTAATCCAGCTTTATCGGCTGATAAATCTTTATATATTTCCACTAAAGTTATGTATTCGCCAATTTTTCTGTTGTTCGCTCCTATACCATTGGCCTTGCCCTCATTGGCTAACCTATAGCTTTCAATATCCGTTTCGGAAATATAATTGGTGTAAGGATCCAGCGCACTGACCATCGCATCTAATCCTATGCGCATCATTTTACTGGGGTCCAATTCATCGACATAATAAGTGTTTAACTCCTTATAGAGGTTGGTAAAAATCTCGATGTTTTTCATTAATTCGAAATACTTGCTTGATTGTAATGGAGGGGAAGCACTCCATCCAAGCATAAGAATAGCAACTAGAACTAACGGCTTGAGATATTTTTCCATTTTATAAGAGCTTGTTTTGAGGAAACAAAAAACACAAAAGTTATAGAAAATGCAAGATTTGATTAAGTAGTTCTGATGGATTTTCAGCATGTAGCCAATGGCCAGCATTTGGAATCGTCTCTATCTGCGTCTTGGGGAAAAGAGCTTTAATCCCCGAAACATCATCTTCTCGAATATAATTAGAACGACTACCTTTTAGAAAAAGTACTGGTCCGGTATGTGGAAATTGGGCATGAATTTTGTCAATTAATTTCATATAATCTCTATGAATAACTGGAAGATTCATTTTCCACTCGAATCCACCTTGCTTATTTCTCGATAGGTTTTTAAGTAAAAAAAGTACAGTTTCTGGTTCTTTAATTTTTTCTAAAAGCTGTTCTTCAGCTTCTTTTCTATTTCCTAGTGTATCTATGGGCAACCCTTTTAGGGCTTCCAAAATTTCTAAATGTCCTGGTTGGTAGGCACGTGGAGCAATATCTAATACGATTAATTTGTCTAAATATTCTGGGTAGTCGAAAGCAAATTGCATTGCTACCTTTCCTCCCATTGAATGGCCCATGATATGCGCTTTAGACAAGTTCATTTGACCCAAAAAATCTGCAAGATCTTTCGCCATGGAGGGTAAATCCATGTCTGGAGTATGCTGAGATTTACCGTGATTTCGTTGGTCTATTAGGTAAACTTGAAAATGAGCTGAAAGTTGGTTGGCTATGGATTTCCAATTATCCAGTGTTCCAAACAAACCATGAAGTATGATCAAAGGCTTTCCTTGTCCTTGTGTTTTGAAATTTAGATTCACGACAAATTGAGGTTTAAGTTTTTCCAATGTCCCGTTGTTTTATAGGGATGAAAACGAGCAAACAAGTCTTCTTTATACCAATTTTCCTTTCTGGTTAATTGGACGACTTTGCTGTGAAGGCCACTGTGGTAGGCAAATTCCTCTAATGCCTTAATGTTTTTCCAAATGCTAAAAGTAGCTTGTTGAATTAATGGAAGTTCACCAACGCCTACGGCAAAAATTTTATTTTGGGATTGTTGGAGCGAATGACTAACAGGGTTAACAAATTGCCAAAATCGCATAAGCCTTGATGGCCTAATGGTAGCTCGTGTTAAAACTGCTAATGGGCGATCAGCAACTTGGTTGATCGTTTTAGGGAAAGGATTTTTTCCTTCCCATTTTCCATGAACGCCACAGGTTTGCATGTAAATGGTAAATGCATTAGAGGAGGCACTTACACAGTCTAAAAACCAAGAATTATTTTTAAAAAAATGTTCTGCAGCCTCCTCTTTTGGCCATACAGCCAAGAGGGCGTAAACGCCAAAATTGGGAAAATGACTGAAACCAGTTTTGGCACCACTTCCTAGCATCTTTGCAAAAGTTGCAGTGCCCAGTTGCGGGAGAATTCGACTGGAGAGCCCCATATATTTGAGTGCTTTCCATTTATTCCGAAACCCTTGATATTCGAAAAGGGTAAGTGTTACAACGTCTGTTTTGGACATAGTAATTAAACAGTTCTCAAGGTTAAGTGGTTTAGAAATCAAAAATGCGATGGGGTTTGAGTTAAATAGTGCTTACCAACCTACGGGTGATCAACCTCAGGCTATCGAGCAGTTGGTAACAGGAATCAAGAAGGGAGAGAAAGGGCAAGTTTTATTGGGAGTCACCGGTTCTGGTAAAACTTTTACGGCGGCTAATGTTATTGCTCAGTTGAATAGGCCGACGCTAGTGCTAACGCATAATAAGACTCTTACGGCCCAACTTTATGGGGAGTTCAAGACTTTTTTTCCAGATAATGCTGTTGAGTATTTTGTCTCTTATTACGATTATTACCAGCCGGAGGCTTACATTTCTGCTTCAGATACCTATATAGAAAAAGATCTGTCCATCAATGAAGAGGTGGACAAGCTCCGATTGAGGGCTACCTCGAATTTGCTATCCGGAAGGCGCGACATCATTATTGTGGCCTCCGTATCGTGTATTTATGGTATGGGTAACCCGGAGGATTACAAATCGGGAATCATTAGAGTTAAGGTAGGAGAAGAAATTTCTCGTAATGGATTATTATACAGGTTGGTGGATGCTTTGTATTCAAGGACGGAATCGGATTTTAGGAGAGCTACTTTCCGGGTTAGAGGCGATACAGTTGATATTAATTTGCCTTACGTGGATTATGGTTATCGAATTATATTTTTTGGAGACGAGATTGAGGAAATAGAGCAAATTGATGTAGAAAATGGTAAAAGAATTACCAGGATGGATCACGTAGCTATCTTTCCGGCAAATTTATATTTGGCGCCCAAGGATAGAATACACGGAGTTATCCGGCAAATTGAAGACGAATTGTACGCACAGGAGCAGTATTTTATTAGTGAAGGTAGACTGCTTGAAGCGAAAAGGATAAAGGAGCGGACGACTTTTGATTTAGAAATGATCAAGGAGTTGGGGTATTGTAATGGGGTGGAGAATTATTCTCGATTTTTTGATGGGCGCTCACCGGGTATGCGACCTTTTTGTCTTTTGGATTATTTTCCGGAGGATTTCTTATTAATCATTGATGAGAGCCATGTTACCATTCCTCAAATCAGAGGGATGTACGGGGGAGACCGTGCCCGCAAGTTGAGTTTGGTTTCTTTTGGGTTCAGGCTGCCTTCCGCCATGGATAATAGGCCGTTAAATTTTACGGAGTTTGAAACCTTTATGAATCAAGTCGTTTTTGTAAGTGCTACTCCCGGGGATTACGAATTGGAATTTACCGAAGGTTTAATTGTAGAGCAATTAGTGCGGCCAACAGGATTATTGGATCCTCCAATTGAAGTAAGACCAAGCAAGCATCAAATTGATGATTTATTGGAAGAAATAAGAATTCGAAATGAGCTTTCTGAACGCACCTTGGTGACAACGCTTACTAAAAGAATGGCGGAGGAGCTTACTAAATATTTAACAAAAATGGGTATTTTGGTTAAATACATCCATTCTGAAGTAGATACCATGGATCGAGTTGAAATAATCAGGGCACTCCGATTAGGGGAATTCGATGTTTTGGTGGGTGTCAATTTATTGAGAGAGGGATTGGATTTGCCTGAAGTCAGTTTGGTGGCGGTGATTGATGCAGATAAGGAGGGGTTCTTAAGGAACAATCGATCATTAACTCAAACCGCAGGAAGAGCAGCGAGGAATTCCAATGGGAAAGTAATTTTTTATGCGGATAAGATAACGGACTCTATGCAACATACGATTGATGAGACCAATAGGAGAAGAGATATTCAAATAGCATACAATGAAAAGCACGGTATAACGCCCACAACGGTGCACAAGACCAGGGAGGAAATTTTGGAGCAAAAATCGATTTTAGATATTCGAGGGGTCAAAAAGAAATACGAGGAGCAGGAAACGCAAGGTTTAGCAGCAGATCCTATTGTTGAATATATGAACAAAGAGCAGTTAGAAAAATTGATTGCGGCTACTGAAGCCAAGATGAAAAAGGCTGCTAAGGAGATGGACTTTATGTCTGCAGCTCAATTTAGGGATGAGGTTTTTGCGTTAAAGAAAAAGGTAGAAAAAATGAGTTAATTGTTATTTTGGAAATAAAAAGGAAAAAATGAATGCACACGAAATAGATTATGAGATTTTTGGGGAAGA
>CAYPID010000008.1:62971-65352 GCA_964410725.1 uncultured Saprospiraceae bacterium
AGAAATATTGTTCGTCGTGCGATGAAGATTAATCCACAGGCTAAAGTGGTGGTGGTCGGATGTTATGCCCAATTAAAGCCTGTGGAGATTGCTGAAATTCCCGGAGTGGATTTGGTTCTGGGTGCAGCTGAAAAATTTAGGATTCTTGAATTTATTGATGAGATTTCAAATGCAGATAAGGGCCTGGTTAAGGCAGGTGAGGTAACACAGGCCAACACCTTTAACAGTGCTTTTTCATACGGAGATCGTACGCGCTCTTTTCTAAAGGTGCAGGATGGTTGTAATTATAAATGTACCTTTTGCACCATTCCTTTGGCCAGAGGAAAAAGTCGTAGCGATACGGTGGAGGGAGCGGTAAAAAAGGCTAGAGAAATTGCTGAATTGGGAGTGAAAGAGATTGTATTGACGGGTGTAAATCTGGGAGATTTTGGCAATGGAACGGAGGTAATAGAGGGCCTAAAGCCCAAGAAAGAAGCGTTATTTATAGATTTAATTCGAGAATTAGATAAAGGAGTTGATGGGGTGGAAAGGTTTAGAATCTCGTCTATAGAACCCAATTTAATCACTGATGAAATTATTGAATTTGTCGCAAAATCTCAAAAATTCGTCCCTCATTTTCACATACCCTTACAATCCGGCAATAATGAGATTTTAAAAGAGATGAAGCGAAGGTATCGTAGGGAGTTGTATCGTACAAAGGTGGATAAAATCAAAGAAAAGATGCCGGATGCTTGTATAGGAGCTGATGTAATAGTTGGTTTTCCTGGGGAATCGGATGAAGCTTTTAAGGAATCCTTTCTTTTTATTCAAGAACTCCAAGTGGATTATTTACATGTATTCACTTATTCGGAAAGAGCCAATACACCAGCAGCGGTAATGGCGGAGGGAGTACCTATGGAAAAGCGAAAGGAGCGTAATAATATGCTTTCCATATTAAGTGAAAAGAAAAAGCGGGCTTTTTATGATCGCTTTATTGGGCAAGAGCGATGGGTATTATTCGAAAAAAGTGGAGAGGAAGGCTGGCTTACTGGATTTACAGATAACTACATAAAGATTAAAGCGCCCAGTCAAGAGAATTTAATCAACAAAATGGCACTGGTATACCTTGAGGGAATATCACCGACGTCCATTGAAATGAAATCAAACTTGGCTTCTGCTGTAAAAGTTAATTAATAGGCCCTTCAATCCATTGGGAGAAGGGATGAATAGCGTTTTTTCTGGTATATCGCGTTAAATTCTCCAAGCCTTTTTCAACTAATTCCTTACGAAGCGTTGTGTTAGTATACAATTGATTCATGGCTTGAGCGATTTCGTCGATTTGGGTGGGATCTACTAGTAAACCTCCTGCCCCGGTGACCTCTGGCATGGAGCTAGTTGAAGAAGTAATTACAGGCACACCGGCTTTTTGAGCTTCCAAAATAGGAATTCCGAAACCCTCAAATAAAGATGGATAGACCAAGGCAAATGCTGCCCCCACGACTTTTACTAATTCGGAATCGGACACTTTAGATGTCCAAATAACTTCTTCCGTATAAAAAGAATCTCTTAACAGGGTTTTTAAATCATTATTCTTCCATGCTTTACGTCCAACGATAATTAATTTAATGTTGCTGTGAGAATTTTTTTTAAATTTTTGAAAAGCGCGCAAAAGCCTTAGGATATTTTTTCTGGGGTGAATGGCACCAACATATAGAAAATAGGGACAGCCCAAAGCATATTGGTTTTGAACCAAAGATTTTTGAGGTTGCGCCAGCGGTTGAAAAATATCTTTTGGTAGATTATTGGTGACTTGAATTTTGGAAGCAGGTATAGAAAAAGATCCTTCAATGTGTTTTTTCACGAAGTGGGAAACTGTTACAATGGTTTGAGCTTTGGAAAGGTATTTGGGGGTAAAATAACGGTAATACCATCGGACCAATAAAGGGAGGTGATTGGGAAATGCCAAATAGGCGAGGTCATGAACGACTAATAAGCTGGGTACATTTGAACGAAGGGAAACAAATCCATCAGGGCTGATCAATTTATGAATATGGTATTTTTTTAGTAGGGTAGGCAGTCGCCATTCAAACCAGATATACCAAAGGATTGGGTGTCTGGCGGATGGAAGTAAATAGAGGTTGGTAATATTTGGGTGGTGTACAAGAGGCGGGGTTTTTCTATCGTATATTAAGTAGAAGTGGTGGTGAGGGTGATTGGCAACTAAATCTTTAATGATTTGAAGGGTAAAATTACCTATCCCTTCTAGCTGATTGGCAATTAAGAACCTGGCATTAATGGCTATGTTCATCTTTTGAAAAGCGGTCCGAGTTGTACAATTGCTCAAAGATAGCTTGTATTAATTCTGATTCAAATCCTTTTCTGAAGGCATACTGTTGTGTTTT
>CAYPID010000009.1:0-5069 GCA_964410725.1 uncultured Saprospiraceae bacterium
TGATTTAGTTCTTTTTTGTAGTTGTGCACTGACGCGATTGTTAATCTACCTAAGGTTTTCATTTTGAGTATTATGTTCTATTTCGTATCGATAATAGCAACAGGTCTTTCAATACCCGCTTCTAGCGATATGAAAGTTTCGGTTCGTTGTAGACCATTTATTTTTTGGAGTTTATCGTGTAAAACTTCTCGAAGATGGTTGGTGTCTCGGCAAACAATCTTAGCGAAAATGTTATATAACCCGGTCGTATAATGAGCACTCACCACCTCTGGAATTTTTTTCAGCTGCTCGGATACCTCGGCATATAAGGAGCTTTTATCCAGATAAATTCCTAAAAAGGCCACCACATCAAATCCCAGTTTTTCATGGTCCACCAATAATTGCTGCCCTTTCACCACACCTGCTTCCTCCAATTTTTTCATTCTGACGTGAATCGTCCCTCCAGAAACAAATAATTTTCTACCAATTTCCGCATACGTCATTTTTGCATTTTCCATCAAAAGTGCTAGAATCTGTCTGTCCAATTGATCAATTTCATTGGTTTGTGCCATATCTTTTCGATTAAAATAATTTTTTCTCCAACCTAAATGTTCTGGATTTTGTCTTTACTTTAAAGTTAAAATAAAAGTTGAATGACTGAAACCAAAAGAAATTATTGGCTGATTGGGTTACCTGCTATTTTCGCCCTTGTTTTCGTGGGGGGAATGTGGACTGGACTTCGTTTTAGCGAAAGCCAAAGTACGCCTATTTTGGATGTTAAAGGCGATAATCGAGTTGAAGAACTTTTGCGATATATCGAAGCTAGATATGTCACCGACATAGATAGAGATTCCCTAATTACTTTGGTCATTGAATCTGTACTAGAACAATTAGATCCCCATTCTGGATATATCCCTAGTAATAGATTAGAGCGAATCAATGAGGATTTAAGAGGAGATTATCAAGGTATTGGATTGGAATTTGTCCTCCAAAAGGATACCCCCATTGTAACTTCAGTAATCCGAGAAGGACCAGCGTGGAAGGCAGGTATCAGACCTGGTTACAAGATTTTTGCTGTAGATACAACCAGTTTGCTGGAACAAGAAATACAATCAGAAGATATTGTCCAATTAGTGAGAGGCGCAGAAAATACTAACGTTACACTAAGTTGTTTGGACTATGCAGAAAACCCCATTCAATTTACCCTCACCCGCGAGAAAATACCCAATTCTTCTGTTAATGCCGCCTACTTAATAGCGCCTAATATTGGGTACATCAAACTTTCCAGATTTTCTGGAAACGCTTACCGGGATTTTATGAGGGCACTAGAGGAACTCATTACCTTCCATTCTATGGAAAATTTAATAATAGATTTGAGGCAAAACCCAGGAGGTTTGCTGGAAGAATCCATAAAAATGATCAATCAACTGGTTCCAGAAAAAGATTTGGTCATTCTAAAAACCGAAGGAGCGCATACTGGTAAAGTAGAATATAAGTCCTCCGGAAGAGCTTTTTTTAGACTTCAGCAAATTGTAATTCTCATAGATGAAAAATCAGCCTCAGCCAGTGAAATTCTAGCAGGCACCCTCCAAGACTTGGAAAGGGCGACCATCATTGGAAGGCCATCTTTTGGAAAGGGATTGGTACAAGAGCAATATAATCTTCATGATGGTAGTGCCATCCGCTTATCTGTCAGCAGATTTTTTACCCCTTCGGGAAAAGCCATCCAAAAGCCGTTCAAAGGGGGAGAATTTTTAGACCTTGAGGATCAAGAAGGAGGAATTATTCCTGATATTGTGGTCGCGGTGGATTCAACATTAGAGGATTCTGAACTAACCAGATGGGAAGCCTTTAGTTTTATTAAAACGCAGGAGGAACAAATCAACAGATTGTTGGATTCTTCAGAAGCTTACTTCTTAGAAGTGTTGGATAGAGAATTTTTTTCCAACTTAAAGAGGTCAACGAAAGCGGAGATCGCACACATGTTGCACGGAGAACAGTTGAAAATTGAATACCTCAATAGATTTGACCCAGATGTTCAAGCAGCTATGGATTGGTTGAGGCAAAAAAAATAAAGGAATGAAAAAAGTAATCCTAATCATGGTGGTCCTTTGGTCCATCCCCTGGAGTTCATTTGGGAGACATATTATAGGAGGTTCCATCACTTACGAGTGTTTAGGTGGGGGAGATTATGAATTTACGCTTACCTTATACAGAGATTGTAATTGCACCAACTGTGCCGAGTTAGATCCTGTAGCTTCCATTGGGATTTACAAATGCCCTGAAGGTAATTGTAGTGGAATGACTCAGAGCAGCTATATTCACCGATTGAGTATTAATCTGGATGAAATAAAGGCTGTGGGGGCACCTGATTATCCTTGTTTGATTCCACCAAATGTCTGTACCCAGCAAGGAGTCTATAAATTTAAACTGAGTGAATATGGAATTAGTTTGCCAATCAGCGAAGACAGTTATCACATCAGCTACCAACGCTGTTGCCGAAATGTCACGATTAATAATATTATCAGGCCTCAAGATATGGGCGCCACTTATACCATAGAAATTACCCCTGAAGGACAAAAAGTTTGTAACAACAGTCCAGTTTTTGATAATTTTCCCCCAACAGTCATTTGTAACGATAATGAAATTCTTTTTGATCATAGTGCCACAGATAAAGACGGGGATCAATTGGTTTATGAATTTTGCAGCCCTCTTCGTGGGGGAGGTCCTTTATTAAATGGTGCAGCAGCAGTTTCTTGTGAAGGAGCCATTCCAACTCCAGCCTGTCCACCACCTTATGACTATGTCACTTTTGTAGCGCCACTATACAGCCCGGGTAACCCCATGGGAGGAGATCCTGTGGTAACCATTAATCCTATTTCTGGTTACATTACTGGCAAACCCAATAGATTGGGGCAGTATGTAGTCGGAGTATGTGTTTCAGAATACCGCGACGGTGTACTCCTCAGCAAAGTCTTTAGAGATTTTCAGTTTAACGTCGCCAATTGTGACCCTATAGTGGTAGCCGATGTGGAAAAGGATGCGGTCATCAATGACCAGGAATACCTAATTAACTCTTGCGGAGAATTCGATATAAATTTTATTAACCGTTCTTTTCAGCGGGCTGCGATAAATACTTATGAATGGTCTTTTGATATTAATGGGACCATTTCCAAATATGGAGATTGGTCCCCAACAGTTAGATTCCCTGGGGTAGGCAACTACAAAGGACAGTTGATTTTAAATCCTAATACTGACTGCGGAGACACGGCAAATATCAATGTGGTCATCTATCCAGACATCACAGCTGATTTTGAATACGAATACGATACTTGTGTTTCAGGTCCAGTTGCTTTTACAGATTTATCTGTCACTGGAGGAGATCGATTGACCGCATGGGAGTGGGATTTTGGAGATGGAATTTCCAATCAGCTCAGAAACCCTAATCACCTATATAAAAAGCCCGGAGATATTCCTGTTTCCTTAACGGTTACAGACAATAACCAATGCAAGGATAAAATTACCAAAACCATCAAATACTATCCAGTACCTTCTCTGATTGTGATTGCCCCTTCAGATTTTACTGGGTGTGTTCCAGCATCTATTTTTTTCGATAACTTATCTTTCCCCATTGATAATACCTATGATATTTATTGGGATTTTGGGGACGGAGGATCCAGTGATGCCATCAGTCCTACGCATTTGTACGAAAATACAGGAGTGTATACCGTGGCCGTCGATATTACCTCACCAATTGGATGTCAAACTGATACTACTTTCTATAACTTGATCGAAATTTTAGATTCGCCTCAAGCTGATTTTACTTATTCACCTGAAATGCCTACTAACTTATCACCAGATTTATCTTTTTATGACCAATCTGTGGGGTTGGTCGCAGGTTGGGAATGGGACTTTGGAGATGGGGAAAGGGATTTCTCGAGTAATCCCATTCACAGTTATCCAGATTCAGGGCAGTACACCGTCCAACAAGTGGTGGTACATCCCAATGGTTGCAGAGATACGGCTTATCAAATCATAGATGTAACACCAGAAGTGCGGTATTTTTTACCAAATGCTTTTACACCAAATTACGATGGTAAAAATGAAGCCTATAAAGGAGTAGGTCAACTTGATGGCATTTCAAAATTTGAAATGACGATTTGGAATAGGTGGGGAGAAATGGTATTTGAAACTCAAGATCCCCAAAAGGGTTGGAATGGATTGCAAGGCTCTGATGGCCAACCAGCTCCAGCTGGAATATATGTGGTAAAGGTAAATTTTATTGGTCCTAGAGGGGCTCCTTTTGAATACCAAACTTTTGCAACTTTAATTCGCTGAAATAAATTTTTTTCTTACCTTTGCACGGCTAAAAATAAAATCTAAAATCATGGACGCCATAAAGTTTGTAAATGAGCAATTGTTAAAAGAAAGTAATTTCCCAGCTTTCAGACCTGGTGATAACGTTGCTGTTGACTATAAGATTATAGAAGGGGATAAAGAGAGAATACAAACTTTCAGAGGTGATGTTATTAAGATTACGGGTGAAGGTTTAAACAAGTACTTCACCGTAAGAAAAATGTCTAATGGGGTAGGGGTAGAGCGTATTTTCCCTTATGCTTCTCCCAATATCGCCGAGGTGAAATTGTTAAAGAGAGGTAAAGTTAGAAGAGCTAAATTGTACTACTTACGTGAATTAGTAGGTAAGAAAGCTAGAATTAAGGAGCGTACTTACATCAAGAAATAATTTTTCTTTTATTGAACCAGTAGTTGTTTAGTTTCCAATCGCTGGTTATTGTTCCAAATATCAATTAGGTAAATTCCTTTGGGGAGTTTACCTAATTTTATTTCTACTCTTTTTTCACTGGAGTCAATTCTTTTGTCCATCATTTTTCTCCCCGTAATGTCATAAATAAACATTTGTCTTTCTCCTATTGACTTAGGAATATTCGACAGGAATTCTATGTTTAATGATTGCCCCATTGCAATAGGGTTTGGGTATATTTTGATGGAATGGTCTGATTGGATAATGTACTGTTGTGGGTACGGGTTCTGAGGCGGTTGTGGTAGCTGTTGCTGTTGCTGATGTTGGT
>CAYPID010000009.1:5169-23380 GCA_964410725.1 uncultured Saprospiraceae bacterium
ATTGGATAATGGACTGCTGTGGGTACGGGTTCTGAGGCGGTTGTGGTAGCTGTTGTTGTTGCTGCTGATGTTGATGGTTCTCAATGGCAACTGGGTTGGTTTTTAAAATATTGGAAGTATTATAGGTAGTTTGGATAGTGAAAGGGTCTAAAGGAGGTAACTGAGCACCTTCTGAAGGCAAAAGAGTTAATTGATTGGTGGAAAGGGCATAACATTGATCCAAATTTAGCTGATTAATATTTAGACCTTCCAGATTTGGTAAAGTACCGGTATAGGCTACCCCTGTAACGGTCAAGCTTTGACAAGCATATTCATTGGGGATTTCAAATGGTATTCCTGCCTCTATTGATGCCAAAATACCACCAGAAGCGTTGGTGATTATAAAAGCTGAAAAGCCCAATTTCTCTTTAAAGTAAAAAGACCATGATTCCGGTGTTCTGCTCGTATCACAGGAATAGGTAAATAGCGTTTCCTCATCGTATCCAACTGCATAAATCTCCCCAGCAATAGGTGCTTGATTAATAATTACTATTGGTTGAGGGGTCCATGCATAGCATTCATTCGAAAGTTCCAGGGTTCGAATGTCGCGATTGGCCTGTCCGTTTAATTGTCCTGTATAGGAGATTCCATAAGCTTTATAAATACCCTCTGGAGCATTTTCAAAATTGAGTAATCCTGTAGTAGGAATACTGGGATACAATATAGTATCCTCTTGATCGGTCAACATGAATGCATAAAGGCCATCTACTACATTAGAAGTATAAGCCAATTCAATAATATCAGCACTTCCATTACCCGGACAGGTATAAATAGTATCTGTTTCATATCCTACTACATGAATGGTCCCTGCATCTACTTCCCCGAGAAGGTTAAATTGTAAAGTATTAGCCGCCCACTCATAACAACCGTCCGTTGGGATGGCAGAAATAGGATCACCCACTAAAAGGTTCCAAATTCCTGTATAACTGACTGCGCTGATTTGATAAATTCCTTGGGAGAGTCCATCTAGTGGCATACTGGACTTCCAACTGATTCTTTGAATCGTTGAATCTGCCCCCCACAAGAGATAGGCATAACCCACATTACTGGTAGAATTGGTTTGCAATTCCAATTGTTGTGAACCGTCCCCACAGTAATCAAAATAATCTTCTCCAAAGGAAGAAGTTATTGTACCTCCATCCACCTGATCAGAGATAACCGTGATGTATTGTTCTGCCCACTCATAACAGTCACCCGCGACTTTTACCGATGAAATCGGTGCCCCTACGGAAAAATCCAAAGGACCTTCGTGCGAGATTCCGTAGATTCTCAGCTCTCCAAATATGTTATTATCGTAGTTTCTCGTCGGATTGCTCAATTTACCTAAAATTTGATCTTCGGCATTGGCAATCAATAAAGTATAAGATGCGGTTGTAGAATGATCGACTGGTTCTATGGTAATCCAATCTGGTATTCCGTCTTGCAAACAAGTTAAGAGGGTATCCGAATCGATGGCCCAATCGGTCGTCAGGCGACCACCACCTACTTCAGTTTTTACCACCTCCAGTACCTCAGCTACCCCCAGACATTCTTCAGTCAACGAAATGATTTGTGAAAAAGAATCGCCAACTTGGATGGACAAAGGGGACAAACTGGCAATGGAATGAATCAGGATGTGCGGACTATCGTAAGCAGAAAAATCTGGCTGTAATCCCGCATCTGCATCTAGAATTATCAGGGAATCATTGGTGATAATGATTCGATGAAAATAATCTGGGTCGAAGCTTTGGTTCAAACTGATGATATATCGGTTATTTTTTAGCACACATATTGAATCTATTCCCGCATTAGGTTGATCAGAAAAGGAAAGCTGAGGGGCCACAGGTTCTGTGTTTTTCCACGTCAATTCTCCAGTTGACCAATCGTAACAAGCGGAGGAATCATTATTGACGGCTTCCCAAGAAGCACCAATATTTAGTCCCTCAGGGAGTACCAAATAGGATAGCCTTTTAATTAGATAGTCGCCCTCTGGATAATTGGCACTCCTTATAGTGTCTTTATCAGTTATCTCAACTACTTGATTATCAGTTAAATTAATAATGACCCAAACATTTTCGAATGCTGATGCGGATTCAGGATTACTGGACAATACTAAAATAGACTCAGGATTACTACTACAAGTCAACCTGTTTTCTGTAGGCAGCTCTCCCCCTTCAGGACGAGAAAAATCAACAGTAATTGCTTGATTGGAAAGTGAAAAGCAATCATTTGAAAAACTGTGAGCCGCAAAATTTTCTCCAATCTGAACTATTAAATCTCCTGAGTATACCAATCCATACAATTGATAAGTTCCAGCTGGATATGGCGACCAATCGATAGGTCCTTCCGGCACAACCGCAGCAATATTTTCCTGTACATCCACCAATACCCATGCCTTGGAAATCTCCGAGGGAAAGAAATCTTGGGTAAAATCAGCCTCAAGCCATGGATTACAAGAATTGACCTGCCCATCTTCAGGTGCTACCAGTTCTATAGGTCCCGCCTCTAAAGTTCCAATTTCCACCGCAATTTGATTGGTGGATTGTGTAAAACATTCTGTTGAAAAAAGTGCAGTATCGATGTGCTGCCCTGTGACATCCAACTGAATTCCTAAATAGGAAACTCCGATGAGTCTATAATTCCCATCAGCATAATCACTAAAATTAAAAACCTGATTATTTGTTTGAGCTAAAATCATACCCTCTGAATCCAGCACTGCATACTGCAACAAATTGGTCCCTGCCCCTATCGGACCAAAGGAAACGATATCAGGAAACCCCTCATTGGGACACAAAAAAGTCTTGAAGCTTCCATTGGTCATTGCAATTTCAAACGAATTCGACTCGTATTTGAAAACAACCAATGGATAATTGCTTAATCTAAAACATTGGGTCGAAAGAGACTGCTCTGTAACCGGTGCTGAATAATCCAAGGTGAGCGCTCCGCTGTATTGAACTGCCCAGATATGGAATTCCCCTTCGGGAAAAAGTCGTGTATTGACTTGGTTGCTCAGTAGGTTTAGAATAGGGTGGTCATTTTGATCTGTTATCAAATATTTGACCGTTCCAGATGTAGGGTCAAAATCATTCGTTAACATCAACGTTTCTCCCTCTTCTGCCGCGCAATAAAATAAGGTATCCGAATTTAAAGAATTTGAAACGCTACCCGGAGATAACAAGGGAATAAATATTTCCAAATAATTGGTCGACACCCCAGTACACCCATCTTCTGAAAGAGATGGATCCCATTTTTGTCCGACGAAATAAGGTAGATTGGAGGGAAAGGAGATTCCATATACTTTCTTGGTGCTTCGAGGTAAATTTTTTAAATCAAATATTCCATCATTCGATATAGCTTCAATGATGTCCTCCTCATTGACTAAAATAAAAGCGTAGGGCTGATTGCTTTGTCCGGAAACAAAGAAGGTGACCAATTCCTCGTTGACGGAATCAGGGTAACGGCATACCGTAATGGGTAAATCCCCGTTAACAGAACTGATTTGACCTCCACTTGGCAAAATATTTTCAACGGTAATACTCTCAGGAGCAAGACCAAAGCATCCAGTAGCTAAACGATTATCAGCTGGGAGATAAGCCCCTTTTTCTAATAAAAGGGACCCACTATAGGTGATACCTCTAATGGTATAAGTTCCAACAGCTAATTTTTCAAAGTCGATAATTGTATCACCCCCTACGTACACCACTTGTTGTTCTTGATTGGTGATAAAAATAGAAGATGCGATTCCCTCACTTTGATAGGCAATTTCCACTAAGTCAGATCGGCCATCTCCATGGCAAAAAATTTGGTTTTCTAATCCCAGGTCAGAGACAAGGGTTCCCCCATCTAAAGGGGTATTGGAAACCTGAATATAGTTTTTTGAAAGTTCAAAGCATCTGGTAGCCAGTGTGGCACTACTCAAAGAAGTTCCTATATTAGAATTTAGGTTTCCTAAAAATGAAAAGGCATAAACTTTTAAAGATGCTTCAGGAAAGGCAGTAAAATTGATAAATGGGTTAGTTGTCTGATGGATGATGATGTTTTGGTCATTGACAATTAAAAATCCAATTGGGGTGGCAGCAGTATTGGTTCTAAATCTAATAACCTCTGAATCAGTTCCATCTGATGAACTACATTTAGTACTGATTGTTTCACCCTTACTAGTTGAAATGGTTAGGTTTTGGAGGCACTTCAATCCGACTTGAGCCTGCAGAGAGCACAGAGAACAACCGATAATGCTTAGAAAGAGGAGAAGCCTGATTGAAGTGTGCATTATTTTTAAAACAAATTTAGATTTTTTCAATATAATTATGCGCATCTGAAATGAACAATCCATGGCCATGAGGTATGTCTTTTTGGTTTCGTTACTTTCATTAAAAGTCTATGCTCAGCAGGGTGGTGGTCTTCCTTATGATGGAATCTTAACCAACAATAATTATACCGAAACGCAATTGGTCAATGATATTTTTCTAAAAGGAGGGTGTGCAGGAGTAGAGAATATTCAGGCTATTGGAAATGCCAAGGGGATTGGATATTTCGAAAATGCAGAGCATATATTGGGAATGAAACGGGGTATTATCTTATCAACTGGATCAGTTAGTACGGCTATGGGTCCCAATGAAGTACCCGATGCACAAGGAGATTTCAATGATAAAACAGGAGATGAGGATTTAGAGCAATTATCGGATACACGGGTTTACGATGTGGTGGGCCTTTCCTTTGAATTTGTACCCGTGGAAAAGTACGTGACCTTTAGATATGTCTTTGCCTCTGAAGAATACTGTGAATATGTCAATTCGCAGTATAATGATGTATTCGGTTTTTTTGTGAGTGGCCCTGGGTTGGATGGCGAATTCAAAGATGATGCTATTAATGCAGCGGTTTTGGCAAATACAGAGGATTACGTAAGTATTAATAACATCAACCATCTGAAGAATGAAAACTTTTACGTTTCTAATCATTTGGCAGGGGATGATTCCAGATGTGGAATTCTTTTCACTCCCAAGCCGCTTTGGGGGTACATTGAATACGATGGTTTTACTACTGTTTTGAATACGGTTATTCGGGTGGTTCCTTGTGAGCGGTATAAAATCAAACTGGTAGTGGCAGATGTAGGGGATCATTTATTTGATTCGGCTGTTTTTTTGGAAGCCAAAAGTTTTAGTTTGGGGGGAGAAGTTGAAATTTCTGTAGAAGCTCCCATTAGAAATAAGGCGGTACAAGAGGGTTGTGGAGACGCTTATTTTATTTTTGAAAGAACCAATCCCGATCGTTTGATTAATGAAATGGTCTTGCCGGTTAAAATTTCCCAGAGTTCAACGGCAATTGAAGGGGTTGATTACGAGGCTTTGCCTGATTCAATCATCATTCCTGCTGGGGTTAGTAAGTATAAGTTGCCGGTGGTTACTTATGACAATCCCAATCAAAGTGCCGATAGAAAAATAATTTTAGAATTGAATTATGGGTGTAATTGTTTGAAAACTGGAGCTGAGTTGGTCATCACGGAATTAGAGCCATTTGAAGCTTTTCCTGTAGATACGATGATCTGTCGAAATGTTTTTACCGAAATAGATATAGGATTGAAGGGAGGCAGTCCACCTTTTACCTATAGTTATCAAGGGCAGACTAGTGCCCTTCAATTGGGTATTACTACTGATAGGGACACCGCATTTCAGGTCCGTATAGATGACAACTGTGGCCAATCCGATTCCGTTTTGGTCCAATTGACGGCCATTGAATCCCCCTCTGCTCAATTAGTAGGGGGAGGGACCACTTGCGAGGGGGATTCCCTACCCTATGAATTATTGCTCCAGGGAAGTCCTCCTTTCTACTTCCATCAATATGTAAACGGAATTCCAGGAGATTCCTTTTTCAACATCAACAGTCGAGTATTTTCTTTTCAATCCAAGGAAGAGGGGATTTACACCATAGAGGAATTTGGAGATCAGATATGTCCCGGTGTGGTTACTGGGGCAGTGGTTCACCAAGTTGCTCAGATAGATTTAGGAACTTCTATCGTAGAACCGGCCTGTAGTGCAGGAAGTAACGGGGCGATTGCCCTTCAACCAACTGGTGGAACTGCACCCTATTTATTCAATTGGGAAGATGGCTTTCAGGGATCGCAAAGGATGGCGCTTCCGGCTGGTCAATATGCAGTCACGGTGGAGGATGTGAATGGATGTTTGGTGCAAGAAACTATAGGTCTTTATAATTACTCCGCTATTCAGGTCTCCTTTGAACCTTGTTTGTCGCAAGACCTACCCATTACTCTTTCAGGTGGTTTTCCCCCATATTTGTTCAGCTTGGATCATCAGAATTTTCAGGATGAGAATATTTTCCAACAGTTTAATCCGGGGGATAGTATTTTCTTGACCATAGCCGATCAAAATGATTGCAGGGCTACTTTTAAGTTTAGGATGCCTTTTCAAAACCAGTCTTTTTCCAATCCTTTAGGTGATTTCACCATTGATATTGGAAAATCATTGAATTTAGCTCCCCAATATTTCATACCTAATCAATTAATCGATAGCTTTTCCTGGACCCCAGCTGAGCAATTTTCCTGTACTAATTGTCCTGCATCAAATTTTATCGGAGTCAATACTACCGATTATCAATTGACCGTATTCGATATTTTTGGTTGTCAGCAAATGTTGGAAGGAACCATCACTGTAGTACCTAATGCCACTTTTTTTATCCCGGATGCCTTCTCACCCAATGGAGATGCCATAAATGATAATTGGGTCTTTTTTGTAGATCAGCGCCAGGTAAAAACCTTGTTGGAGGTAGCTGTTTTTGATCGATGGGGCAATCGGGTTCATTATGTGGAACAAACATCAGGTGGATCTGATTTGAATATTTGGGATGGAGGGGTACAATTGCCTGGTTTATACCTTTATACGGCCACCCTAGAACTGGTCAATGGAGATTCGTTAAAAATTTTTGGCAGTGTCCATCTGGTCAAGTAATTCCACCCCACATTTATACTGATAAGGCTGTTGTGGGATGGCCTTTAAGAGTCCTTCACCGTTGTTAAAAGCGTCGATATTACAGCTCATGGGTTCAATGGCTATACTGTTTCTATGATTAGGCGTGAAAATTTGAAAATAATTAAATCCTTCAGAGCCGGTTTCTTGCCAAAAGTGCAAACGATGCTTTTGATTAGCCAAATAAAATGAGGCGATCCCACTAGAAGGATTCGTTAAGGCAAAACAATTGTCGAGAACCTCTGCACCAATGGGTTTGCCATTTTCGAAAAGTGGGTAAGGGTAATTTTTCCCGAAGGGGATCATTTCTTCATTGGTTCCCACCAGGGTGCATGGGGGCAGAGTCAATTTGAGTTCGTCAATGGGTTGACCCAGGGTAAAATACGGGTGCCATCCCAGTCCAAAAGGAATTTCGAAAGCCTCCATATTGGTAAAGGTCACGGTAATTTCCAGGCGATTGGTACTCAACGTGACCTGCAGGTTCAATTCAAATTGAAAAGGGTAGGCTGGATGTGCGCCTGGGTGTTGATAGTGAAAGGATAGTATCCCTGTTTTTTCAGTTTTCCTAAACTGCAGTGAAGGGAATTTTTCATCCATAAGAAATCCGTGAATGCTGTGATGATTGATTGGATCGTTGATCGGAAATTGATAGGATTTCTGACGCCATTGATAAGCTCCGCCCTTAATTCTATTGGGAAATGGGGCCAGCCACATCCCTTTCATCCAAGAATTGGTAAGTATTTCTGATCCATTTAGGTAGCCATCCAACACTTCAATTCCCCTTAATTTTAGCCGGTTGATAGCGCCGCCTCTTTCCGGAATTATTTCCACTGACGATTGTCCTTGTTCATCGTGTAAATCATGGAGATTAAATGGAATAGACTTTTTGATAGCAACGCCAAACATAAGTTGAAGTTAAGTTTTTTCCAACATTTTAGTTTGCCGAATGTTTATGGCAAATAACGCTAACCAAATAAACCAAAAAATGATGTTTTCCTATCGGAAAAAAATTTATTCCACGCTTGTATTACTACTAGGGCTTTGGGGGCTAGTGAGTGCTCAAACTGGTGTTTTAAAAGGTAAAATCACCAATCAATATACCAATGAGCCTATTGGTTTTGCGAATGTATTGATAGAAGGGACTAATTTTGGAACCACTTCTGATTTTGATGGAAATTACGAAATAGAGAATGTTCCTCCGGGAACTTATGACATAACGGCTTCATTCATAGGTTTCAATTCTGTGACCCAGTACGAAATACAGATTCTAACTGCCAGACCTGAGGTGGTTAATTTTGAACTAACTGAAACTGCTTCGGATTTGGAGGAGGTGGTTGTAAAGGCTGCCCCGTTTAAAAGGCCTCCTGAGAGTCCTTTGTCTTTAAGGACTATTGGAGTAGCTGAGATAACTAGGAATCCAGGTAGTAACCGGGATATTTCCAAAGTAGTTCAATCTTTACCGGGGGTTACTTCGGTTTCTTCCTTTAGAAATGATTTAATAATCAGAGGGGGGGCACCCAATGAAAATCGCTTTTTTTTGGACGATATTGAAGTGCCCAATATTAATCACTTCGTGACCCAAGGGGCTAGTGGGGGTCCAGTTGGGCTTTTGAATGTTAATTTTATAAGGGAAGTGGATTTTTTCAGTGGGGCCTTTCCGGCCAATAGGGGCAATGCATTGAGTTCCGTTTTTAATTTTTATCAACGGGATGGACGTGATGATAGGATTGGAGGAACCTTCAATGTAGGAGCAACAGATTTTGGGTTGACACTCGAAGGACCTATTGGGGATAAAACAACATTTTTATTCTCTGCTCGTCGTTCTTACCTCCAATTTTTATTTGAAGTCATCGGCCTTCCGTTTCTGCCCACCTACAATGATTTTCAGGCCAAGATTAAAATTAAACCCAACGAAAAGAGCGAAATCACTTTTGTCGGCTTGGGCGCCATTGATCAGTTTACCCTCAATTTGGAAGCCAATGAAACGGAATCACAGCGATATCTTTTGGAGCAATTGCCCGTTTCACCTCAATGGAATTATACCAATGGATTGGTCTATAAATATTTTGATAACGACGGCTATTGGACTTTTGTCGCCAGCAGAAATATGTTAAACAATGAGGCGGAGAAATACCGGAATAACGATGAAAGCAGTGAGGACAATCTGACTTTACGATATCGGTCTCAAGAGATGGAAAATAAGTTTAGGGCAGAACGGACCTATCGAAAAAATGGATATAAAACTAATTTTGGAGTACTGTATGAATACATTCGGTATACCAATGAAACCTACAATAAAATTTTTACAGGGGCAGGATCTCAGACCATTAATTTCTCTTCTGCGATAGATTTTCATAAATATGGACTTTTCGGTCAGATCAGCAAAAACTATTTTGATGAACGTTTAGCATTATCCCTAGGAGTAAGAATGGATGCTAATAGTTATTCCAGCGATATGTCCAATCTCCTCGATCAATTTTCCCCAAGATTTTCTTTGTCCTATGCCCTTTCAGAACAGTTGTCTTTGAATTTCAATACAGGTCTATTTTATCAAATTCCCGCTTATACTTTGATGGGCTATCGGGAAGAGGGGCGCTTGGTCAACAAAGACAATCAATTAAAGTACATTAAGAATACTCAGATAGTTGCAGGATTGGAGTGGAACACACAGACCAGCTCACGGATTACTTTGGAAGGGTATTACAAACGTTACAGTCAATATCCATTTCTTTTGAGGGATCAGGTTTCTTTGGCAAATTTAGGTGGTGACTTTGGAGTACTTGGCAATGAACCTGCCGTATCTATTGGGACAGGAGCGACTTATGGGGTAGAATTGTTGTTTCAGCAAAGATTGTACAAAGGTTTTTATGGAATTATGGCCTATACCTTGGGTTGGAGTGAATTTTCTGATCAAAACGACCAACTTATTCCCTCCAGTTGGGATGCCAGACATATAGTTAATTTAACCTTCGGTAAAAAATTAAAAAGAAATTGGGAGGTGGGTTTGAATTGGAGGTTCCAGACTGGATTGCCTTTTACCCCATTTGCTGATGATTCCAATTTAGTGCTAAATTGGATTGCCAACGGTGGAGGAAGGCGTGATTTTGATCGACTGAATTCAGAAAGGTTAGATGGGGTAAGTACCTTAGACTTTCGAATTGATAAAATTTGGTATTTCTCCAAATGGAGTTTGAATTTATATTTTGACGTGGAGAACGCCACAGCTTCAAGTGTATACACTCAAACGCTTATTTTGGATCGGCCTTTAGATCAAAACAATACCCCAATTGGGATGGGAGAAATAGTGAACCCCAATGATCCTATTGAGTTACAGCGGTATCGAATCAAATCCATTGCCGACAGCCAGGGAACCCTGGTGCCGAGCATTGGAATAAGAATTGATTTTTAGCAGAATCGGTCAAAAGCTAATTGAAGATTAGTTGCAATAATTTCAGACGATCGACCTTCAATATGATGACGTTCTAAAAAATGAACCAATTGTCCATCTTTGAAAAGTGCAATTGCTGGTGAGGATGGTGGATAGGGCAGCATATATTGACGAGCTTTCTCAGTTGCTTCTCTATCTACTCCAGCAAAAACTGTTACCAATTTTCCTGGTTTTTTTTCATTTTTTATGGCTTGTAGTGCTCCCGGTCTGGCATTAGCTGCTGCACAACCACATACCGAATTCACAACTACCAAAACGGTTCCGGATTTTTCCCCTAATATTTCATCTACTGATTCAGGGGTAGTTAAACTTTCAAAACCGTAATTTTCCAATTCCTGAGCCATTGGCTTGGTCAAATCTGCTGGATACATTTCGAACGTTTTTAGTATTTATTAGTAAATTTATAGTATGAATACATTAACCCCGAAAAGCAAAAATAAGTTGAAAGGCGGTTGGCTTTTTATCATTTTCGCTTTGCTTAGCCTGCATACTTCAGCCCAAAAAAGCATAGATGGTCATTGGGAAGGTCAAATCACACTTGGGGGATTGAATGGACAAAGAACGATTCCTTTGGAATTATACTTGGTTATGGATGGTGCCACTATAACTGGCAGAAGTTATTTATATGTGGATGACCTAAATGTAATTGTCATGGCCATCAAGGGCAGATTATATGGGGATCGATCTGCTCACATAGAGGAATTTGAATTTTTCCCCACTGATAATCCTGAATTGTTGCCTCCTTTCTTTCGCAAATATCAATTCATTTATTATCGAAGTATCTGGGATTCCAGGTTAGAAGGCTTTTGGCAAGAAATAAAAAGTGAAACGCCCTTGGATGAAAAACGGGAAAGAGGAAGATTAATTTTAACCCGAACTAAAGAGCCGAGAAATAAAGCTTAGGATTCAAATTGATGCCGGTTTTGAACCCAATCTTCGTAAGTATCAATATCGCTTAGCTCAGGTAATAAATGAAAGGTTAGTCCTAATTTTTGTATTTGTTCTATGGTTTGCCTCATCACCTTTTCGTGACTCCAGGTCATATTTTGAAAAATAGAAGAGATGGGTTTTTTCATCCCAATCAAATAATAACCACCATCCTTGGCAGGACCTATAACTATATCATGATATTCCAATTGTTGAAAGCCCTCTTGCAAAACATTTAAATTTAGACCGGCAATATCACTACCTATTAAGAGGACGTTTTGGTAAACTGAAAGCATTTGTTGGATGGCTAGGTCCATTCTTTCTCCTAAGTCATTTCCCTTTTGAATACCTTTCTGGAACTGGGGTGCCGCCCAACAGTCTTGCTCAGTGGGTAAGAAAGAGCTGTACAATACATGGACTTCGAAAGGTACATCCTTTAAACATTTTGCCAAATGGTTTTGCATACCAAGATAAACGGACAAGGCTTGGCCTTGTCCGATTGTCTTCGCCAATCTGGTCTTGACCTGACCTTCAATGGCATTTTTAACAAAAACTATTAAACCGTTAATCTTTTGATCCTTCGATGTTGTAGAGCTCATTTTCTTCTACGACCTGAATTTTACTTCCAGATTTTAATTTTCTGGAAATGGCATTATACGGAGCAGAAACTACTTTTTCCTGTGAATTCAAGCCCCCCAAAATCTCAATATACTTATCGTCTTGTATTCCTGTTTCCACACTTTTCATGGCAACAGTATCTCCCATCACGACAAAAACTACTTCTTCCAAGTTAGATTCGCCTAATATTTTATCGTCTCCTTCTTTTTCTCTTGTAGTTACTGCTAGGATAGGAACAGCCAAAACATTTTCCCGCTTCTCAGTATTGATTTCAACAGAAGCTGACATTCCAGGTCTAAAAGGGAAAGGATTATTGGGTTGAATAAGGTCCTTATAAGAAGTTGGGTCGATATTAATTCTTACCTCAAAATTCGAAACCTGGTCACTGGTCAATGAAGCTACCGTGGCTGCATTAGAAGAGGAATTAGCAATCTGTGTAACCGTTCCTCTAAATTTCCTGTCGATATAGGCATCAACTTCAATTTCCACCTCGTCTCCATATTTTACCCTGGGAATATCGTTTTCACTTACATCTACGCGAACTTCCATCGCATTTAAATTAGCTATACGCATCATTTCCGTTCCAGTCATTTGAATGGTACCAACTACCCGCTCGCCTCTTTCTACACTCAAACTAGAAATATTCCCGTTCATTGGAGCGTAAATGGTGGTTCTCCTCAAACTTGTCTGGAGTTCCTTCAAACTCGCCTCTGCACTTTTAATAGAAAATTCAGAAGCTCTTACATTTTCTTCGGCAGACCGAATAGAAGCCTCTGAAGATCGCAAATTAGCTTCCAAAGCTCTTAAAGTTGATAAAGATTGATCGAAGTCTGCATCTGAAATAACCTTATCTGCTTTCAATGCTTCATTCCTGGCATGAGCGGTCTTGGCATTTTCTAATTGAGCCAAAATTTGTTCTTTCTGAGCCTTAGCATTTTCCACTTGTGATCTAGAATTGGCCAATTGTGCTTTAGCACTATTGACACTAGCTACCCCTCTTTCTACTTGAGATTGATAAGCATCTGGATCAATTCTTGCTAAGATTTGACCAGTAACTACCGAGTCTCCTTCTTCCACGTACAGTTCTACAATTTCTCCAGATACATCCGAACTTATTTTGACTTCAGTCTGAGGAAATACTCTGCCACTGGCTGCCACTTTTTCAATAATAGTTCTTTCGGTAGTTTCCTCTGCAGCTACCCTTTCCCCACTGGGTTTATTTTTATTCTTAAGTGTTAAAGCTACCACCAATACCACCACTACTGCCACCAATACTATTATGAGCGTCTTGTTATTTTTTTTCTTGGTCATCGTTATGAAGTTTTGAAATTCTTTTATTGATTAAAGGGATAATCCTTTTCCTTGATAAAACTCTACGGTCTTTAGATTAAATAAATATTGATATCGGGCTCTCGTAAAATCAGCAGTGGCACGATCGAAGTTATTTCTTGCTGTGGTGTATTCAAAATTATTGATACTGCCCAGTTCGAATCTCTTTTGAGCATTGGTTAAAGCAATTTCTGCTGCTTCCAATGCTTGCTGAGCTGCTTCCAGTGATTTTGCTGAGGACCTGGTATCTGTGATGGCCCTTTGAATGTTGGCTTTTAATTGCTGTCTTACCTGGAGGTTTGAAGCTTGCGAATTCAGCAAGCCGATTTGAGCACGCTCCACATTTATTCTATTTCGGCCATTGCTAAAAATCGGTATTTGAAGACTCATCCCTACACTCTGACCAAAGTTTTCCCCAATTTGGTCGAAATAAGGATTTTTACCAACAATGGGAACCACATTATCAAATTCCACCTCAACTGGAGCACCTCCAATCCTGAAAGTTTGGGAACTTGTCACGGTTTCAGTGCCTAAAATGGTTCTTCCCAAACTGGAGTAGTTGCTCGACAAACTCCCAAATAAATTTAAGGAAGGGTAGAGCGCGCCTTTTGCAACTGCTATGCCCAGTTCTGCACTTTCGGCTCTTCTATCTGCTGCCAAAACCTGTGGTTGATTGGAAAGTGCCTGGGTATAAACCTCATTAACTACAAAATCGGTCTTCAAATTATTGAGGTCAATATCAAGGTCAGGTCGAACGATATCGAATTGCTCGTTGGGCTCTAACAACATGAATTGCTGTAAAGTCAATAAGTTGATGGCCACTGAATTACCCGCATCTACTACTGATTGTTTGTCTAAGGCAACCTGCGCTAAAACGTCGTATTTGGCCGCCTCCGGCAAAACGCCCGCTTCAATTTGTTTATTGATTTGATTCAATTGTTCCTCGGATAGTTCTAACCTTCTCGTAGCATTAGCTAACAGTTCTTCCGATAAAAGAATATTCAAATAGGCTACGGCAATACTTAATCCAATATCGTTGGCTGCGGCAGAAGCATCTAACTGGGCAGCCTCTAGATTTAATTTATTTTGCTTAACGGTATTGTTTATGGCATTCCCATTGAATAGCGTAATTCCCCCTGATAATGTATAACTATTGAAACCAATGGTCTGAGTTTCAAAGGCATTGGTTACCGGGTCAATGGTTCTACCGTATTGGTTACCCGCACTTACTGAACCGGATACAGATGGAAACCTATTGAGTTTACTCTGTTGAACGTTAAGTTGTGCGTTGGCAATATTGTATTGCGCTTGTTTAATGGTCAGGTTGTTATCCTTGGCATAGGTAATACACTCCTCTAGACTCCATTTAGTTTGAGGGGCTTGAGCAGCCAAAAAAAATGGACTCGACAAAAGGAGACATACCACTAATATTCTAGACATCGTAAATTATTTTGTGCAATACTAAAGCAATAGGCTCTAAAAGATCAATTATTTATATAAATGCCCTTTTCTATCAGATAAATGAATAGTTTTTAAGGGAAACTTGAACTAAAGGTAGCGGCACCAATCAACTGATCATAGCGAGCTCCGAAGGGACTATAATATATTAATATGGTGTACTCATTATTGGTTTCATACCAATCTCCTTCCAGAGTTGAGAGCTCGGGATATATTTCCACTTGGTTTGGGTTCTCTATAACTCCAAAAGCATAATCGTAATACCCTTGTTTGAGGTACATCCTGCCTACATACCCTCTAAAGTTATCGTTATACTCCATTAGATTTTCTTCATAACACAACCAATCGGAGAAACCTCCGACTAGGCAAACAGATTGATTGGGAATTGGATTTCCAGTTTGCAGGGCAAAAAAAACATCCAGGTAATTTCCAGAAAGGTCGTGGTCCCCTCGATCAGCATTTTCAATAATAAAATTGCCATTGAGATCTTTATAATTAAAAGCTACTTGATCTGTGCGTTCAGTCTCGGGAGTCATGATGATTTCATAGCGGTCAATAAATTCATCTATGCGTTCTACTCTATTGGATTTATAACGAACACTTCGAATATCTAAGGGTCTAAATTCTTTTCCTGCTGGAAAAGTAATTTGATTTTGATAATCAAATATCAATCTATTTTGTCGATCAAAAAGCGGCGCAATGTTCGTGATACTTTGGTTCCATCTTCCATTTTGAACAATTGTAGCACTCACCTCCTGTCTGGGAATTCTCAGATTCAGCCCTTCAATTAGGACTTCGAAATCAAGCTCCTGATGTGTTCGGGTACGAGAGGCCTGTGCAGGCCGGGTTATTTGGGGGAATATTTTAGCTCTAGGTTCTACCACCATGAATCGGCGAGTGATTACAGGTATTTTTTCATACTCGTCCTCGTAAACGACTAATAGGTAATTGCCTGATTTAGTCCAATTAAAGGTTGGATGGGGCAGTAATACCTCATAATGAACATAATTGGTTAAGGTCTTGAAAGAAAAATTGTAGTCCGTTATGCGTTCTTCGGAAAAGCCATCCAAGTATTCCATTTCTGATATTTCTGATGGTTCCCAATTGCGATTACAATGGATAATGCGGTAGGTAAAATTTTTATTATCCCCAGTTAAATCATCAAAGCTCAGAATTAATTGCGCACTGCTTCCTAAATCGATGATAGGTTGAGTAAGAAAAAGTCCATCTAAATGAAATTTAACGGACTTGATGTAATCGACATAGACTTCATTTCTGAATCGAAAGTTATTGGTTTGACTCCATGAAGTAGTAGCCGACAAGAAGAAATGGAAGAATAAGAGGGTCAAAAAAATATTCCTATTTTTCATGCTGCTTGTTTATTTGCCGCGACTGTAATTAGGAGATTCTTTGGTGATGGTAATATTATGTGGGTGACTTTCCATAATTCCAGAACCACTAATTTTGACGAATTGAGCATTTTGGAGTTTTTCCACCGAACCTGCACCGCAATACCCCATCCCAGCCCTCAAGCCTCCGATATATTGCACCATAACTTCAGAAATAGTGCCTTTATAGGGAACCCGACCCTCGATTCCTTCCGGAACCAGTTTGCGGATATCATCTTCTACATCTTGAAAATACCGATCCTTGGAGCCTAGACTCATCGCGCCCAATGATCCCATTCCGCGGTAAACTTTGAATTTTCGTCCTTCATAAATGATGGTCTCACCAGGTGCTTCTTCAACACCGGCAAAAAGACCGCCTGCCATAATAGTATTGGCTCCTGCTGCTAGTGCTTTGACGATATCTCCTGTATATCGGATTCCTCCATCTGCCACTATAGGAACACCTGTCCCTTTCAAACCCTGAGCTGCATTATAAATGGCTGATAATTGCGGAACTCCCACTCCGGCAACCACGCGAGTGGTGCAGATACTTCCGGGTCCTACTCCTACTTTCACTCCATCAGCCCCTGCTTTAGCCAATGCCAAGGCGCCATCGCCAGTAGCCACATTGCCCGCAATGATTTGTAAATCTGGATAGGTTTTTTTTACTCTGGCTACTGCTTCTAAAACTCCCTTGGAATGTCCATGTGCGGTATCAATAACGATTACATCAACGGCAACTTTCACCAAGGCGTCCACCCTTTCCAACATATCATGGGTAATTCCAACCGCTGCCCCCACCACCAATCTTCCAAAGGAATCTTTACAGGAATAGGGATAATCCTGAACCTTCATAATGTCTTTATAGGTGATGAGCCCAGCTAATTTTTGTTGCGCATCTATGACTGGCAGCTTTTCAATTTTATGTTCTTGTAGGATATCTCTGGCCTGTTCGAGAGTAGTCCCCACCGGTGCAGTAATCAAATTGACTGTGGTCATTAAATCACTCACTTTCTTGGTCAGGTTTTTTTCGAATCTTAAGTCTCTATTGGTCAATATCCCCAATAAAGTATTGTCTTTATTAACAATTGGAATACCCCCTATTTTATATCGTTTCATTAACTCGGTAGCTTCGGCTACACTCGCATCTGGAGTTACGGTTACCGGGTCTATAATCATCCCACTTTCTGATCGCTTCACACTTCTGACTTGGTCCGCTTGAGCCTCAATAGTCATATTTTTATGGATGATTCCTATTCCCCCCTGTCGGGAAATGGCAATAGCTAATTTGTTTTCCGTCACCGTGTCCATAGCAGCAGAGACAATGGGAACATTTAAGCGGATTCCGCGGGTAAGTTGAGAGGAAATATCAACTTCGCGTGGTAAGACTTCTGAATAGGCTGGAACGAGCAGAACGTCGTCAAAAGTTAGGGCCTCGCCCATAAACTTTGCATCGGGTTTTATATTTTCCATGTGCAAAAGTAGGAAAAAGTTTGCCGCATCTAAAGGATTTTAAAAAAGAAAATCCTAAGCAAAAAAATATTTAAAAATCAATACAGTGCTTATTTTAGTAGGGGATTCCAAAAAAATAATTTGCCATGTTATCGGTATTAAACGATGAATTTTTCATGAAAGAAGCCTTAAAAGAAGCAGAAAAGGCTTATGATTCTGGTGAAGTTCCTGTGGGAGCAGTGGTCGTAGCCCATCAAAGGGTCATTGCTCGAGGATATAATCAAACAGAGCGGCTTACTGATGTCACTGCTCATGCGGAAATTATTGCCCTCACGGCGGCCTCCTCTTTTTTGCAGTCTAAATACCTGAATGATTGCACTTTGTATGTAACCTTGGAGCCATGTCTGATGTGTGCCGGGGCCCTGCGGTGGGCACAGTTGGGTAAATTGATTTATGGAGCTGCAGATGATAAAAATGGGTTTATGACGTTAGGCAAAAATATACTGCACCCCAAAACCAGTTTGGAATACGGTATTATGGAATCCGAATGCGTACAAATGTTAAAGGCTTTTTTTGCCGCAAGGCGCAATTAA
>CAYPID010000009.1:23480-32472 GCA_964410725.1 uncultured Saprospiraceae bacterium
GGAATCCGAATGCGTACAAATGTTAAAGGCTTTTTTTGCCGCAAGGCGCAATTAAGAGCAATATAGAGGTGCAAAGTTGAATAACTCTTCTTTCTGAGGATGGTATTGTGATGCAATGAAAAGGAATCCGAATGCGTACAAATGTTAAAGGCTTTTTTTGCCGCAAGGCGCAATTAAATAATATTACGAGAAGAAATTACAGGCAGCTGCGACAGCTAAGCAGACTGCGTGCCTGGAAGCATGGGCACAAAATTGAAAATCCCTGCTTTTTCAGAATGAAACTGAGATTCATTAACTCTGGTTATGACCGTCATCTCTTGTTGGGTGGTTCCTACGGGGATGACCATTATCCCTCCTATAGCCAATTGACTCAACAAAGCATTGGGAATCTCAGGGGCAGCAGCAGTAATTAAAATTCTATCAAATGGAGCGTATTCTGGTAAACCTTTATATCCGTCCTTGAGGAAACAACGAATCTGGGGAAATCCAATTTCCCGGAGCAATTGAGTAGTTTTTTGATATAATCCTTCTTGTCTTTCGATGGTATAGACGCGCGCACCTAACAGGGCTAAAATTGCCGCCTGATAACCTGAACCTGTGCCCACTTCCAAAACCTTCATGCGTGGTTGAAGCTTCAAAATGCTGGTTTGAAAAGCTACTGTAAAAGGCTGTGAAATGGTTTGCTCGTAACCAATAGAAAAGGCTGTATTTTCATAAGCCCACTCGTCAAATGCCTCATCTAAAAAAAAATGCCGGGGTAATTTTCCCATGGCATGTAATACAGTTTCATCCTGAATGCCCATATCTCTGATGGTTTCCACCATTTTTTTTCGCATTCCCTTGTGTCGGTAGGTATCTCTCAAGACAAATCTTAAATTTTGTTTTTGCAATTTACTATTTTTAGCAAAACAATACGTTAACCCTGAAAAATGAGTGGACCGTTTCTCGTTTTCTAAATCTTTACAGCTAATGAAACAAATCAAATTTGGAACAGACGGATGGCGCGCAATTATTGCGGATGATTACACCTTAGAAAATTTGCGCAGAGTGGCCGAGGGAACTGCTCTTTGGATGAAAAGTCAGGGTTTTTCCAAGGTTGTCATAGGATATGATACGCGGTTTGGCGGCCAATTATTTGCGGAAACTACCGCACGATCTATGGGAGCTTTTGGGATAAAGGTCTTACTGTGTAGCGATTATGTCAGTACCCCAATGGTGTCATTGGGGGTCGTTAAATTAAAAGCTGATTTAGGCGTCGTTATTACAGCCAGCCACAACCCTCCATCTTATAATGGTTTCAAATTGAAATCAAATTTGGGAGGCCCGCTCGTGCAGCGTTACGTAGATGAGGTGGAGGCCTTGATTCCGGAGGAAATTACTCATGTACCAGCTTCCTTAGAGGAACTAAAGACTAAAGGGTTGTTGGAATATCAAGACTTAGAGGAAATTTATATCAATCATGTGACGGCAAATTTTGATTTGGAACTGATTAAAAATTCAGGAATTAAAGTGGCTTATGATGCTATGTACGGGGCTGGACAACGGGCTTTTCAAAGGTTATTGCCAGATGCGGTGACGCTTCACTGTGAAAATAACCCTTCTTTTTATGGGCAAGCACCGGAGCCTATCGAGCGAAATTTGATTGAAATATCGGAATTGATTAAAAAGGAAGGAGATGTTGGATTAGGGATTGCCAATGATGGGGATGCAGATCGGGTTGGATTGTTCGATTCAGCGGGTAATTTTGTGGATTCCCACCGAATTTTACTGCTATTGATGTTATACCTATATAAATACAAGGGGCAAAAGGGAAAGGTGATTTTCACTTTTTCAGTTACCGACAAAATGGCCAAGTTGGCGCAACACTTTGGTCTTGACTTTGAAATCACAAAGATTGGTTTTAAGTACATTGCTGACATCATGTCCCGGGAAGATGTGCTGGTAGGTGGGGAAGAAAGTGGTGGTCTGGCGGTTAAAGGGCACATCCCAGAAAGAGATGGAATATGGATTGGATTGATGATTTTGGAGTTTATGGCTTTCGCCAAAAAATCAGTAGATGAATTGGTTCAAGAAGTGTATGATATCGTAGGTGCCTTTGCGTTTGATCGAAATGACCTTCACCTAACAGAGGAGAAAAAGCAAACTATCATTCGAGCATGCGAAGAAGAATCTTTCCAGCAATTTGGGGCGTATCAGGTTAAGGGTATACAGAAATTGGATGGGTTCAAATTTGATTTGGGTTCAGACCAATGGGTGATGATTCGTCCTTCAGGCACTGAACCGGTTTTACGAGTGTATTGCCAGGGAGCTGACCGATCTGCGGTTGATGATATTTTGACCCAAGTCAAGGAAACGATTCTGGCCTAAGGAGGATTTAATTTCCGAGCCCTACTGCCAGCTTAGCCGTTTGGACTAAGCCTTCGGGGTGTGTTAATTGGGCCATGAGAATATAAATTCCAGCGTTGAGCGATCTGCCCAGATCATCTGTTCCAGTCCATTTGACCCAACCTTCGGATTGGACTTGCAATTGATTGACGGGAGTAGCTCTATGCTGGCCACCAAGGTCAAAAACATAAACGGTCAGGAGGCAACCTGGAATAGGAGCTTGATAATAAATCAGCAATACCTCTCCTTGATGGATGACGTTTTGATTCAAAAACAACCAGTCTTTCATTGCTCCAGTCTCCAGGTCAATGGCGTGACTGTTCGGCAAACCAGGAGTGGCATATCCAGCTGATGCTGCAGCTGAATGCCAATTGGTCGATTCTTGTGAAGGTCCTTCTAAAGAGATTCGCTCGAGGGATACTCCTTCAGCATCTTCCAAAAGGGGGTGATGCCAGTCGGGGTCATATCGCAGAGAATCTATAGTCGATTCGTTGCTTTGTAATTGGAGGGTTTCTCCTGATTGACGAAATTCGGCATAGGGAACCTCAATAATTTGAGTGGTTTCCAACTCGGGATAAGTCCTCTGCAAAAGGAAAGCGTCTTTAGTCAGCACGTAATAACGCTTTGGAAATAACCACTTTGGAGGAAGCGAATATTGCCTGTTTGATTCCGATTTAACCAGTCTGAGATAGCCCAGTTCCAGAATTTGTTCGGAACGATTATACACTTCCAAAAAAGTGGTTTGACCCGGATATGGATCAAAAAGAATTTCTGAAATGACCAGATCTTTATATTCTGGTTTTTTGCCGAAGGCGAAATAAACGGAGGTGTCTGATAGGGCATTATAGCTGCAATCTGAAACCCCGATTAATTGCAAATTTAGCAGCGTTCCAGGAGGAAATCCTTCGGAAAAATATAGGAAGATTTCGCTGGAGTAGTCGGAAAATTCAATAGCAGCAATCGGCCAAATCAGCTGGTTTTCTTCCAACATAACCTGGGCAGAATCTAGGCCTGCTATCTTCTCGTCAAATTGGACCACTAACGTCAAACTATCGGGTAGGGTTACGTTTAGGAGGGTTGGAGGGGATTGATCAATCAGCGCAGGGGTGAGGGGATTGGCTGTACCTGGAGATCCGCCTTGTTCAGTAGGGTGGGCTACCCAGCTTTGGTTGCAATCAGCAGGTAGGAAGGGCGCTATTTTTTCCAGGGAAAAGCCGCCTTCTTTTTTGTTGGGATCCCTATACCAATCGTCGGAGTAGGTGAAAAAATCGAGCCACTCTCCAGAGGGATTGGTCAATTGGATATACTGTCCAGAATTCGTTAATCGCGGCCATTTAGAAAGTTCTAATAGGGGAATATTGGAATCAAAGAGATCGGATTTTTGAGGCCCAACTAATATTAAATAATGGTTAGGGGGCAGGTAGTAAGTTGGTATGGTAGCCTTTGAATTGCCCACTTGAATCAAGATGCCCTCCAGAGCCAGAGTATCTGAAGAAGCATTAAAAATTTCTATGTATTCCTCTTCTGGTAAAATTCCGGCAGAAGGAATTGGATCTACCATTATTTCAGTGATAATAATTTGATCTGATTGAGGAATTTTAATGTTTCCTTTTGGAATCGATAAGAGTGGGAAACTGTAAAAACATATAAAAAAAATAACGTATTTCATAATCCATGTAGGGCTAATGAGGTATCTTTGCGCACGCTGACACGGATGTGAGTAGTAATTTGTAATTTACAAAAATTTTATAACAAATGAAAGTTGCTATAGTAGGGGTTACTGGATTGGTTGGAAATGTGATGCTCAAAGTATTAGAGGAGCGAGATTTCCCAATTGCTAATTTAATTCCCGTAGCTTCTAAAAATTCAGTAGGGAAGACCATTACCTTCAAGGGACAGGAACACCAGGTAATTAGTGCAGAGCAGGCGATTGCTGCGAAGCCTGATATTGCGTTATTTTCGGCAGGTGGAGAAACCTCTAAAGCTTTGGCTCCGCAATTTGCTGCTGTGGGGACTACGGTGGTTGATAATTCGTCTGCTTGGCGTATGGATCCCGATAAAAAATTAGTGGTACCTGAAATCAATGCTAAGTACTTAACAAAGGAAGATAAAATTATTGCCAATCCCAATTGTTCAACTATTCAATTGGTTATGGCATTGGCTCCATTACATGAGAAATTTGGGATTAAAAGATTAGTGATTTCGACTTATCAATCCTTTACAGGAACTGGGGTGATTGCGGTGAAGCAATACAATTTAGAGCGAAATGGTTTTACGCCCAAGGAAGACGAAATGGCTTATCGCCATCCTATTTTTGAAAATTGTATCCCCCATTGTGATGTTTTTATGGAAAACGGATACACCAAAGAAGAGATGAAACTCGTTAATGAAACGAGAAAAATTTTGAATGCCCCGAATATTGCAGTTACTGCAACAGCAGTGAGAGTGCCTGTTCATGGCGGACATTCAGAATCGGTAAATATTGAATTTAATCAACCTTTTGACCTTAATGAAGTTAAGGGTATTCTAGGTAAAACTTCTGGAGTGGTGGTTAAAGACGATTTATCGAATGCCAGTTACCCAATGCCTTATTATGCCAAGGATAAGGATGAGGTGTTCGTGGGTAGGATTCGAAAGGACGAATCTATAGCCAATGGTTTGAATATGTGGGTGGTGGCAGATAATCTTAGAAAAGGAGCAGCTACTAATGCTGTTCAAATAGCAGAATACTTAGTAAAAGAGCAATTAGTTGGACGTTAAACTATATAACCATGAAAAGCAAGATAGTCCTTTGGGGAAAGAATGATCAGGGAGAAAAAGTCTTATTTGCCCTTGAGCTCATGGAAGATGATAACAAGGTTACTACCTATTGGTTTGCCGATGAAAAAGTAACGGAGGAATTCAATCAGAAGATTATGGATGATTGGAGAGGTGGGGCCAAGGTAGATTTTCCCGAAGGGTATGGTCAAGCGGTATTTGAATTATCGGTAACGGGATCTTTATTGCCCGATGGGTGTGCCGTAGATAAGGAGGAATTGCTAAAAAGGTGGCAGTCGGAGAGTAATTTTGTGGTGTTGTCCAAGAAGTTGAATGAGGCTTATCACAGTGAGTTGGCTGAAATTAAGGAACGAGTAGAGCGATTGGAAAAATTTGAGGGGGGAGTTTGGGAAGAACTAAAAGGCTTTTGGAGTAAAGTTCAAAAGCAGGTGGAGGACAAAAATTTATTAAGGGAGCAAGCCAATGGTTTAAAAATCAAAACCAATGAATTGTTTGCCAACCTCAAAGAATTGAGAGCCAAAATGGATGAGGCTTTCAAAAGTAATTCTGCCAAATTAAAGGAGGAGTATACTGAGATATTAAACAAGATGCAAAAGGAGATGGAGGAAGGCCGAAGGCTAAAGCCCTTGTTTGAGGAGCTCAAGGCTTTGCAACGCAAAATTAAGGAGGCATCACTCACGCGAGAGCATCGAGGAAAGGTATGGGAGCATTTAGATGGATTATTCAAGGTGGTAAAAGAAAAGCGCTTTGGAAATGAAAAGGAGCAAGAAGGATCAGCCATGGAGCGTCTGCAAAGGCGTTATAGCGGTTTGTTGGAGGCCATCAAGAAGATGGAACAATCTATTGAGCGCGATAAGCAGGAATTAAATTTTCAGAATAAAAAGGCCTCTTTCTCAGAAGGGCAGTTAGAAGCCCAGTTGAGGCAAGCGAAGGTGGTTATGGTAGAGGAACGAATTCACTCCAAGATGGAGAAATTGTCGGATATGAACAAGACCAAGGCTGACCTCGAGCGAAGGATGAAGAAAGAGGAGGAAAAGGCTACCAGGATTGCGGAGCAGCAGAAAAGAGAGGAGGTAAAGCGAGAAGTGGAACAGCAAATGGCAGAGAAAGTAGGGGTGACCACGCAAGCGGTGGATCAGCAAACTGCAGAAAAATTGGAGGAAGCTGCTAAAGCTATGAAACAGGGCAAACAAAAATCTATGCGGGCAAAGGCAGAAGAGGTAGTGGAAAAAGTTGAAGATTTAGTAGAAGATGCAGTGGAGGAGGCTGAAGACTTTTTGGAAGATTTGGTAGCCAGTGCTAAAGCTATTGCGGAGATAGTGGAAGAAAAGGTGGGGCAAACAATTGATCAAATAAAAAATAAGTAACCAAGGGGAATGCAACTGAGCGAACAGGAAATAGTTAGAAGAGATAATCTGCAGAAGATTAGAGATTTAGGAATTAATCCTTTTCCAGAGGAGGAGTTTAAGGTCAATGCCCATGCCTTGGAGGTGACTCAGGGATTTCAGGAAGGCGAGGGTAACTTTCAGGAGGTTAAGTTGGCGGGAAGGGTAATGATGACTCGCGTTATGGGTAAGGCTTCTTTTGGTGAGCTACAAGATGCTTCTGGAAGAATTCAATTTTATGTTTCCCGAGATGAGATTTGCCCAGGAGAAAATAAGGACTTATACAACCAGTTATTTAAAAAGTATTTAGATATCGGGGATTATATTGGAATAGAAGGGTTTGCTTTTAAGACTCAAACAGGTCAAACGACCATACATGTAAAGGAATTTACTTTTCTGAGTAAATCTTTGCGACCGCTTCCGGTGGTGAAGACACGCAAAAATGAGGCGACGGGTGAGGTGGATGTTTACGATGCCTTTACTGATCCAGAGCAACGTTTTAGACAGCGATACGTAGATTTAACGGTAAATCCTGGAGTTAAAGAGATATTTTTGAAAAGGGCGAAATTAATTGCCACCATGCGTTCTTTTTTTGATGCTCATGGTTGGCTGGAGGTAGAAACCCCTATTCTTCAACCGGTACACGGAGGTGCTGCTGCTCGTCCGTTTGAAACCCATCACAATACACTAGACATACCTTTATACTTGAGGATAGCCAATGAATTGTATTTGAAGCGATTGGTTATAGGAGGCTTCGATGGGGTATATGAAATTGGAAAGATGTTTCGCAATGAAGGAATGGATCGGACCCATAACCCTGAGTTTACCTCCATGGAAATTTATGTAGCCTATAAGGATTACGATTGGATGATGGAGATGGTAGAGCAATTGATTGAAAAAATTGCGCTTGAGGTAACGGGGAATACTGTAGTATCGTATGAAGGCAATGAAATTAATTTTGCAGGGCCATATAGAAGGCTTTCTATGATTGAAGCTATTAAGGAATATACCGGAACGGATATAAGCCAGATGGATGAAGCTGGGCTTCGAGCTTTCTGTAAAGAATTGCATATTGGTGTGGATGATTCTATGGGTAAGGGTAAGTTAATTGACGAGATATTTGGTGCTAAAGTAGAGGCTCAACTGATACAGCCCACCTATATTATAGATTATCCAATTGAAATGACTCCCTTAGCAAAAAAGCATAGAACGGAGGAGGGTTTGGTTGAACGGTTTGAATTATTTGTTAATGGCAAAGAAATTGCCAACGCTTATACGGAGCTTAATGATCCGATTGATCAGCGGGAGCGATTTGAATCTCAGTTGCAATTGGCGGAGAGAGGAGATGATGAGGCTATGGCATTAGACGAAGATTTTTTAAGAGCAATGGAATACGGTATGCCGCCTATGTCTGGGTTGGGAATTGGAATTGATCGATTAACGATGTTGATGACCGATCAACATTCTATACAGGAAGTACTATTTTTCCCTCAAATGCGGCCATTAAAGAGTCAAAGTCATGTGGAGGAAAATTAGTGGATGGCTGGAACACCTTTTGCAGCAGGATTTCTTTTCTTCTTCAACTTTTTATGCTTTATTGATTTTTTTCACCACCATATTGCTTGGATGGGGATTTAGGCGCTTTTTTAGTCGATTCATTTTGAATTCGACGATGATAATGAGGAATGACCCCACCAATTATTTGTTTCTCAAGCATGCTATATCTGGGTTAATCTATGTGATTGGTTTCAGTTTGGCTTTTTACGAAATTGAATATTTCCGAAACATTTCTAAGTCTTTATTAGCTGGTGCGGGTATTTTAGCTGTTGCAGTGGGTTTTGCTTCACAGCACGCACTCAGTAATGTAGTCAGTGGGATTTTCCTTATTATTTTTAAGCCTTATCGCATTAACGATCGAGTGGTGATTCGAGAAAATTTATCGGGAATTGTTCAGGATATTACTTTGAGGCATACAGTGATTAAGGATTTTCAAAACCGCAGGATTGTTATTCCCAATTCGGTTATAAGTGAAGAGGTAGTGATTAATTCGGATTTGGAGGACGAAAAGGTATGCCGTTTTATTGAACTCAATATTCGTTATCAAGACGATTTGGATCTGGCTAAATCGATTATGCAAAAGGCTGCTGAATCTCATCCACTTCATTTGGACAACAGAAGTGAGGAGGATATAGCCGAGGGTAAGCCAATGGTGATGGTTCGCACCATTGAATTGAACGATCTGGGGGTCCGATTAAGAGCTTATGTTTGGGCGGCTACTCAGCAAGATGGATTCGCATTGCATTGTGATGTATTGGAGGTTATTAAAAAGGAGTTCGATCAGCACGGGATTGTCATTCCAACGCCCTATTTACTTCCGAGAGCTTAGCTTGTTATTTTGCCGAAGGCGTAATGCTCTAAGAACCTTCTTATTATCATTTCACCAG
>CAYPID010000009.1:32572-63528 GCA_964410725.1 uncultured Saprospiraceae bacterium
GTTTTCCATCACAAAGGCATGGACTTTTATTTGGGTTATTTTGCCGAAGGCGTAATGCTCTAAGAACCTTCTTATTATCATTTCACCAGGGGAACTTAATACTTATGTATTTAGAAAATTAATTGCAATTACCAACTTCATTGATGGTCTGTTTGCTTAAGTTTTCCATCACAAAGGCATGGACTTTTATTTGGGTTATTTTGCCGAAGGCGTAAGAAAAATTTAAGGAATAAACCTTTTTATTTAGGGTATCGGCAAACTAAGAAATACGAGCAATAACGGTTTGGTTGCCTTTTACAATTTGATTGATTTTCACATCAATTTGAGCATCAGTAGGGAGAAAAATATCCACACGAGATCCAAATTTAATGAAACCCATATCAGTTCCTTGTTGAACTAGGCTGCCGACTTGTGCATAATTAATGATTCTTCTGGCCACCGCCCCTGCAATTTGCCTAACCAAGATAGTGGCACGATTCCCCTTGATTACGGTGGAAGTTCTTTCATTTTCCAGGGAGGATTTGGGGGACATGGCGACCAGGTAGAGACCTTGGTGGTATTGGTAATATGCTATAGTCCCATCCATTGGGTACCGGTTTACATGGACATTGAGGGGGGACATGAAAATCGAAATTTGAATTCTTTTATCCTTAAAGTATTCATTTTCCACTGTTTCTTCTATCACTACCACTTTTCCATCGGCTGGAGCATAAATCAATTCATCACTTTTCAGTGGAATGTTTCGCGTTGGATTCCTAAAAAATTGAAGGAAAAGGAGGTATAAAAATCCCAACGCAACTGTCGGGTAAAGCGCGAAAGTTGGAATCAGCATGTAGCAAAGGATTCCTAGAATCCCAAAAATAAATAAGGTTACGAGTAAAAATTTTCTACCTTCTTGATGAATGCCCATATTGAAAAATTAAAGTAAGGGATAAAGTATGGTCCAAATGGTGGCAAATGGAAGAATGAGAATCATGGCGTCGAATCGATCTAAGAGCCCCCCATGACCTGGCATGATATTGCCGGTATCTTTGATCTGGTAATGTCTTTTAAACATCGATTCTACTAAGTCGCCTAAAGTGCCAAATATCGTACAGATGAATGCCAATCCCCACCAAAATGGGGTAAAATACTTCGGTATCCAAAGGCCTATGATCAAAATCAACAGTAAGGTTCCTATTAATCCTCCAATTGAGCCTTCTAAGGTTTTGTTGGGAGAGACCGCTTTAAATAGTGGATTTTTGCCAATGGCTGAGCCAACGAGGTATGCCAAACTGTCGTTACTCCAGGTTAAAAAAAGAATGCCCAGCAGAATTTGAGGCTGGTATTCATACTCTTTAAACAGCAGCACCGGGATACAAGCAAAAGAAAAACCAATATAAATCCACCCAGCTGCTAGATGACCAGCTTTTCCCGAAGGGTTGCTTTCCTTGGATAAAAGTAGGGCAATTAAGAAAAGGAAGAATAATCCCGCGATAAAGAGGATGCCAAAAGAACTTACTAGTAGAGAAACATTAGGGTGGGTTTGAAACCAGCTGACCCCTATCAAGGGCAAGGTAGTAAGGAAGATAGATGGCCCAGCCAGGGACCATTGGAAGGACTCTAATCGAAACCATTCCCGAGCGGATCCAATAGTAATTAAAAGGTACAGGGTTAATGTTGGGTACCATCCTAAGAGCGGAACTCCAATCATTATTATTCCAAAAATTAATGCCGAGATGATTCTAGTCGACATAGTTGGTTTTCTTTTTCCAAAAATAACCAAATAATATCATCAGGAATAGGGAAATTAAACCCGGCAAAAGCATGGTCTGTATATCTGGAACCTCTTGATTAATGGCTTGTTCTCCGAAAAAATAATATACCAAAACTTGTAATCCATTGAAGAACAAGTGAGTGGCAATAGGAACCCAAAGGTTTTGGGTTTTATGGAAAACAAATCCTAGGATGCCTCCCAGCAGAAACCGGGCTAGAAAACCTTCAAACTGAAAATGGACCGCGCTAAATAAAAATGCGGTTAGGGTAATTGAGGCCCACACAGGCAGGTGGTGAGTCAATCTTTTTTGAATGAATCCTCGGAACAGGACTTCCTCTCCGAATGCAGGTAAGATGGCGATGACGAATAAATTGGCAACTAATTCTAGGGGGCTATCCATTTGGAGGATACAAAAAAGCAATTTTTCGGTTTCCCGCTCTGCTTTGAAAGCCCAATCAGGCATTGGAATCGCTTGATTGATACCGTATAGCAGTTGAGCGAAAGGAAAAGAAACAGAAATGAAAACTATAGCTATTAATAGGTAGCTGCCTTTTAACCTTTCGACCCATCCCAATTCTTGCCACCAAGCTTTGCGAAACAAAAAATAGGCCGCAGCCAGTGGAGCTAAGGAAAAGGTAAATAGATGATTCAGGGCATTGACGCTTCTTAGAAAAATTCTTTCTTGTAGACTACATTGAGCACTAACATTTAAAATATTGGTGAGATCTTGGTCGGTGATTTCTGCGAGTAGTAGCACACTCAAGTTGCCCAAGAGAATACCCAACAAAATGGAGAGCAGCAGAATCAGGAACGAAAGAAAAATATTTTGCATGGCGCAAAAGTAAATTAGTTTTGCAAAATAAATTAAAAAAAGCCATGACCAGATTAAGCGTTAACCTCAATAAAGTAGCTTTAATTCGTAATGCTCGAGGGGGCAATGTTCCAGATTTATTGCATGTAGCTATGGATTGTGAGGATTTTGGAGCTCAGGGAATAACTGTACATCCAAGGCCTGACCAGCGGCATGTCAGATATACTGATATTCCTTTGTTGAGAGAAGTGGTTCGTACGGAGTTTAATATAGAGGGTAATCCCACTCCGGAGTTTATTGAATTGGTATTAAAGAATCCGCCTCATCAGGTAACTTTAGTTCCGGATGCCCCAGATGCATTGACTTCTGATCATGGTTGGGATACCATTAAGCATGCTTCATTTTTGAAGGATACTATAGGGCGTTTCCAAGAAAAGGGAATTCGAGTGAGTATTTTTTTGGATCCCCTTCGGGAAATGGTGGAAGCCGCAGCGGAGACGGGAACAGATAGAATAGAATTGTACACTGGCCCTTATGCTGAGGGGATAAAAAGGATGCAACCAGATGTGGTTAAACCTTTCACCGAAGCAGCAGTACTAGCTAAATCTTTAGGTTTAGGTGTTAATGCTGGGCACGACTTGAATTTAGATAATTTGCAGTTTTTCGTGGGGCAGGTTCCCCATGTTTTGGAAGTGTCTATCGGGCATGCCCTGATTTGTGATGCCCTGTATTATGGACTGAATAATACCATTTCGATGTATTTGGAGCGGTTGAAGTAACTAAAAGGCAGCAAATAAATGCCGGTAAACGTTAAGGAAGGTATTAACGTTTATTTAACTTAAGTTTTTTGTTTTAATTTTGTGTTTTAAATTTTTAAACTAAATAACCTATTATGAAAAAACTCTCTATGGTTTTTGCAATGATGTTGTTCGTTATAGGAGCAACAATCGCGCAAAGGTCGGTTACGGGAACGGTTACAGGTCAGGATGGAGAACCCCTGATTGGAGCCAGTGTTTTGTTGAAAGGTACAACAGTAGGTACCATTACTGACTTTGATGGTAATTACGAGTTAGAGGTGCCTGAAGGTCCTCAGACATTAGTAATTAGTTACACTGGTTTTACGACAGTTGAGTTAGAGGCTTCATCTGGAACCCTTGATGTGGTTCTTCAGGAAGGGGTTACTCTTACTGAAGCTGTTGTTACGGCTTTGGGTATCGAGCGGGAGAAAAAATCCCTTGGGTACGCTGTTCAAGAAGTTGGCGGAGAGGCTTTAACCATGGTTAGAGACCAAAACGTTGTATCTTCTTTAACTGGTAAGGTTGCCGGTGTGCAAGTAATCAGCGCATCTGGTGCTTCTATTGGTGGTTCTGCTAAGATTAGAATTAGAGGTGCCAATGGACTTTATGGTGGTGAGCCTTTATTTGTTGTAGATGGTACACCTATTAGTAACAGCAACTTCTCTGCAGGTTATAGAGGAGTGGATTACGGTAACTTGGCATCAGACATCAACCCTGATGACATCGAGAATGTATCTGTACTAAAAGGTCCTGCTGCTACTGCTATTTATGGTAATAGAGGTGCTAACGGTGTTATCTTAATCACTACTAAAAAAGGTGGTAAGAGAAACGGGATCGGTGTTACAGTTAATTCCAGTGTAACTTCTGAAAACGTTTATATTTTACCTGAATACCAAAATGAGTATGCTGGTGGATATACACAAAGTTATATCTCTGCAGTTGACCCTGTTGATGGTAAAACTTACAACGTATTAAACTATGCAGCGGATGAAAGCTGGGGACCAAGAATGGACGGTTCTTTATACAGACCATGGTGGAGCTGGTTTGCCGGTGATGACTACGGCAAGCAAATTCCTTTGACATCTAACCCCGATAACGTAAGAAACTTCTTTGAAACAGGGGTAACTTATAATAATAGTGTATCTCTTTCAGGTGGAAATGAGAACACCACTTTCAGATTGTCTTTCACAAATGTAACTCAGACAGGTGTTATTCCTAATTCTAAGTTGGGCAGAAACAACCTTTCTTTGAATGCTTCAACTAAGTTGACAGACAAATTAACTGCAAGTGCTAACATCAATGTAGCTAGAACAGACGCATTAGGACGTCCAACTTTTGGTTACAATGGTAACAATGCAGTTATGTCTTTCAACCAGTGGTTCCAGAGACAATTGGATATGGATAGACTAAGAGATTACAAAAATCCAGATGGAACCTTCCGTTCTTGGAACATCAGAAGTGCTACCAACTTGAGACCATTGTACTGGGATAGCCCATTTTTCAGTGTTTATGAAAACTATCCAACGGATAGTAGAGATCGTTACTACGGTAATATCTCCTTAAGCTACGAAATTGTGGAAGGTTTGACTGCAGCTGCTTTCTTTAGAAGAGACAGCTATTCACAGCGAATTGAAACCAGAACTGCTACAGGTGGATTAGATCAGGATGGTTATGGAGAAACTGTAATTAATGGAGTAGAAGACAACTACGAATTCATTGCGCAGTACAATAAGAATTTTGGTGACTTTACATTAGATGCCAACTTCGGAGCTAACATCAGAGTAAATGATTACAGAAGCAACAGCATGTCAACGGTAGGTGGTTTGAATGCCCCTAACTTGTTTAACATCAAAGCTTCTATTGACAGACCAAGTGTAAGCAGCTTTATGTCTGAAAAAGTAGTTAGATCTCTTTACGGAGGTGCTACTTTGGGATATAAGTCTTTTGCTTATTTAGGTTTCACTGTAAGAAACGACTGGTCTTCTGCGCTTCCTATTGATAACAACTCTTACTTGTATCCTTCTGTTACGGGTAGTTTTGTTTTCTCTGAATTGATGAACAGCGGTGTACTTTCTTTCGGTAAGTTAAGAGCATCTTTTGCTCAGGTAGGTTCTGATATTGGAGCTTACAATACCAACTTTACTTATGGCGCTGGAACTCCATTTGGAAATTTCCCGTCATTTGGATTACCTAATACTTTGATTAACCAGGATTTGAAGCCAGCTCTTTCTTCTTCTTACGAAGGTGGGGTGGAATTGAAGTTTTTCAACAATAAGATTGGAATAGATTTCACTGCATATAGAACAGATGCTGTTGACCAAATTATCACGATTGCTGTACCTGGTTCTTCTGGATTTAGCTCTGCAATCATCAATGCAGGTAAAATCAGAAGTGAAGGCCTTGAATTAGCTTTGACTGCTACAGTTGTGGAGACTAGTGATATGTCTTGGGATTTGACTTTAAACGGAGCGAGAAACAACTCTCAGGTGTTAGAATTGGCGGATGGTTTGACCAACCAAAGATTAGATAGCTGGGGATGGGGTGGACTTTCCATTAACGCACCAGTAGGTGGAGAATGGGGTACTTTCAGAGGAAGAGGTTTCAGCACTTATGAGTGTAACGGTTGTGCTCAGGAAGGAGAAAAAATCATCACAGAAGCTGGAAGATATGTTTGGGAAAACAACAAAGAATTAGGTGGTGTATTACCTGATTTGACGGGTGGTTTAAGATCTATGTTTAGTTACAAGGGCTTGACCCTAGGAGCTTTCTTAGAATTCCAGGTTGGTGGTCAATTCCACTCAGTTACTCGAATGTTTAACGCTTACTCTGGTCTTGGTTTGGAAACTGTTGGAACTAACGACAAAGGAAATCCGATTAGAGACGAGGTTGCTGCAGGTGGTGGAGTGAAAGTAGAAGGTGTTTTAGCTGACGGAACTCCGCATACTGCTTATGTAGATGCACAAACTTATTTCAGCAACAACCTTTTTGCTTTGAATGAAAACTGGATTTATGATGCCAGCTACTTGAAGTTAAGAGAATTAAGTTTAGGATATTCAATACCTAAGCGAGTTTTAGGTGATTTGCCAATACAGAATGCATCTATTTCTTTGATTGCAAGAAACCTTTGGTTGATTCACGCTAACGTTGACGGTATTGATCCATCTGAGATTTCTCCAGGTTCTAATGGATATGTTTTCCAGGAAAACGGTATTCTACCAGGAGTAAGATCAATTGGTCTTAACTTGAAAGTTGGTTTCTAAATTTATTTTTGTTTGGGTTGGGCTTAATTTTAGTAAGCTTTGCTCAAGCACAGTTTTAAAATAATTCAAAATGAAGAATATTTTTAAAGTTGGCGTTTTATCCGTAGCGATGCTTTCAGCAGTAGGATGCGGAGATTTCGGCGACATCAATATCGATCCAAATAATACCACATCGGTAGCACCTGAGACGCTTCTTACCAGTAGCTTACGATCAGTTGCCAGTGTGGTAGGTAGAACAGATGAGATGTTCTACACTCAAATGTGGTCACAGACCCAATACACAGACGGTTCTAGATATGTAACCGTTAATTATGATTTCAATGGTTGGTATACTGGTCCTTTGGCTGACTTAAACCACATTATTGAAATTAATTCTAATGAAGACACCAAGGCAGATGCATTGGTGAGTGGTTCTAATGAGAATCAAATTGCTGTTGCAAAAATCATGAAGGCATTTTTCTTTCACTTCATGACTGACAGATGGGGACCACTTCCTTATTCTCAGGCTTTACAGGGAAGAACCAATTTGAAGCCTTCTTATGACGATCAGGAAACTATTTACTTAGATTTGATTAAGGAATTGAAAGAGGCAGTTGCAATGATGGGAGGAGCCTCAGTTAAAGGGGACTTCATCTTAGGTGGTAACATGGCACATTGGGCTAAGTTTGCCAACTCAATCAGAGCTACTATTGCGATGAGAATGTCTAATGTGAATCCTTCTTTGGCTCAAACTGAGTTTGTTGATGCAGTGGGTGATGGTGTAATTACTACCGCTGATGAGAACGTCATGTATCCATATCAGGCTGATGCAAACAATCAAAATCCATGGTTTGCTGCATTCATTACTAGAACAGACTTCGCAATTAGTGAAACTTTAGTGGATTATATGAAGCCATTAAACGATCCTAGATTGAACGTATATGCAGATCCAGCTCCTTTATATGGAGACGTAAGAGGTATGCCATACGGTATTGAGAATGCTGGTGATATTCCTAACGATGAAATTTCTTTCCCTGGATTTCCAGCGGTAAGAGGTCAAGATGCACCAATTGCTGTTTTCACAGGTGCTCAAATGCACTTCCTTTTGGCTGAAGCGGCTCTAAAAGGTTGGGTATCAGGAGATGCACAGGCTTTCTATGAAGGTGGTATCGCTGAATCTATGAAGCAGTGGGGAGTTTATGATGATGCAGCTTTTGCTGATTTCATTGCCCAGGATGGTGTAGCATGGGATGCATCTAAAGGAATGGAATTAATCGGATACCAGAAGTGGGTAGCATTGTACCTACAGGGCGCTGAATCATGGGCAGAATGGAGAAGAACTGGATACCCAGTATTGACTCCTGCTCCAGATCCATTGAATGCTGACGGACAGATTCCGAGAAGACACGGATATCCTACATCTGAAAGAGACATCAATTCTGACAACTATGCATCTGCAGTACAGATGTTAGGTGGACCAGATGAATTGAGTACCAGATTGTGGTGGGATAACTAATCAAATAGTTATTTCTATTGAAAAGGCAGTACACTTTGGTGTGCTGCCTTTTTTGTTTTTGGTGTATTTTTTTTAATTGGCTGTAAACCAATCTTTGCCAAGTTTTTAGGCTATTGAAAAAAAAATATTAGGTTTCATAAGTGAATTCAAAACAATTATTGGTTTCATACATTTTTGGTCCTCTACAAGGACCCCAATTTGAATCAACTGTTGCCAAAAAGTTAAGAAAATGTTATTTAAAATCGATGAAATGCATTATTTTGGCTACAGTTTTCACTTAAATACGTAATAAAATCGAGTTATTATGAAAAAACACTTACTAGTTATTTCACTAATGTTCGTGGCTTTTGCAGGAGCAATTGCACAGAGAACTATTAGTGGTACAGTGAGCGATGCAAGTGGGGAAACCCTGATTGGTGCCAGTATTCTGGTAAAGGGAACCTCCACAGGTACGATCACAGATTTCGATGGAACCTACTCACTTGAGGTTCCCGAAGGAGCGACTACGCTTGTCTTTTCTTACACTGGTTACAGCTCACAAGAAGTTGAAATTGGAGCTTCCAATACCATTGATTTGGTAATGGAGGAATCAGCTGAAACGCTCTCTGAAGTTGTTGTAACAGGTTTGGGTATCAAAAAGGAGAAGAAAGCTTTGGGTTACGGGGTATCTACTCTATCTTCTGACGAAATTGCAGGTAGAGCGGAATCAGACGTATCCAGAATTCTTCGTGGTAAAGCAACTGGTGTCGATATTGCTCAAACTTCTGGTTTGGCAGGATCTGGTACTAACGTGATTATTAGAGGATACTCTTCTATCACAGGGGACAACCAACCTTTATTCGTAATTGATGGGGTGCCTTTTAACACTTCAACTCAAACGGACAGAGGATTCGGTGCTGGTGGTGCTACAGCTTCTAGTAGATTTTTGGATTTAGATCCAAATGCGATTGCTGAGGTATCTATCCTTAAGGGACTATCTGCAACGGTACTTTATGGAGAAGCTGGTAGAAACGGGGTAATCTTGATTACGACCAAAAACGGTAGAGCAGGATCCAACCTGAATAAAGGTATGGAAGTAACCGTCAACCAATCTGTTTCTTTTTCTGAGGTAGCTAACCTACCCGATTACCAAGATACTTATGGAAATGGGTTCTCAGGTGGATTTGGTTGGTTCTTCTCTAACTGGGGAGCGAGATTTGACGATCAGAATCCGTCTTCTTATGGTTCTGATTATAGAGGAGTTGCACCTAATGGGAATGTATTAATTACACACCCTTATGACCAATCTCAGTATCATGATGATGTTCCTGAATTTAGAGGGGCTGATTATGAATATAAGCCTTATCCTTCAGTTGAAAATTTCTTTGCTGATCCAGCATTGACTACAAAAACTTCTTTATCTATTGAAAACAATATAGATGAGAATACTTCAGTGAGTGCTACTTACAGCTATATCGATGATGGTGGATTTACACCTTTATTAGATGAGCAAAGAGGAGGTGGAAAATCTAACTACTTGAGAAAGCACAACTTTGGTTTGGGTATGCAAACTAAATTGTCTAATGGGTTAAAAGTTAGGGGTACATTCAATTATGTTAATTCTGAAAGAAGAACACCAATTACCGCTCAGGCATTTGGTGGTGGTGGTAACGGTCTATTTGCCGCTCTTTTATTTACCCCACGTTCTATCGATTTAATGAATTTGCCTTATCAAAGCCCAGTTGATGGATCTAACATCTATTATAGAAGGGGATCTACTATTCAGAATCCAAGATGGGTTTTAAATAATGCTGGTGACTATGAATATGTACAAAGATTCTTTGGAACTTTGGAAGCATCTTATGATATCGCTCCATGGTTGAGTGCTTTATATCGAGTAGGTATTGACCAATACCAGTTGAAATCTGTAAGAGAACAAAATAAGGGAGGTCAGTATAACCCTGACGGTTTCTTAGAAACATCTAACAGACAGAATAGAATTACCGATCAGGTGATGAACTTTTTATACAACTTTAATTTGGGCGATGACTTCTCATTAGATGGGGTTGTTGGAGCTAACTTGAGAAGGGAAGTATTTTCTTATAATGCAGTAGAAAGTACGCAGCAATTTGTGTATGGATTGTTTACTCACAACAACTTCGTAAACCACAACTCTTTTGCTTTTGATAGTGAAGAAAATACTATGGGAGTTTACGCTACTGCTTCTTTAGGATATAAGAACTATTTATATTTCAACGTTCAGGCTCGAAATGACTGGACTTCTACATTAGAACAGGCTAACCGCTCAATTTTGTATCCATCTGCTAGTTTATCTTTCGTAGCTACCGATGCAATTCCTTCTTTACAGCAGAGTGATTTAGTAAATTACTTGAAAGTGAGATTGGGATATGGAACATCTGCTGGATATCCAAGTCCGTATCAGACTAGAACAATCTTGGGAACCTCTACCAACGTATTTGTAACAGAAGGTGGAAGTATCTTGAATACCAATTCATTGGCAGATAGACTAGGTAACAACAACTTGAAGCCTGAGTTACACGCTGAATTAGAATTAGGGGTAGAAGCAAGATTTTTGAACAATAGAGTGGGAGTTGACCTTTCTTTATACCAGAAGACTTCTTCTGATTTGATTATTGACTTAAACTTGGACCCTGCAACTGGTTTCACCAACACTACAGTGAACGGTGCAACAGTAGTAAACGAAGGAGTTGAATTAGGGTTAGATTTCACCCCAATCAGAGGAAAATTCCAGTGGGACTTTACGTTAAACTATACCAAAAACATAGGTACAGTTGATGAAATTACTGGTGGAGTTGACCAAATCCAGATTGCTGGTTTCGGTGGATCTCTGGGCAACTATGCCATCCCTGGACAGCCCTATGGTATCATCCAAGGAAGTAGATTTGTAAGGGCAGAAGGCACTGATGAGTTATTTGTTAATGCACAAGGAAGCTACGTTGAAGATGCAGGTTTACAGATTATTGGAAACCCACAGCCTAACTATACAGCCAACTGGATTAACAACTTCTCCTATAAAGGATTGTCATTTGGATTCCAGTGGCAATACATTGATGGAGGAGATATTTATTCTTCTACTGTTCAGGCTTTGATGGCTAGAGGAAATACCATAGATACGGATTACGATAGATACTTGCCTTTAGTTTTGGATGGTGTGGGTCCTGATGGCCAAAAAAATACTGTTCAAACTTATATGGGTGATGTATTCTTTGATGCATACTTTGGAGCTGACGAAGGAGGTATTTTCGATGCAACTGTAATTAGGTTGAGAGAAGTTTCACTTTCTTACAGTCTTCCTAAGAAAGTATTAGAAGGAACTCCATTTGGTTCATTGAATTTGTCGGTTTTTGGAGAAAACTTATTCTACAATGCACCTAACTTCCCAGAGGGAATCAATTTTGACCCTGAAGTTTTATCTGTTGGGGTAGGTAATGGTAGAGGATTTGACTTCCGAACAGCGCCAACTTCTAAGAAATATGGGGTATCTCTTAACGTTACCTTCTAATCAAACATTCAAAGAAGAAAAAAATATTCAGATATGAAATTATTTAAAAATCTATTGATCCTGTTCTTATCCATAGGGATTTTCTCTTGTGATATGACGGATTTGGAACTGCAGGACAACCCAAATGCGGTGACGCCTGAAAATGCAAGTATCAATGACTTGTACAACAACATACAATTAGCTTTTCGTAATGTATATGCCAACGCACAGGGTTCACCTGGTGCTATGGCAAGAATGTACCATCAAGGCGCATACTTATACCAATCAGCTACTTCGCCTAATACGATGAACGGACTTTGGAGTACTGCCTATTCTACTTTATTCCCAGATATCGATGCTTTGTTGAATTTGGCGGAAGCTAGGGGATTGGATATTCATGCCGGGACTTCTAAGATTATGAAGGCTTATACCCTTCTTACTTTGGTTGATTTGTTAGGAGACGTACCCTTCAGTGAAGCTGGACAAGGAACCGATGTAATTAGCCCTTCAGCTGATGCAGGTTCTACCGTTTATGCTGCTGCCATTGGATTATTGGATGAAGCTATTGGACAGTTGAGCAATACTTCTGCCTCAAGACCGGCTGTTGATATTTATTACAGCGGCAGCGCTTCTAAGTGGATTAAGGCTGCTAATTCTATCAAACTGAAAGCAGCCTTGAATATGGGTGATGCTGCTGCTATTAATGCTTTGGTAAGTGGTGGAAATTTAATCTCATCAATTGATGATGATTTCGATTTTACTTATGGTACTCAGAGAGCTAATCCCAACTCTAGACACCCATTCTATCAATCACACTATGAGGTGGATGATGGTGCTTATTTGAGCAATTACTATATGTGGTTGTTAAGAGCGGATAAAACAGATGATAATGGCAATGCTATTATTGATCCGAGAATCAGGTTCTATTTCTATAGAAAGGTAGATGATGCTGAAAATCAAGATGCTACTACGTATTCTTGTCACTTCTCTATCTATCCTGACCAAAGTGCTAAGCCTGCACATTGGTTAACGGTAGATCCAGACCTTCCTTATTGTATAGCTTCTCCAGATGGTTATTCTGGAAGAGACCACTTGAATGGTGAGGGTATTCCACCTGACGGACCCATCAGAACCTCTTACGGATTGTACCCTGGTGGTGGTCAGTTTGATGATGATTCTTTTGAAGATACCAGACAAAGAGGTACTTCAGGTGCATTAGGTAACGGTATTTGGCCAATCATGCACGCATCTTTCGTTGATTTTATGAGAGCTGAAGCCGCCTTAAGATTGGGAACCAATGACGATGCAAAAGCATTATTGGAAAGTGGAATTAGAAAGTCTATTGCTAAGGTGTTCTCCTTTGGTAATAAAGTCGCTTCCACTTTAGGTACTACAGTTACTTTAAGAGATGGAAGTTCAGGAACCATTGCTGAATTATATGTACCTAACCAAGACAGAATTGATGCTTATGTAGATTTCGTTTTAGATTCTTATGATGCAGCTGATGCCGATGGTAAGTTGGATATTGTAGTAAAAGAATATTATATAGCAGCTTGGGGTAACGGATTAGAGGCATACAATATGTACAGAAGAACCGGTAAGCCAGCTAATATGCAGCCTGGTTTGGAACCACAAGTGGGAGCGTTTGTAAGATCTTTCTTCTTACCAGCTGTTCATGTGGACAGAAATGCCAATGCTACACAGAAGACCTTAACTGACAGAGTATTCTGGGACAATGGTCCTGAAGTTTATTAATGAGTACTTGCGTATTCTAAAAAATTAAAGATTATTTATTATGAATAAATTTAAAATTTTATCGTTAGTTGGTGGAATTATGCTGGTACTCGCTGGATGTAAGGACGAGAACCTAGCTCCCATCTTGACTTTCGAACAAACCGAACAAGGTGGTTTTCCTCGGTTAATTGAGGAAACCAACAAATTAATTAATCTATTTAATATTGCCGGTTCCACTTATTCCTACACGGTTGAGTTTGTGGATTTAGAACAGGGGGATTTGGTAACAGAGTATAGATTAGAGATGACTTATACTGACGCCAACCCGGGTAATGGAGATAACTCTGTTGGGCCTATTGTTTATGCAACTTACGGTCCTTCTGATTTCACTAAGAATGCCGATGGTTATCAATCAATAACTGTAACCATTCCTGCTTCAGCTGCTATTTCTGCGGCCAATACAACTGCAGATGCCTTGAAGGCTGGTGATGCATTCTTATTCCAAGGTTACGTAACTCTTGCAGATGGCAATGTATATGGCGCAGCTAATTCTTCTTCTTCTGTAAGAGGAGCGGCTTTCCGTGGACATTTCAATTTCACTTTGCCTGCTGCATGTCCATCTGATTTGGCGGGAACTTATGAGTACACCTCCACTGATTACTGGTGTGGTGGTCCTGAAACTTCAGGTTCAGTTTCCATTCAGGCGTTAGGTGGTGGTAAGTATCAGTTTAACGACTGGTCTTTCGGAACTTATGGAGTTTGCTACGGTGGTGGTGGTGGATCTGGTGATTTGAACTTCACGGACGTTTGTGCTGAAGTTGGATTTACAGGATTTACGGATGTATACGGAGATACTTGGACCTACGATTCTGAAGTTAATGGTAATGAGTGGACTATTAACTGGGAAAACACTTATGGTGAATACGGTACTGCTGTGATTAAATATACCGGTGGAGCTGATTGGCCATTTACTTTGAAATAATCGTCTTTTAACGATTTTAAGCCATACTTCACTTTAGTGAGGTATGGCTTTTTTTATTGATTTAAAAATATTTGTCATGAAAAAGGCAATAATTTTTGGTTTGCTTTCTATTATTTGGAGTTTTACTATTGCTCAAAATACCGTTGGATTACTCCAATATGACCCCTTGGAGGTTTCACCTGGCATGAATTTATTTTTTCCTCATAATCAATCTTCTACCTTTTTAATGAATAATTGTGGTGAGGTGGTACATACCTGGAGTATGGCAGATACTATGAGGCCTGGAAATTCTGTTTATTTATTAGAAAATGGTCTATTAGTTAGATGTAGTCGGCCCAATAATATTATCAACGATGTCATTTGGGCAGGTGGAGGAGGTCAATTTGTTGACCTAGTTGATTGGGAGGGCAACATCACCGCAAGATTTGAATTAAACAATGATTCCTTTAGATTACATCATGATATTGAGCCTTTATCCAATGGAAACATCTTAATGATTGTATGGGAGCGCATTGGGGAGGAGGAAGCACTACTAGCAGGAAGAAGGGCTGAATTATTACCTGATGGGGAGGTTTGGTCAGAGAAAATTATAGAGTGGAATCCCTCATTAGATAGTTTGGTTTGGGAATGGAGAGTATGGGACCATTTGGTTCAAAACCAAGATGAATCGTTAATGAATTTTGGGATGGTTCATGGAAATTATGAACAAGTTGATATCAACTATGATGAGCATGACGGTCATCCAGATTGGCTTCACATTAATGCTATAGACTATAATCCTGTTTTGGACCAAATCGTTTTAAGCGTCCCTTATTTCAATGAATTTTGGATCATAGACCACAGTACTTCACTTGAAGAAGCCCGATCTAATGAAGGGGGTAATTTTGAGAAAGGAGGACGGCTTTTATATCGATGGGGAAATCCAAAAACTTATATTAAAAACCGAGCAACCAACCAACATTTATTTTTTCAGCACGATGTACAATGGTTAAATCCAATAGCAGAACCAGGAACCGAGGATTTTGGCAAAATAGTGCTTTTCAACAATAGGTATGCTGAGGATTATTCTGTGGGAATGGTAGTCTCTACCTTTGTTGATTTGGAAAATAAGACGTATTCCAGCCTAGATGGCATTTTACTTCCTGAGCAGGAAGATTTTATAATTCAGCACCCTGATAATTCTCCAAAAGAATTGTCTGATGGATTGTCGAGTATTCAAAGACTATCTAATGGAAATTGGTTGCTGCTTTATGGCAGGTGGGGATATGCTATTGAGCTCAATGAAGAGCATCAATTGGTATGGGAGTATATCATACCACTAAAAGGTGGGGCACCTATCGCACAGGGTTCTGTTTTAGCCTCTAATAATAATTTGACTTTTAGGTTCAATAGATACCCTATCGATTATCCAGCTTTTCAGGGTAAAAACTTAGATAATGGCCAACCCTTAGAAATGAATCCCAATAATATTCTGTGCAGCAGTACTTCTGTTCAGAACCATTTATTAGACCCGATTTACTTCAGAATAGGCCCTAATCCTGCTGAGGACTTCTTCAAACTTAAGATAAACGGCAATCAAAAGGTGGATTTTGTCAAACTTTATAAGGTATCTGGCCAGTTAGAGCAATCTTGGTATGGAGTAGGTTTGGAAACGCAACCTTACTATGTAGGCTTTTTAAATGCTGGTTTGTATATAGTACAAACCAATTTAGGTAGCCAACCGTTAATAATTCAAAAGAAGTAAGTATTGGAAACTGCAATTCAAAGTTATTTAAATTATCTTCAATATGAACGTCAATTCTCCGTTCATACCATCGATGCGTATCGATCTGATATTTTAGATTTTCAATTTTTTTTGAATTCGATGGAGATCCATTCTTTGGAGAAAGTCTCTAATGCAATTATTCGTTCTTGGATGGTTGATTTGGTAGAACGAGGTTTATCAAACAGATCTATTCACCGGAAAATGGCTTCTTTGAGGGGATTTTTCAAATTTCTATATAAACGAGGGGGTTTAAAGGAAAAGTTAATGGATGGTGTTGTATTACCTAAAGTTCAAAAGCGATTACCGGAATATGTGGAATTGACACCTATGGATATTTTGCTAGATGAAGATGCATATAGTAAGGATTATGTGGGCATTAGGGATTACTTTATGATTCACTTGTTGTATTTTACAGGTATAAGGCGAGCTGAATTATTACAACTCCAACCGGATTCTTTTGATGCTTACCGTCAAGTACTAAAAGTATTGGGTAAAGGAAAGAAGGAAAGATTGATTCCCATTGACCAGGGTACATGGAAATGGTATCGAAAATATGTGGAAATCAGAAAAAGAGAATTTCCAGAGCTTCCTATTGAAGAAGCTTTTTGGTTAACCAAAAAGGGAGGTTTTGTATATCCCAAATTAGTATATGGGGTGGTTACTAAACAATTAAAACGTTCAGGTCACTTTGGAAAGGGCAGCCCTCATGTGCTTAGACACACCTTTGCTACTCATTTATCCAACGAGGGTGCAGAATTAAATGCTATTAAGGATCTTCTTGGCCATGCTAGTTTAGCAGCTACTCAAGTCTATACCCACAACTCAATCAAACGGTTACAAGAGGTATATGAAAAGGCACACCCTAAAGCAGAATAAAAAAAATTAAAACTTATTTTTTCTTTTGCATAAATCATTTATCTTTGCAATCGCTTTTCGGAGAATGCTTCGAACAAAGGTATAATGGTACTTTGAAATAATGATATCATTCAATCTTACTGAATTTTACTGCCAGTGTAGCTCAGTTGGCCAGAGCAGCTGATTTGTAATCAGCGGGTCGGGGGTTCGAATCCCTCCACTGGCTCCAGAAGATTGAATAAAGGGGGTGCGCCGAAGTTGGAGAGACGGGGCAGACTGTAAATCTGTTGTTTATGACTGAATAGGTTCGAATCCTATCACCCCCACTGATCAATACTTTGTGTATTGGCGGTGAGCCTAGAGGTTGGAATCTTTAGGTTAAATGCGGGCGTAGCTCAGTTGGTAGAGCATCAGCCTTCCAAGCTGAGGGTCGCGGGTTCGAGTCTCGTCGCCCGCTCCATTTTATACCTTTTAAAGTGTGCCAATGTAGCTCAGGGGTAGAGCACTTCCATGGTAAGGAAGGGGTCGGGGGTTCAATTCCCTTCATTGGCTCAAGTGCTTTAAACTGTTTAGTTATATTTATTTGAATTATCTTTTTTAACACGTATCCAAAAAAAAATTACCGATGGCAAAGGAAACCTTCCAAAGAACGAAACCTCACGTCAATATCGGGACGATTGGCCACGTAGACCACGGTAAAACAACCCTTACCGCGGCTATTACTGTTGTATTGTCTGCCGATGGACTCGCGCAAAGTAAGAGTTATGACTCTATCGATGCTGCACCTGAAGAAAAAGAAAGAGGTATTACTATTAACACCGCGCACGTAGAATACGAAACTCAGAATCGTCACTACGCACACGTGGACTGTCCAGGTCACGCTGACTATGTTAAAAACATGGTAACGGGTGCGGCTCAGATGGATGGTGCTATTCTTGTTGTTGCTGCTACGGATGGTCCAATGCCTCAGACTAGAGAGCACATTCTATTAGCAAGACAGGTAGGTGTTCCTAATATTGTAGTTTTCCTTAACAAAGTTGACTTAGTTGACGATGAGGAAATGCTTGAATTAGTTGATATGGAAGTAAGAGAACTTTTAAACCAGTACTCTTACGATGGTGATAATGCATCAGTCGTTAAAGGTTCTGCATTAAAAGCATTGGAAGGAGATGCTGGAGCAGTAGCTGCTATTAAGGAATTGATGGCTGCTGTAGATGAGCAGATTCCTGAGCCTGAGAGATTGGTTGATCAACCTTTCTTGATGCCTGTTGAAGACGTATTCTCTATTACAGGTAGAGGTACAGTTGCAACTGGTAGAATTGAAAGAGGTGTGATTAACGTAGGAGAAGAAGTTGAAATCGTAGGTATGATGCCTGAGGGAGAAAAGCCATTGAAGTCAACTATCACTGGAGTAGAGATGTTTAGAAAGATTCTTGACAGAGGTGAAGCAGGTGATAATGCCGGTCTATTGCTTAGAGGTATCGATAAGGATATGATTAAGAGAGGTCAGGTTATCTGTAAGACAGGTTCTGTTAAGCCTCATGCTCATTTCAAGTGTGAAGTTTACGTTCTTGGTAAAGATGAAGGGGGAAGACACACGCCGTTCTTCAATGGTTATAGACCGCAGTTCTACTTTAGAACTACAGACGTAACTGGTGATGTAAAGTTACCAGAGGGTTCTGAAATGGTTATGCCTGGTGATAACGTTTCTTTAGAGGTAAAACTCATCAACAGAATCGCTATGGAGAAAGGTCTTAGATTTGCGATTAGAGAAGGTGGCCGTACCGTAGGTGCTGGTCAGGTTACTGAAATTCTAGATTAATTCAATCAGAATTTCAAGATATATAAGAAGTAAAATTACGGGATAAACCTCCATTAGGGGGTTTATCCTTTTGCTTCAAGTTTAAAATAGAATAGGGGAGTAGCTCAATTGGTAGAGCGACGGTCTCCAAAACCGTAGGCTGCGGGTTCGATTCCTGTCTCCCCTGCAAAATTGAATAAAGATGGAATCTAACAGATTGGTTCTTTATGTTAAGGAAAGTTACAACGAGTTGTTGCACAAGGTTTCTTGGCCTTCTTGGTCAAGTCTCCAAAGTAGCGCTGTATTAGTATTAGTAGCTTCTTTGATATTAGCACTAGTTATTTTTGTAATGGATGCGGTTTCTAAAGGCTTGTTAGATCAAGTTTACAGTCTGTAAAAGCAAAAAAAATGGCAGACAAGAAATGGTATTCTCTTAGGGTAATTAGTGGTAAGGAGCGAAAAATCAAAGAAAGAATTGACGTTGAAATTCAGCGCAACAATTGGCAGGATGTAGTCACTCAAGTTTTGGTTCCAACCGAAAAGGTCTACAAGATAAGAAGTGGAAAAAAAATGATATCCGAGCGAAATATTCTTCCAGGGTACATTCTCATAGAGGCCGTTGAAGGAAAGTTGTCTGGAGATTTAGTTCAATTAATTGCTAATATCCCTAATGTAATTCACTTTTTAGGTAAGGAAAATCCTATCCCCATGAAAGAAAGTGAAGCTAATAGAATGCTAGGTAAGGTTGACGAAACACTTGGTGCTTCAGAGGCTTTAATCGAGCCATTTATTGTTGGAGAAACCATTAAGATTATCGATGGACCTTTCACGGAGTTTGTTGGGGATATTCAAGAAATCAATGAGGAGAAGAAAAAGTTAAAGGTGGTGGTAAAGATTTTTGGAAGAGGAACGGAAGTGGAGCTCAATTTCATGCAAGTGGAAAGGACCTCATAAGTTTATTATTTAATTATTTGACGATAGCCTAAAATTAAAAAAATGGCAAAGGAAGTAGAATACATCATCAAGTTGCAAGTAAAGGGTGGTCAAGCAAATCCAGCTCCACCTGTTGGTCCAGCTCTTGGTGCTAAGGGGGTTAACATTATGGAATTCTGTAAGCGTTTCAACGCTAAGACTTCTGAGTCTATGGGAAAGGTTTTACCTGTGGTTATTACCGTTTTCAAAGACAAGTCTTTCGAATTCGTTGTTAAGACTACTCCTGCAGCAGTACAATTGATGGACGCATCTAAGGTGAAAAAGGGATCTAGTGTGCCAAATCGCGACAAAGTTGGATCTGTGACATGGGAACAGGTAAAGGCAATTGCGGAGGATAAAATGTCTGACTTGAATGCTTTTTCAATCGAATCAGCTATGAAAATGATTGCAGGGACTGCGCGAAGCATGGGTCTAAAAGTAGATGGCGTTGCTCCTTGGGAGGCAACAGCTGAATAATTATTAACCAAGAGGGAGTCTACAAGACGTTTAACCTCAAAATTGTTCTGTTATGGCAAAAATTGGAAAGAGAAGAGCCGAAGCTAACAAAAAAGTAAACCCAGACAAATTTTATGGGATTGAAGAAGCTATGGCAACGGTCAAAGAAGTCAATACAACCAAGTTTGACGCTTCTGTAGACCTTCACATTCGTTTAGGGGTAGATCCCCGAAAAGCTGATCAAGCTATCAGAGGTTCTGTCACCCTGCCTCATGGTACGGGTAAGGTGAAAAGGGTTTTAGTATTTTGTACCCCAGATAAAGAGAAGGAAGCTCTAGAGGCGGGTGCAGATTATGCTGGATTAGATGAGTATATCGATAAAGTATTGGCTGGGTGGACAGATGTAGATGTTGTAATTGCTATGCCACAAGTTATGGCTAAAGTAGGACGTATTGGACGTACTTTAGGTCCTAGAGGGTTGATGCCTAATCCGAAAACTGGTACGGTAACTCCTGATGTTGCAGCAGCAGTATCTGACGTAAAGAAGGGTAAAATCTCCTTCCGGGTAGATAAGTTTGGTATTATCCACTCTCCAATTGGTCGGGTGTCCTTCGATGCTAACAAATTAACGGAAAATGCCAATGAGTTACTTTCATTGTTACAGAAGATGAAACCCTCTTCTGCTAAGGGTACTTATTTTAAGTCCGTTACTGTGGCTACTACCATGAGCCCAGGTGTGAAAATTGATACTAAAACTATTCGCTAAGCCCAGTTAAAATAATAATCATGACAAAAGCGGAAAAGGCTGCAACTATCGAGGAACTAAAAGGTAAATTGGAAAATAACCAATTCTTATACCTAGCAGATTCTTCTACTCTTACAGTTGAAAAAATAAATGAATTCAGGAAGCTTTGCTTCGAAAAGAATATTGAGATTCGCGTTGTTAAAAATACCTTACTCAAGAAGGCGCTAGAATCTTTTGACGATAGTAGAGGTTATGAAGGGTTATATGAACACCTTTCAGGTCCAACTGCTGTCTTGTTTACTGAGGTGGGTAACGCTCCTGCTAAAGTTATTAAGGAATTCAGGAAAGAAAATAGCAGACCAACTTTAAAGGCTGCTTACATCGATACAAGTATTTACGTTGGAGATGATCAAATTGATTCTTTGGCTAGTTTGAAGTCAAAGGAAGATTTGATTGGGGATATTATTTCTTTGTTACAATCTCCTGCCAAGAATGTGGTCAGTGCGCTTAAATCTGGGGGAAATACACTCTCAGGTTTGGTTAAAGCACTTGAGGAACGGGCATCGTAAATATATCAGTTTGCCGAAACCGTGCAATAAGGCAAACGATTTAAAATGGCTTCCAAGTGTTAACGCACGATATAAATAATTATCGTACAATTAAAAAAACCATTAAAATGGCTGATTTAAAAGATTTCGCAGAACAACTTGTTAACCTTACGGTAAAAGAGGTAAATGAGTTGGCACAGATTTTAAAGGATGAATACGGCATCGAACCTGCTGCTGCTGCTGTTGCTGTAGCTGGTCCTGCAGCTGCTGGCGGAGACGCTGGTGGAGCTGCTGAAAAAACTGAATTTGATGTAGTTATGACATCTGCAGGTGCTGGTAAGTTAAAGGTGGTTAAAGAAGTTAAAACTTTATTGAATGTTGGTTTGAAAGAAGCTAAAGATTTAGTGGATGCTGCTCCAACTACAGTTAAGGCAGGTGTTTCTAAAGACGAAGCTGAGAAAATCAAAGCAGCTCTAGAAGAAGCAGGTGCTGAAATAGAACTTAAGTGATTTTTCTACTGACTGTTTAGTGTTTTTATAGCACTTTACGGTTATTATGGCTTAGCGAATAGGGTTCTATTCGCTAAGCCTATTGTCGTATAAATAAGATTTCATTATCCAGATCATCAAATCCAGATAGCAAATGACAACCAATGGAATGGTCCAATCAGCCGAAAGCCAACGAATAAGTTTCGGTAAAATCAAACAGGCCTCCGGATATCCGGATTTATTAGAAATTCAGTTAAAGTCATTCCAGGAGTTTTTCCAGTTAGAAACTACGCCGGAAAACAGAATGAATGAGGGACTATACAAGGTTTTTCAAGAAAATTTTCCGATTACAGATGCCAGGAATATTTTCGTTTTAGAATTTCTTGACTACTTCGTAGATCCTCCTAGATATACTATTGAAGAGTGTATGCAAAGGGGACTTACCTACAGTGTTCCCCTGAAGGCCAAGCTCAGACTTTCTTGTAATGATGAAGAGCACGTTGATTTTCAGACTATTGTACAGGATGTATTTTTAGGAAATATTCCATACATGACTCCTAAGGGTACCTTTGTTATCAATGGAGCTGAAAGGTTGATTGTTTCTCAGTTACATCGATCTCCTGGTGTTTTCTTTGGTCAAACTTTCCATCCAAATGGAACAAAAATTTATTCCGCCAGAGTCATTCCTTTCAAAGGAGCGTGGATGGAATTTGCTACGGATATTAATACGGTCATGTATGCTTATATTGACCGAAAGAAAAAATTCCCTGTAACCACTCTACTAAGGGCTATTGGTTTCCATACAGATAAGGAAATATTAGATTTATTTGATTTAGCTGATGAGGTTAAGGTTTCTCCCAAAAACCTTAAATCTATTATAGGCAGAAAATTAGCTGCTAGAGTTTTGAAGAGTTGGACAGAAGATTTTGTAGATGAGGATACTGGTGAGGTTGTTACCATTGAGAGAAATGAAATTATCCTTGAGAGGGATGAAATTTTGGATGAAGAAAAAATCTTAGAAATCCAAAATGCAGGTGCTGAAGTTGTTATTCTGCAAAAGGAGGAAATTGATCAAGATTATTCAATTATCTACAATACCCTTCAAAAGGATCCTTCAAGTTCGGAATTAGAAGCAGTTCAGTATATATACAGACAACTTAGAGGTACTGATCCACCCGATGAGGAAACAGCTCGGGGTATTATCGATAAATTGTTCTTTTCGGACAAGCGATATAATCTCGGAGATGTTGGTCGGTATAAAATCAACAGAAAATTAGGTTTGGATACACCAACGGAAACCTTGGTGTTGACAAAAGAAGATATCATTGAAATCGTCAAATATCTGGTTAGTTTGATGAATCAAAAGGCTGAGATTGACGATATCGACCATTTAAGTAACCGTAGAGTTAGAACAGTAGGCGAACAGTTATATGCTCAATTTGGGGTTGGATTGGCTAGGATGGCTAGAACCATCAGAGAACGGATGAATGTTAGAGACAATGAGGTATTCACTCCAATTGATTTGATCAATGCTAGAACCCTTTCATCTGTCATTAACTCGTTTTTTGGAACCAGCCAATTATCACAATTTTTGGATCAAACCAATCCACTTTCCGAAATTACTCATAAGCGAAGAATCTCAGCTTTAGGGCCAGGAGGTTTATCCAGGGAAAGAGCTGGTTTTGAGGTTAGAGATGTGCACTATTCTCACTATGGGAGACTATGTACCATTGAAACACCAGAAGGACCAAACATTGGTTTAATTTCTACCCTTTGTGTGCATGCCAAGATCAATAAAATGGGATTCTTGGAGACCCCCTATCGAAAGGTAAATGAAGGGGTAGTAACCTTAGCAGGAGAACCTGTGTACTTGTCCGCTGAAGGAGAAGATTATATGAAGATTGCGCAAGCTAATGCGCCTATTACAGATGAGGGCAATTTCGAATCAGATAGAATCAAGTGCAGAGAACACGGTGATTTCCCTGTTCTAGCTCCTGAGGACATCGAGTATATGGATGTTGCGCCCAACCAGATTGTTGGGGTATCTGCTTCCATGATTCCGTTCTTGGAGAATGATGATGCCAACCGTGCATTAATGGGTTCTAACATGCAACGTCAAGCGGTTCCGTTGTTAAGACCTAGCTCGCCAATTGTAGGAACAGGGTTAGAAGGAAAAGTAGCTAGAGATTCTAGGATGTTGATTAACGCAGAGGGCAATGGAGTGGTTGAATATGTCGATGCTAATGAAATCATCATCAAATACGATAGAAGTGAAGAGGATCAATTGACTTCTTTCGAAGATAATTTCAAGTCCTACAAATTAACTAAATTCCAAAGGACCAACCAAGGAACTTGCATCAACCTCAAACCTATAGTTCGAAAGGGAGATCGAGTGGAACAAGGCCAGATTCTCTGTGATGGTTATGCTACCGAGAGGGGGGAATTAGCTTTAGGACAAAATTTGAAAGTTGCCTTTATGCCTTGGAAAGGGTATAACTTTGAAGATGCCATAGTTCTTTCAGAAAGAGTAATTCGCGAAGATGTCTTCACTTCCATCCATATCGAACATTTTGAAATGGACGTTCGGGATACCAAATTAGGGGAGGAAGAGTTAACTAATGATATTCCCAACGTAAGTGAGGAAGCTACTAAAGATTTAGATGAAAACGGGATTATTAGAGTTGGTGCGTGGGTAAAGGAGAGCGATATCTTGATTGGTAAGATTACACCAAAAGGTGAGTCAGACCCAACTCCTGAAGAAAAGCTACTTAGAGCCATTTTTGGTGATAAGGCTGGGGACGTCAAAGACGCTTCTATGAAAGCACCTCCTTCGACCAAAGGCATTATTATCGATAAACAACTTTTTGCGAGAGCTAAAAAAGATAAAATCCAAAAGGATCAGGAGAAAAATCAATTAGCTAAACTCGATGATCAACACGCTATTGCGGTTAATGAACTAAGGACAATACTGATTGATAAGTTGATGTCGATGGTTAAAGGTAAAACGGCTCAAGGCGTTAAGACCATTTACAAAGAAGATTTAATTCCAAAGGGCCAGAAATTCACTAAGGAAATTCTTAGAGATTTAGATTACACGTCTATTGACTATAGCAATTGGACTACTGATGATAATACCAATAATTTAATTGCCAGGTTGCTCCACAACTACAATATCAAGTTGAACGAGGAAATTGGAAGATATAAGAGGGAGAAATTTAACATCAGTATTGGGGATGAGCTTCCTGCAGGGGTATTGAAATTGGCTAAAGTTTATATGGCCAAGAAAAGAAAACTTCAGGTAGGAGATAAACTTGCTGGTCGTCACGGTAATAAGGGAATTGTTTCCAAAATTGTAAGAATGGAAGATATGCCCTTCTTAGAGGATGGAACCCCGGTTGATATTGTTTTGAATCCACTTGGTGTTCCTTCAAGAATGAACCTGGGTCAGATTTTCGAAACGGTATTAGGATGGGCTGGTGAAAAATTGGGAGTAAAATTTGCCACTCCTATTTTTGACGGAGCCAGTCAGGAAGAAATTGAAACATGGATTCAAAAGGCTTCTTTACCGTCTTTAGGTCAAACTTACTTATATGATGGGGAAACAGGGGACCGATTCCACCAGCAAGCTACAGTTGGAGTTATCTATATGTTGAAATTGTCTCACATGGTAGATGATAAGATGCACGCAAGATCGATTGGTCCTTATTCTTTAATTACCCAACAACCGTTGGGGGGTAAAGCACAGTTTGGTGGACAGCGATTTGGTGAAATGGAAGTATGGGCTCTGGAAGCCTTTGGTGCTGCTAATATTTTGCAAGAGTTATTGACCATCAAGTCAGATGATATTAACGGAAGGGCCAAGGCCTATGAAGCTATCGTCAAAGGCGATAACCTTCCAACGCCTTCTATTCCTGAATCTTTCAATGTATTGGTTCATGAATTAAGAGGTCTCGCCTTGGATATAAAATTTGAATAAAAGGAGTATTGTAGCGACTGGATTATTATTGAATAGAATTAAAATCTAAATAATGTCTTTTAAAAAACAAAGTCAAGTTCAGAGTCAAGACTTCGAGACCATCACAGTGAGTCTATCTTCCCCAGATGATATTCTTCAGCGGTCTAAAGGGGAGATTCTTAAACCTGAAACTATTAATTACAGGTCCTACAAGCCGGAACGAGATGGCTTGTTTTGCGAAAGAATATTCGGTCCGGTAAAAGATTATGAATGTTATTGTGGTAAGTACAAGCGAATTAGATATAAAGGAATTGTTTGTGACCGATGTGGAGTAGAAGTTACCGAAAAAAAGGTAAGAAGAGAGCGTATGGGGCACATCAAATTGGTTGTTCCAGTAGTTCATATCTGGTTTTTCAAATCTTTACCCAACAAAATCGGTTATTTGTTGGGATTGTCTTCAAAGAAGTTGGAGTCAGTTATTTACTACGAAAGATTCGTAGTCATCAATAGAGGGATTAAAGCTGATTTATTTGACGAAAAGGAGAATTATCCTTTATTGACAGAAGAGGAATATTTAGAAATTATGGAGACCCTGCCTCCAGAAAATCAGCAATTGGATGATTCGGATCCAAATAAATTTATTGCTAAGATGGGGGCTGAGGCCATTAGAGATTTATTGGCCAATTTAGATTTAGATGAATTATCCTTCTCGTTAAGAAATCAAGCTAAGAATGAAACCTCTCAACAGAGAAAGTCTGAGGCTTTAAAGCGATTACGAGTAGTGGAAGCTTTCAGAGATGGCTTAACCAGGCAGGAGAATAAACCAGAATGGACTATAATTCAGTACTTACCTGTTATCCCGCCCGAATTAAGGCCTTTGGTGCCTTTGGATGGGGGACGATTTGCGAGTTCAGATTTGAACGACTTATATAGAAGAGTCATCATTCGAAACAACCGTTTGAAGCGACTGTTAGAAATCAAAGCTCCAGAAGTCATTCTTCGTAATGAAAAGAGAATGCTTCAGGAAGCTGTCGATTCTTTGTTTGATAACTCTAGAAAATCAAATGCGGTTAAAGCCGAAGGTGGTAGAGCTTTGAAATCCTTAAGTGATATTCTTAAAGGAAAGCAGGGTAGATTCCGTCAGAACCTTTTAGGTAAAAGAGTAGATTATTCTGGGCGTTCTGTCATTGTAGTAGGTCCTTCTTTGCACCTTCACGAATGTGGTATTCCCAAAGGAATGGCTGCTGAACTTTTCAAGCCTTTTATCATCAGAAAATTGATTGAAAGGGGAATTGTCAAAACAGTTAAGTCAGCGAAAAAATTAGTTGATAAAAAAGACTCAGTTATTTGGGAAATTTTGGAAAATGTAATGAAAGGACATCCTGTATTGTTAAACAGGGCACCTACCTTACACCGATTGTCCATACAATCTTTCCAACCTAGATTAATTGAGGGAAAAGCGATTCAATTACATCCATTAGTTTGTGGTGCATTTAACGCAGACTTTGATGGAGACCAAATGGCTGTTCACGTTCCCCTAAGCCAAGCGGCTATTCTGGAAGCTCAGATGCTGATGTTGTCTGCGCACAATATGTTAAACCCCCAGAATGGTTCTCCCGTTACCTTACCTTCTCAGGATATGGTTTTGGGCTTGTACTATATCACCAAGGAGAAAAAATCTACCAAAGAAGTTGTTGTTAAAGGAGAGGGAAGAAGATTTTATTCACCTGAGGAGGTCATCATTGCTTTCAATGAAGGGCAAGTGGACCTTCACGCAGGTATAGAGGTTAGGGTAAGGGAAAATACTGCAGATTCAGCTTCCAAGTTAATTCGTATTCAGACCACTGTTGGTCGGGTCTTGTTGAATGAAGTGGCTCCTAAGGGTATTCCATTTATCAATCAGTTATTAACTAAAAAGGCCTTAAAGAATGTCATCGCTGACGTTCTTAAAAGGACGAGTTTTAGTGTAACCGCGGATTTCTTAGATTCTATAAAGGATCTTGGATTTATGTGGGCTTTTAAAGGTGGATTATCTTTTAATTTGGGGGATTTGATTACTCCAAGTATCAAAGTCAAAACTTTGAGTGAGGCACAGCAGGAAGTTGATGAGGTTTGGGATAACTACAATATGGGGTTAATCACCAATAATGAGCGTTACAACCAAATCATTGACAAATGGACTTACGCTGATAATAGGATCACAGATACATTGATGAAAGAATTGGCCACGCACAAACAAGGGTTCAATTCAGTTTATATGATGTTGGACTCGGGTGCCAGGGGATCTAAACAGCAGATTAAGCAGTTATGTGGTTTGAGGGGATTGATGGCGAAGCCCAGAAAATCGGGGGACACAGGTGGTGCTGTTATTGAAAACCCTATTCTCTCCAATTTTGTGGATGGATTATCTGTATTGGAATACTTCATCTCTACCCACGGTGCAAGAAAAGGTTTGGCTGATACGGCTTTGAAAACTGCAGATGCGGGTTATTTAACCCGTAGATTAGTGGATGTTGCTCAGGACGTGGTGATTATGGAAGAGGATTGTAGCACTTTAAGAGGAATTGAAACCGAAGCCCTTAAGGATAACGACAAAGTTATTGAACCACTTTCTTCAAGAATTGATGGTAGATATACTTTGTACGATATATATCACCCGGTTACAGATGAATTGATGGTAAAGGCTGGAGAATTCATCGATAGTGATATGGCTAGACTTATCGAATCAGAAGGGGTAGAAAAAGTAACTATTAGGTCTGTTTTGACTTGTGAAACCAAAAGGGGAGTATGTTCTAAGTGCTATGGCATGAACTTAGCTACGGGTAGAATAGCGGAGAAAGGAGATGCAGTGGGTATTATTGCAGCTCAATCTATCGGAGAGCCTGGTACTCAGTTGACTTTGAGAACCTTCCACGTAGGTGGTATCGCTTCGGTATCCAAGACAGAATCTGAAATTACCTCTAAGTTTGACGGCAAATTGGAGTTTGATGGTATCCGTACAACAGAGAGCTTGGATCCAGCAGAGGGAAATACTCAAATTGTTCTTTCAAGAACTGGGGAGATTAGAATTGTTGATGAGAAGTCAGGTAAAATATATGTTTCCAATCACATTCCTTATGGCGCATCTTTACAAGTTAAGGATGGGCAAAAAATTAAGAAGGGTGATTTGATTTGTGAATGGGATCCATTTAACGCAGTTATCGTTTCGGAATTCTCAGGTAAGGCGGTATTTGAATCCATTGAGGAAGGAAGTACTTACCGGGTTGAAAGGGATGATCAAACAGGTTATGTTGAAAAGGTAATCATTGAGTCAAAGAATAAGAAAAAGATACCGACTATTCGAATCATGAGTACGGATGGTTCAGAAGAATTGAAGCACTACAATTTGCCCGTGGGTTCTTACATCTCTATTGATGATAACGAATCAATCAAAGCCGGGCAGAAAATTGCTAAAATTCCTAGATCTCTAGGTAAGATCCAAGATATCACTGGGGGTCTTCCTAGGGTAACAGAGCTCTTTGAAGCGAGAAACCCATCTAATCCTGCTACAGTATCTGAAATTGACGGTGTCGTTAGTTTTGGAAAAATAAAAAGAGGAAATAGAGAGGTAATCGTAGAAGCTAAAGACGGTCAAAAGCGCAAATACCTTATTGGTTTGTCCAGACACGTATTGGTCCAAGACGGTGACTTTGTTAGAGCAGGAACGCCGTTATCTGACGGCGCAATAGCCCCTAAGGATATTTTAAATATCAAGGGTCCTTTTGCTGTTCAGTCTTATTTGGTTAACGGTGTTCAGGAAGTTTATCGCTCTCAGGGGATTACCATTAACAATAAGCATATTGAAGTGATTACCCGACAGATGATGAGAAGGGTTCAAATCGAAGATCCAGGTAATACTACATTCCTTGAAGGGGAAGCAGTCGAGAAATATGATTTCTTAGAACAAAACGATTGGATATTCGATAAAAAGTTAATCACTGACGCTGGAGATTCCACTAATCTTAAGCAAGGCCAATTGGTAACTTTGCGTCAATTGAGAGAAGAAAACTCTTTACTCAAGAGAAACGATAAGAAGTTGGTTGAATTTGAAGATGCAATGGCAGCGACTTCTTCTCCATTGTTGCAGGGAATCACTAAATCTTCCTTAGGAACTACAAGCTGGATTTCAGCAGCCTCATTCCAGGAAACTACTAAGGTGCTTAGTACGGCAGCTATAGGAGCTAAACAAGATCATTTATTAGGACTTAAAGAGAATGTTATTGTTGGAAAGCGAATACCCGCGGGCACTGGCTCTAGAAAATACGATAGAATGATTGTTACCACTTCTGAAGCTCAAGCAGAAATAGAAGCTAAGAAAGCTGAAATGGAACAAATGATAGAGGAGGATTAAAGTAATCCTTAAATGAATTCTAAATAAGGGGTGCTCATTTTTTAATGAGTACCCCTTATTTTTTCCATATATCTCGCGATATATTTTCCTAATATATCAAACTCAATATTGACCTTATCTCCCTTTTTCAAGGTATTAAAATTCGTGTGTTCAAAGGTATAGGGAATGATAGCGACTTGAAATGAACCATGCTCTGGATGGATGACTGTCAAACTTACCCCATTGATGCAAACCGATCCTTTATCTACTAATAAATGGTGGTGATCTTCTTGATATTCAAAAGTAAAATACCAACTGCCCTCCCTGGTCTCCACTTCTTTACAAATACAAGTTGTATCTACATGTCCTTGTACCAGATGTCCATCCAATCGATTATTGGCCTTCATAGCTCGTTCCAAATTAAGTTCTTCTCCTATTTGTAAGCTTCCTAAATTGGATCTATTCAATGTTTCCTCAATAATGGTGACTTGATAGGATTGGTCTTCTATCCCAACCACGGTTAGGCATACTCCATTATGACTTATACTTTGGTCTATTTGAACTTCATTGGCTATTTCTGAAGAAATAGTTAATGTATGGTTGGTACCATTCTTTTCAATTCCAATTACTTTACCTTTAGCTTCAATAATACCTGTAAACATTCT